>CANPMT010000008.1 GCA_947575235.1 uncultured Porphyromonadaceae bacterium
ATGCACCGAACACAAAGCCAGCGGTATGCCCGGAATGTCAAGATACATCACCACTAAAAACCGCAAAAATACTACAGGACGTCTGGAGTTGAAGAAATACAACCCCATCCTCAAGAAAATGACCATCCACAAAGAAATTAAATAAGCACTGACCCATGGCAAAGAAAACCGTCGCGTCTCTTCAGAAAGGTGAAGGACGTACCTTCAGCAAAGTAATCAAGATGGAGAAGTCTCCTAAGACTGGCGCTTATATCTTCAAAGAGGAGATGGTGCCCAATGATGCAGTTCAGGCTGCCCTCAAATAAGAGATTCCAACTCTCAAATATATAATGCTCCTGTGCAATGGCTATCACCAGATGCACAGGAGTTATTTTTTTATCCCATCTCTACCGTATTTCCGGTGCATATGTTAAAATCGGAAGCGATCTCCCCACATTATTTCGGCTTGCCCTCTCATACACCGAAACAATATTCCCGGATTATACTCCAGTCAAGTATAATCCGGGAATATTGTTTCGGTGTATGTCGTTTTACAAATCTCTTCTCAGAGTGTGTACATCTTCAACACAATCTCAGATGGCCGAGCGGATGATGCCGCGTCCTGAATTCAATACGAAATTCACTATCTCCTCGCGGAACTTTGACTCCGGCAGCGTATCCTGGATGAGCTTTACAGCGTTGGTGACGTTGAGGTCGCTCAGATACAGCACACGGTAAATCTCAGAAATGGTCTGTATATCCTCCTGTGAGAAACCGTTGCGGTGAAGGCCGATGGAGTTCAGACCCACATATGAGATCGGCTCACGGGCTGCCTTGACATAAGGGGGGATATCCTTATTTACCAGCGCGCCACCCTGGAGCATGATGTTGCGGCCGAGATGACAGAACTGATGAATGAGGCTTCCGCCACCAATCACAGCGAAATCATCAACTACAACCTCGCCTGCCAGCTGACATGCGTTTGACATTATCACGCGGTTACCAACCACACAATCATGAGCCACGTGATTGTAAGCCATGATCAGACAGTTCTCTCCAACCACAGTCTTACCTTTCGAAGCTGTGCCACGGTTCACCGTCACACACTCCCTGAGAACTGTGCCGTCGCCTATATAGGCATAAGTTTTCTCACCCTTGAATTTCAAATCCTGCGGCACAGCTGAAATAACAGCCCCGGGGAAAATCTTCACCCCTGAGCCAATACGCGCTCCGGGGAAGATGGTGACGTTGCCAAGAATCTCGCAATTGTCACCAATCTCCACATCGCCGTGGATATTGGTGAAATTCCCGATCTTGACGTTGTTGCCGATCTTCGCCTCGGGGTCAACATAATACATGCTATTCATCTCTTTTTTGAATAAAGCAGTTTATTTATTCTTAATTATCTGTGCCATGAACTCTGCCTCGCACACAATCTTCTCTCCTACGAAGGCATAGCCTTTCACCACGGCACATCCTCTTCTTATCTCGGTCATCAGACTCACGTTCAGAAGCAGTGTAGCTCCCGGCACCACTTTCTGGCGGAATTTCACATTATCTATCTTAAGGAAGTAGGTGCTGTATTTCTCCGGCTCCTCAAGATAGTTGAGCACAAGCACACCTGCGGCCTGTGCCATCGCCTCAACCTGCAGCACACCAGGCATAACAGGCTCCTGCGGGAAGTGGCCGGGGAAGAAGGGCTCGTTGACAGTGACATTCTTCACTGCAACACAATGCTTCTTGTCAATCTCGATCACTTTGTCGATAAGCAGGAAGGGATAACGGTGGGGAAGCAGTTTGCGGATACCGTTGATGTCGATGATCGGCTCGATATTGGGATTATAGACCGGAGCCTGAATCTCTGTGTGACGAACCGCCTTGCGCACCATGCGGGTAAACTTGTTGTTGACTGTGTGTCCGGGACGCACTGCCACTACCCTACCCTTGAGAGGACGGCCAATGAGGGCGATATCACCGATCACATCCATCAGCTTGTGACGCGCAGGCTCGTTGTCCCACTTCAGAGGCGTGGGGTTGATATAGCCGAGCTGGTCAAGGTTCATATGCTCCACCTGCATGAGGTCGCAGATATGGTCGATTCTGTCCTGGCTTACAGGCTCATCATATATCACGATGGCGTTGTCAAGGTCGCCACCCTTTATGAGGCCATAGTTGAGAAGCCCCTCAATCTCTCTTACAAACACGAAAGTGCGGGCGCTCGCCACCTCCTGGTGGAAATCGGCTATGTCGTCGAGCATGGCGAACTGGTTGGGAAGCACCTTCGAGTTATACTCCACCTTCACCTCGACGCTGAAATGGTCGTCGGGATAGATTGTGATAGTCGAGCCGTTCTCCTCATCCTTGAAGCGCATCTTCTCCTTGATGACGTAGAAATCCTTGTCAGCTTTCTGCTCCTCAAGTCCTACCTCCTCAAGTTTGTTGACATACTCGATTGCGCTGCCGTCGAGGATAGGCATCTCGGGGCCATTCACCTCAATGAGGCAGTTGTCGACACCGGCGGCATACAATGCCGCGAGGGCATGCTCGACTGTGCTGACTTTCACTCCGTTCTTACCAAGCACGGTGCCGCGTGTTGTCTCCACGACATTCTCTGCGAGAGCGTCAATCACAGGCTGGTTCTCTAAGTCGATACGTTTGAATTTGTAGCCGAAGCCTTCCTGGGCGGGGAGGAACGTTGCAGTAATCTCCATGCCGGAATGCAAACCCTTTCCACTTAATGAGAAGGGGGCCTTAAGGGTGAGTTGCTTCATTTTTTACTTGTTGTTTCGTTGTTCTGAAAATAGTTTACCCAGGTTCTTGATATACACCTGGTTTTTGGCGAACTGCCTTGCGTCGATGGCCGGATAGCCTATCATACGCTTGCGGTCGCCCACATTGTTGGGTATTCCCGACTGTGCGCCGAACTCATTGAAATCGCCTACGGTTATATGTCCGGCGAAGCCACATTGTCCGCCCACCATATTGCCGTTGCCGATATGTGTGGAGCCGGCAATGCCGGTCTGAGCGGCAAACACATTGTTGCGTCCTATCGTCACATTATGGGCCACCTGCATCAGGTTGTCGAGTTTTGTGCCCTGGCCTATCCTGGTCTCGCCGAATGTGGCGCGGTCGATAGTGGTGTTGGCACCGATCTCCACGTCATCCTCAAGCACCACGATGCCTGTCTGGGGAATCTTCTCGAAGTGGCCGTCCTTGGGAGCGAAACCGAAGCCGTCGGCTCCGATCACCACACCTGAATGTATGATACAGCGGTTGCCGATTCTGCAACCCTCGTATATTCTGACACCGGCGCGTATGCAGCAGTCATCGCCGACAGTCACACCGTCGCCGATATACGACTGCGGATATATCTTGACATTCTTGCCGAGCTTCACCCCTTTGCCGATATAAGCGAAGGCGCCGATATAGGCTTTTTCCGGCACTTCCACCCCATCCGCTATGAAACAGGGCTGCTCTATACCCTCGGGCGAGGGTTTCATTGACTCCACCATCCTCAGCAGGTCGGCCAAGGTGGCGTAAGGATCGGCCACACGAATCAGTGTGGCACTGTACTCTCCTTCAGGTCTGAAGTCATTTCCCACCAGCACGGCGGTAGCCTCAGTAGTATTGATGAAATGCTCATATTTAGGGTTCGCGATAAAGGATAGATCTCCTTTCTTCGCCTCCTCTATCTTTGCAAATCCGGTGATGAGGGCATTCTCATCCCCCTCGACCGTTCCTCCCGTGAGGGCTGCGAGCCCCTTAGGTGTTATCTCCATATTTAATGTAAGGATAAAATTTTTTGCAAATATCGGCATTTTTTCGCAATCGGCCATAACAATCACCCATATATTTGATGTCAAACCCACTTTTAAAATTTGAATGCCGATATTTCACGATTTTTTTTGTCGGCTTAAGAATATTTGCTACTTTTGCATAAATTTGGCGGGGAAGATTCCCCGGCAATCAACAACAGACAACAACCATTAAAACATCTTCAGACATGAAAATTTCTCACATTGAGCACATCGGAATCGCAGTGCCCGACCTCGCGAAAGCAATCGAATATTACGAGAACGTACTCGGTCTCAAATGCTACAAGCAGGAAGTTGTGGAAGACCAGAAGGTCACTACCGCTTTCTTCAAAGTAGGCGACACTAAAATCGAGCTTCTCGAAGCTACAAGCCCCGACAGCACAATCGCCAAGTTCATCGAGAAAAACGGTGGCCGCGGCGGTATGCACCACATGGCTTTCGCAGTTGAGGACGGTGTGGCAAACGCACTCGCCGAAGTGGAAGAGAAAGGTGTCAAACTCATCGACAAGGCTCCGCGCAAGGGTGCCGACGGTCTCAACATCGCGTTCCTTCACCCGAAGTCAACCGAGGCTGTCCTGACCGAACTCTGCGAGGACCCCAACAAGTAAACAATTACAAATTAACTCATAAACCCCACAATGAGCACACAGACAGAAAAGATTCAAGAGCTCATCGACAAACGCGCCGAGGCCCGTCTCGGCGGTGGCGAGAAAGCTATCGAGAAACAGCACGCCAAAGGTAAATACACCGCGCGCGAGCGTATTGCCCAGCTCCTTGACGAAGGTAGCTTCGAGGAGCTCGACATGTTCGTGACACACCGTTGCACCAACTTCGGCCAGGATAAGAAACATATCCTCGGCGACGGCGTGGTGACCGGTTTCGGCACAATCGAAGGCCGTCTCGTTTACGTGTTCGCACAGGACTTCACAGTGTTCGGCGGCTCACTCTCAGAGACTATGGCTCTCAAGATCTGCAAGGTGATGGACCTCGCAATGAAGATGGGTGCTCCCTGCATCGGTCTTAATGACTCGGGTGGCGCACGTATCCAGGAGGGTATCAACGCACTCGCAGGATATGCCGAGATTTTCCAGCGCAATATCCTCGCTTCAGGTGTAATCCCCCAGATTTCCGCAATCCTCGGTCCCTGCGCCGGCGGCGCGGTTTACAGCCCGGCTCTTACCGACTTCACCATCATGGCCAAGGGAATCTCTTATATGTTCCTTACCGGCCCGAGCGTTGTCAAGACCGTTACCGGCGAGGATGTATCGCAGGAGCAGCTCGGTGGCGCCTCTGTACACTCCACCAAGAGCGGCGTGACACACTTCGCAGCTGAGAATGGCGAGGAGGCTCTCCAGATTATCCGCAAGCTCCTCAGCTATATCCCCCAGAACAATATGGAGGAGACTCCCCTCGTGGCTTGCGACGATCCCATCGACCGTCTTGAGGACAACCTTAACGAGATTATCCCCGAAAGCGCCAAGCAGAGCTACGACATGTATGAGGTGATCGGCTCTATCATCGACAACGGTGAGTTCCTTGAGGTGCAGCGCGACTTCGCCAAGAATATCATCGTCGGTTTCGCACGCTTCAACGGCCAGGCTGTCGGCATCGTAGCCAACCAGCCGAAAGTTCTCGCCGGCGTCCTCGACTCCAACGCATCGCGCAAGGGTGCCCGCTTCGTACGTTTCTGCGACGCTTTCAACATCCCTATCGTGACGCTGGTTGACGTTCCGGGCTTCCTCCCCGGCACAGGCCAGGAGTATAACGGTGTCATCCTCCATGGCGCCAAGATTCTCTACGCTTACGGCGAGGCCACAGTGCCTAAGGTGACTGTGACACTCCGCAAGAGCTACGGTGGCTCACACATCGTGATGAGCTGCAAGCAGCTCCGTGGCGACATCAACTATGCTTGGCCTACCGCCGAGATCGCCGTTATGGGTGCCGAAGGCGCTGTGGGCGTGCTCTATGCCAAGGAGGCCAAGACTGCCGAGGATCCCGTCAAGTTCAAGGCAGAGAAGGAGGAGGAATACCGCAAGCTCTTCGCCAATCCTTACCAGGCGGCCAAATACGGATATATCGATGACGTCATCGAGCCGCGCAACACGCGCTTCCGCATCATCCGCGCCCTGCAGATGCTGGCCACCAAGAAGGTACAGAACCCGCCGAAGAAACACGGCAACATACCTCTTTGATACCAACTCACACCCTGTCATCATAAGTACATATCATGAAAAAATTACTTTTGACAGCGGTCGTATCCCTTACGTTGTCAGGTGCGGCGATGGCCGCGCCTGACAATGTTCAGGATCCGGAAACTGCGGTGACAACTGAAGTTGCCGTAAGCCCTCAGACCGCGATTGATGTCGATCCCACCCCAAGCGGTGAGGTCGATTATATTGAGGAGAGTCAGGTGGCCAAGCGCATGACACAGGCCGAGAAGGCACACAATGCAGCCGTCAACGACTCCTGGGGTGGCGCCATAACCATCATAGCGATGTGTATCGTAGTGGGCGCCCTCGTTATCCTCTCGCTTCTTTTCCTGGCTTTCGGCAAGATCTCGGAAGCTTTCATGGCCAAGAAGAAAAGTCAGTCGATAACTGCCGCCAAGACCGGTGGCGAAAGCACACCGGCAGCCGCCACAGTTGACTCCGGCGACGTGATCGCAGCCATAGGACTGGCTCTTTCCGAACATTTCGGCGACGGCCATGACATGGAGGACACTATCCTCACCATCCGACGGATGAAACGTGCCTATTCACCATGGAACTCAAAGATTTATAATCTTCGCCAGCTCCCTGAACTGCACAAGAATGAACCGGGACGGTCAGCTTTCTGACTTTCCGTGAAAACTCGTAATTCACACAGACAACAGACAAAATCATGAAATTGAAGGAATATAAATATAAAATCAACGGCACGAAATTCTCGGTTAAGGTCGGCGAGGTTGTCGACAACACCGTGCATGTTGAAGTAAACGGCGTTCCTTATAACGTGGAACTCGACAAAGCACCCTCCACCCGCACCACAGTATCGCAGCCTGTGAAGGCCCCGCAGAAAGCTCCTCGCACTGAATCAGGCGAGAAGGTAATCGCCACCCCCGCTCCTGTAAGCGCAGCCGGATATGTGGTGAAGGCTCCCCTCCCCGGCACTCTCATGAGCTTCAATGTGAAGGTGGGCGATACCGTCAAGGCCGGCGACACCGTTTGCGTGCTTGAGGCCATGAAGATGGAGAACGACATACACAGCGCCAAAGCCGGCGTCGTGAAGCAGATTCTTGTGAATGTAGGCGATGCCGTTCCCCAGGATGGAGCCATAATGGTGTTTGAATAATAAGCTAATCTCACAATCCGAAACATTATGATTTTAGCTGAAACGACTTATTCATTCGGAGAGTTCATGCAGCAGACGCTGCGTACTTTCTGGGAATTCACAGGATTTTACAACTGTGAGTGGGAGAATCTTGTGATGCTGGCCGTAGGTTGCTTCTTCGTATGGCTGGCTATCAAGAAGAATTTCGAACCGCTCCTTCTCGTGCCTATCGGCTTCGGTATGCTCATCGGCAACATACCCTTCCAGACAGGTATGGAAATCGGCATCTATGAACCGGGCTCCGTGCTCAACATCCTCTATAATGGTGTGGAGAAGGGCTGGTATCCCCCGCTCATCTTCCTCGGCATCGGTGCCATGACCGATTTCTCGGCTCTTCTCGCCAACCCTAAATTGATGATTATCGGTGCTTGCGCACAGTTCGGTATTTTCGGCGCATACATGCTCTCTCTGCTCTGCGGATTCGATCCCCTCTCGGCAGGCTGTGTGGCCATTATCGGTGGTGCCGACGGTCCGACTGCGATATTCACAACCTCGAAGCTCAATCCTGACCTGTTGGGAGCTGTGGCGGTGTCGGCCTATTCCTACATGGCCCTCATACCCCTTATCCAGCCCCCTCTGATGCGCCTTTTCACCAATCAGAAAGAGCGTCTCATCAAGATGAAGCCTACTCGTGTTGTGAGCCAGAATGAGAAGATTATCTTCCCTATCGTGGGTCTGATGCTTACCTGCTTCGTGGTGCCTTCTGGCATTCCTCTGCTCGGTATGCTCTTCTTCGGCAACCTGCTCCGCGAGAGTGGTGTCACCACCCGTCTTGCAAAGACCGCAAGCAACGCCATGACCGACATCGTGACAATCCTTCTCGGACTCACCGTAGGCGCGTCAACACAGGCCGACAAGTTCCTCACCTTCGACACCCTGAAGATTTTCGGACTTGGCTTCATCGCGTTCATCATCGCCTCATCAGCCGGTGTGCTCTCTGTGAAACTGTTCAATCTTTTCCTTGCCAAGGATAAGAAGATCAATCCCCTTATCGGAAATGCCGGTGTATCGGCCGTGCCTATGGCTGCCCGCATCTCCAACAACCTCGGTCTCGAATACGATCCCTCCAACTATCTGCTCATGCACGCCATGGGTCCCAACGTGGCAGGTGTGATCGGTTCAGCTGTGGCTGCCGGCGTGCTGCTCAGCTTCCTGGGTTGATACCGCTTCTCAGCAGCCCCTGCAACGGCTGACAAAAGCGCACAGGGGGATATGGCATCTGCCATATCCCCCTTGTATTTTAAAATAGTGTTTTTATCAAAAAAAATTGCACTCTTCTGAACTCTTTCCTCCCCTCCTTTGTTTTAACAATGAACTCCTCAAAAGAACTATAATGAGACTAAGGAATCCTAACCGACCCCTCAGTCGAAAAACTCTAAAATTTAACGGACACCGATTGTTGAACTAAAAGTTTAGCTTCATTCTTTTGAAACCAGCTTCATTCTTTGTGATATGATAACGGATAACGTAATAAAGGAAATATATAAGAAATTTGGGAAGCCTCACAAAAGCGAAGAGGAACTTCGGTTAGACTATTTCCTGCCGTTGCTTAACCAGCATCACTCAATAAAGAGAGACGACATGGAGATTATTATCGAGGATCTTGATGAATTCAATCCCTTCCGGAGATTCCTGATAAGGGGTATAAACGCGGTGCTTGAATTTGACAAGATGATTGCATTTGTATTCCGCAACCATATTCTGTTTCTCGGAAAGGAGGATGAGCAGATGCGCGTTCACATCAAACCGGAAAAGCCCAAATCATTCTTAGGACGTCTCTTCGGACGGGACTGACCGGCAACAAAGTTGACATAAAAGATTTAAAAGACACAATAAAAAATTCCGGCCTGAGCACTCTTGCTCAGGCCGGAATGATTTTTTGTCTGTATTCTGCTCAATTGAGCGAAAGATCGTCGAAACCGCTTCCGAGCTCGTCATCGTTGAACTCACTGTCGCCATACAGCTCCTCGATATCAAGGTCGGCGGCTGCCTGCTGCTTGAGTGCGTTCTGGTCAATCTGACGCTCGAACTCATCCATATCGACATTCTGGGCGGGAGCCTTGCCACGTTTCACCGTGCAGATCGGGTCGCTGAGATGCTTACCGGGCACAGCCTCCTTCATCTCCATGAAGAATGAGCGCTCAGTGAAATAGTCAAAGACGAACACGAGTTTCTGACCCTCCTCCTCAATGAGCTCATTGAGAGGGGTGTCTTCCATGAGCCAGATATCCTGGTCGCTTGAGCTGCCCATATCCTCAAGCGTTATCTCCTCCTCCCGCTGCCATTCGTCGTCGCAGAGAAAGAATGAGTCGATATCATCCTTGGTGTAGTCAACGCTGTCAAGAATAGCGTTTCTTAACTGAAGAAAAGTAGAATTGGCGTCAATCTCAATCTCGCGCGAGAAGTTGCTTACCTCATCGCTTACCAATTTGAACTTGTATACCATATACTATGTAGGATTATATTATTCTTTGTCTAATCTCAAGTTATAACCACATCAGCCGTGAATAGTTTCATCACCGATGCATTCAGGATGCGAATTTAATTCATTTCATCATTGATGCAAAATAATTCAGCAACTTTTTCACTATATAAATGAAAAAATAAAGATGTCGGGACAAACCTTTAAAAAAGTCGGTCCCGACATCTTCAATTAAGTAAAGTCGGATCAATAAATCAGGAGTCGGATTTCTAAATAATTTATACTAACTCCTATGAAAAAAATTTTATCATTTTATTATATCGTAACGCTTGAATACCTTCTCAATGGACTCGATCGAGCGGGTCACCTGCTCTTTGGTGTGAGTGGCCATGAGCGAGTATCTGATAAGCGTGTCTTGCGGTGCCACGGCCGGTGTAACCACCGGATTCACGAACACACCCTCGTCAAGGAGGTCGCGTGTCACTTTGAATGTCTTGTAATCATCGCGTATGAAGAGCGGGATAATCGGCGTTGATGTATGGCCGATCTCGCAACCCATGTTGCGGAATTGCTCAAGGGCATAGTTGGTGATTGCCCAGAGATGCTCCTGACGCTCCGGCTCATTGATCATGATGTCAAGCGCGGCGTTCACAGCGGCTGTCGAGGCCGGAGTGATGCTGGCAGTGAAGATGTAAGCACGCGAATGATGACGCAGGAAGTTGGTTATCGACTTGTCGGTGGCTATGAAACCGCCCAGCGAGGCGAATGACTTGCTGAATGTTCCCATGATAAGGTCAACATCCTTTGTCACTCCGAAATGGTCGCATGTGCCGCGACCCCCTTTGCCGAACACGCCAATGCCATGAGCCTCGTCAACCATCACGGTGGCGTTATACTCCTTGGCGAGACGTACTATCTCCGGAAGATTGGCCACGTCACCCTCCATGGAGAACACACCATCTGTCACGATGAGTTTCACCTTGTCCGGGTCGCACTTCTTGAGCTGCGCCTCCAGACTCTCCATGTCGTTATGACGGTATTTAAGATATTTGGACATCGAGAGACGTCGTCCCTCGATTATCGATGCATGATCCTGCTCGTCGAGAATCACATAATCCTCGCGGCCTGTCAGGGTTGACACTACTCCAAGGTTGACACCGAAACCGGTGCTGTAAAGCATGGCGTCCTCTTTGCCTACATATTCGGCCAGACGTGCCTCAAGCTGCTTGTGTATGTCGAGCGTACCGTTAAGGAACGGCGAACCGGCCATACCGGTGCCATATTTCTTTGTGGCCTCGACAGCAGCCTCAATCACTTTGGGGTGGTTCGTAAGACCCATATAGCTGTTTGAACCGAACATGAGCACTTTGCGTCCGTTCATCAGCACTTCTGTGTTCTGCTCGCTCGAAATGGGTCGGAAATAGGGATAGATGCCGGCTGCCATTGCCCGCTGGGGGGCATCGTAACGCGACAGTTTCTCTTGTAAAAGCTTCATACAGTTCAAGGTGTTTGCTTGCTGAACTCCCCGGCGCTCCAACATGGAACTCACCGCTATCCAAGCGGGCGGCCAAAGTTCAGGCTGCAAAGTTAACTATTTTTTAGCAATAATCAGCTATCTTCCCAACTTTTTCTCTACTTTTTTATCACCCTTTCCACCCCCTTTGACAACCCCCATCCCCCTTTTGTCAGTTTTGTCACACTCCTATCCCATCCCGACACTTTATTAGATATCCGTGATTTTCACCCTTTTACGTTTTTTAAGTAAAAATTTATCCTTGACTGAAACTTTTAGCACGCTATTTGTTTATAAAGTGTACGGACGGTGCAACCGGGGCTCCTGATACGGAGCATCTCACCACGGCGACCGTCTCAGTGATATAACCCGAATATAAACATAAACATTAAAATTATAAAAACATTATGGGAAAGATAATTGGTATAGACTTGGGTACCACAAACTCCTGCGTAGCAGTGCTCGAAGGTAAGGACCCTGTAGTTATTCCTAACAACGAAGGCCGTAACACTACTCCTTCTGTAGTGGCTTTCGTAGATGGCGGCGAACGTAAGGTGGGTGATCCGGCCAAACGTCAGGCCATAACCAACCCGACCCGCACAATCTACTCTATCAAACGTTTCATGGGTGAGTCTTGCTCACAGGTAGAGGATGAGATCAAGCGTATGCCTTATAAGGTAGTATGCCAGAACAATATGCCTAAGGTCGACATCGACGGCCGCGACTATACTCCGCAGGAGATTTCTGCCATGATTCTTCAGAAAATGAAGAAGACTGCCGAGGATTATCTCGGTCAGGAGGTGACTGAGGCGGTTATCACAGTCCCTGCATACTTCGACGACTCTCAGCGTCAGGCCACCAAAGAGGCCGGTGAGATTGCCGGTCTTAAGGTTAAGCGTATCGTCAACGAGCCTACGGCCGCTGCCCTCGCCTACGGTCTTGACAAGTCTGACAAGGAACAGAAAATCGCTGTGTTCGACCTCGGTGGCGGTACATTCGATATCTCTATCCTTGAACTTGGCGACGGCGTGTTCGAGGTTAAGTCAACCAACGGTGATACCCACCTCGGTGGTGATGACTTCGACCATGTGATCATCGACTGGCTCGCCGATGAGTTTAAGAAGGATGAGGGTGTTGACCTGCGCAACGACCCGATGGCTATGCAGCGTCTCAAGGAGGCTGCCGAGAAGGCCAAGATCGAGCTTTCAAGCTCTACATCCACTGAGATTAACCTCCCCTATATCACAGCTACCGCTGCAGGTCCGAAGCACCTTGTGAAGACTCTCACACGTGCAAAATTCGAGCAGCTTGCCGAGAAACTTATCGACGCTGTAGTTGCTCCTTGTGTAAACGCTCTCAAGGATGCCGGCTATACTGCAGCTCAGATTGACGAGGTTATCCTTGTAGGTGGTTCTACACGTATCCCCGCCATCCAGGCTAAGGTTAAGGAGATCTTCGGCAAGGAGCCTAACAAGGGTGTTAACCCCGACGAGGTTGTGGCAATCGGTGCAGCCATCCAGGGTGGCGTGCTCAGCGGCGATGTTAAGGATGTGCTTCTTCTTGACGTTGTGCCTCTGTCAATCGGTATCGAGACTCTCGGTGGCGTGATGACAAAACTTATCGAGGCCAATACCACAATTCCTACACGTAAGAGCGAGACCTTCTCTACTGCAGCCGACAATCAGCCTGAGGTTACAATCCGTGTTCTCCAGGGTGAGCGTCCTATGGCAGCCGACGACAAGCTCCTCGGTGAGTTCAACCTCTCAGGCATCGCTCCCGCTCCGCGTGGTGTGCCGCAGATCGAGGTTACTTTCGAGGTTGACGCCAACGGTATCTTGAATGTATCTGCCAAGGATAAGGCAACAGGCAAGGAGCAGTCAATCCGTATCGAGGCATCGAGCGGCTTGAGCGACGCTGAGATTCAGCGTATGCGCGACGAGGCCAAGGCCAACGAGGAGGCTGATAAGAAAGCCAAGGAGAGAATCGACAAGCTCAACCACGCTGACTCTGTTGTATTCCAGAGCGAGAAACAGCTCAACGAACTCGGCGACAAGATTCCGGCCGACAAGAAGGCAGCCATCCAGTCAGCCATCGACAAACTGAAAGAGGTTCACAAGAACCAGCTCGTTGAGGATATCGACTCAGCCGAGAAAGCCGTTACTGATGCTTTCCAGGCAGCAGCTCAGGATATCGCCAACGCACAGCAGGCAGCCGCCGGTCAGGCTGGTCCTCAGCCGGGTGCAGGCGCACAGCCCAAGCATGACGACGAGAAAGACATCACAGATGTCGACTTCGAGGAAGTAAAATAATCCCGCAGACCAAATAAAAAGAGGCGTTGCAGAATCTGCAACGCCTCTTTTTATTTGGTCCGACCTGTCTGACTTGTCCGACCTGTCTGACTTGTCCGACCTGTCCGACTTGTCTGACTTGTCTGACTTGTCTGACTTGTCTGACCTGTCCGACTTGTCTGAGCTGTCCGACTTGTCTGACCCCGATAAGCCATCCTGGCCCGATACATCTGTTCCCTGATGCCACCCTTCTCAAGAAACTGCTGCTGCTGTTTCTCCAGCAACCTCTTCAAAAGAAACGTACACTGGTTAATCAAAGTAATGCACATATTACAATACTCCTCCAAATTTAGTCTATTCACCAAACTCATAGGGGCATTCATAAAAGCATCACTCCTCAGATAAGCTCGCATCCTTGCAAGCCGGGAATGCTCCCGTCCCCAAAGAGGCAACCCATGCTGCCGAAGATAATCTTCATAATCCACCAACAATTCCTCAAGTGAGGCAATAGCCACATTGGTCAACTTGATCTCTGTCTCACGGGAGGTGGTAGAAGCCACACTCCCTTCAGCTATATTCTGCTTTCCACTTCGCGCCGCCTGTTCCATCTGATCACGCGTACGACTTCCTCTCCTTATATGGCGTTCAGTAAAGATAACCGTCAGGTCATAGATTATTTCAGCCAATCTATATCCCATCAACGATCTATACCCTCCCCCTTTAGGTAAAAAACTCATCGAGTTCTCCATAATGTCAGATTATTCAGAAACTTTTTAAAATAAATTTGAAACAGTTTCTCAAAGCCAACAAGCCGTAATTGTTACTTTGGGGGGCGCTTTGAACAAAGGGCGTAGGGAGTGCCCTCGGTGAAGACATCCGGTATCCGGCGCGCAATATACGCAAGTTTTTCAGACAGACTGTCGAAAGTCTGTCCACTGTCATTGCAACAATTTGCAATGAATTCCTCCACCGATTTAAAAGCACTGATCTCAGACTCTTTCACAATCATCAGCTGATCACCATACATCTCCACGAGCCGATTATACGCCTTCGGATCCTCCGGGAGAAATACAAACAACCTCTGCTTTTGGTCACCATCCATCTCCTTATCCAGCCCTTGTCGATAAAATGAAGCATATTGCGCAGGCGTAAACTCCTTGAAATCCTCAGGTTGCGGGACATAACTTAACTCAAACACGAATTGTAAGGCTGGAGCCAGCCTGAAAAAGAAATCACCTATATCCATAACTGATCTATATATCGGGTTATACATACTTTCGATTTACAAAGGTAATCTATAAATTTTGATTTTGTATCATTTACTCCGGAATATTTTACGCAACAACTTCGCAAATTTTTAAATCAAATTTCAACCAGTATCATAAGTCTCGCAAGTTTACTTGGCGAAGACCTTAAGTCCCCACCCTTTTATCAAGATATTGTTTGCACTTGTAAAATCGGATTTTATTCATTACTTTTGCATTGAACCGGCATCAGACTGAAATCTGACCATAAACCGGAATAAAAACTGACCTGACATCAAACTTAACTCTGACTCATGAACAACGTTTCTCTGAAAAAGCATCCACGTGTTGACGTGGCTGATGTGCTGCGCGGCTTCGCCGTGATGGCAATTATCCTGCTCCATTCTATCGAACATTTCAACTTCTACTCCTTCCCGGACACCGCCGGGCAACCGACATGGCTATCTTTTCTCGACAAGGCCATCTGGGATGGACTCTTCTTCGCATTCGGCAGCAAAGCCTATGGCATCTTCGCAATGCTCTTCGGCTTCAGTTTCTTCATACAGGATGACAATCAGCGTATGCGCGGCAATGATTTCCGTCTGCGTTTCGCCTGGCGTCTGATACTGCTCTTCATCATAGGGCAGTTCAACGCAATGTTCTTCACCGGCGAGATCTTAGTGCTATATTCGGTAGTGGGATTCATACTTATCCTCACCTGCCGTCTTCCGCAAAGATGGCTCATAATTTTAGGTGCCATATTCATAGCACAGCCGATATGCCTCTACCAGATGGTAAGAGCCGGCCTTGACCCTGCCTACGAGATTGTCAAAATAAACTCCGCCCCCTACTGGGCTGCCACCTTCGACGCACAGACCAACGGCTCTTTCCTTGAGATGGCGAAAGTTAATCTTGTGGAGGGACAGTTAGCAAGCTTCGCATGGGCCTGGGAACATGGCCGCATCTTCCAGACAGCCGGACTCTTCATCTTCGGCATGCTCATCGGACGCACCGGATGGTTCCGCCGCGAATACCTCAACCGCTGGAGTGTGGTCCTCGCTGTGGCTCTCTGCGTTTACTTCCCCCTCTCAGGGATACAGCGTATGATGCCCGACTATGTGTCGAATCCGAATTTCCTGACCCCCTTCAACATACTTGTGTCATCTTTGACAAATCTCGCGCTGATGCTGACACTGATATGCGGCGTGCTCAACGCCTATTACCGTACAGACCGGCTAAGCCGCACACTTTCGCGCCTCATCCCCTATGGCCGTCTCAGCATGACCAACTATGTGACTCAAGGTATGATCGGCTCAGCCCTGTACTATCACTGGGGTCTGCATCTTCAGATGGGCATAACAGGAAGTGTGCTGATCGGCATCCTCATATTTTTCGCGCAGCTCTACGTATGCCGTCTCTGGATGCGCAGCCACTCCCATGGCCCCTTCGAATACGTATGGCGTAAAGCCACCTGGATTATCTGAGTATCCCTCATTCCCCTGAGTCGGGTGGCAGCAGATATAGAGGATAGAGATGAAATCTGTCGAGCAGATAGTTCATCTGCTCGATAGTGGCTGCCACTTGCCCGGGTTTGAGCCTATCTTTTGTACGATAGGATACATAGATTACATTAGTTGAGAGGTTAAGATTCCAGCAACTTTCCTTACCTTCACAATATTTCTCCCACTCATCTTTGAATGTAGAATTAACCTCGCCGTTCTTATCAAAATATTTATCCTTCACTATACTCTCCGGTGCATAATAGAGGGCCAGCACAAATAGCGTGACTGGCCTTCTTCTATTGCCATACCTCCCCTCTGCCTGTGTCTTTGCAATCTGATACTCCTTGTCACCATACAGGAATTTGAAATTTACAGGAGTAAGGCAACTGACATGGGTAGCTTCAGGCAAATAACAGGCTATAAATCTCTCTATCTGTCTCTTATTC
Source organism: uncultured Porphyromonadaceae bacterium (assembly GCA_947575235.1). Taxonomy (GTDB): domain Bacteria; phylum Bacteroidota; class Bacteroidia; order Bacteroidales; family Muribaculaceae; genus Lepagella. The sequence goes on from CANPMT010000008.1 coordinate 16,579, forward strand.
CTTTTAACCCCAACAACCGATGAACAATAGGCCACCAATAGCACGAAGGGGTAAATTATGACGATTGGACATAATGATATGATAAAAATAAAAAAAATTCCAATTCTGTTCTCTCCGGTAAATTCATGGTATGTACCGGTAACGAACAAAACAATCATCGATCCCAGGAGCAGGGGCAGAAACATATATGTAGTTTTCCACACCATTTTCCACTTAGAGGAATAATAGAATTTCGCATTTTCCAAACTGAGAGCCCACATCTTTCCCATCGTAAGATTATCGGCAAATACATATCGCGGAGTAGTATTGAGCATATGCAAGAGGTTGTTTGTGTGATTCTGCAAAATTAATAAAACTGTTCAACAATCCAATAATGAGTCAATATGATTTTCAATATTTTTCCCTATAATCTCGTTAATATATAAAAGGAGTCACTCCTGAAGAAAATAGTATACTGAACTCGGCAATGGATAAAGATACTCTTGAATTCGTGACATTCTGCATAAGCAACCTTGCAGGAAAATTGAAAATACCGCAAAGTGAGGTCTACCGACGTCTGAAGACTTCCGGTATTCTCTACAACTATATCGTACCTTCTTATGATGTGCTGCATACTTTTGGCGTCAGGTATCTTATGGATGATCTGACAGATTACATGAAAAAAAAGGGAGTTTTACCACAATGAAACTATATCATTCTTCAAATAAATTTATTGTCCAGCCAGACATCTCCTATTCCCGAAACTATCTTGACTTCGGCAAAGGATTTTACTTGACTTCTATAGAAGAACAAGCTATACGATATGGCAGTCGTTTCATTCGTAGAGAGGAAGAGGCGTGGATAAACATTTATGAGTTAGAAGTTGAAGACAAGGATTGGCGTATCTTAAAATTCAATAGCTATGATTTACAATGGCTCGATTTCATTACCAGATGTAGAGCCGGTATCGATAATACAGATTACGATATGATAATTGGCGGAGTTGCTAATGACAAAGTAATCCGTACGATTGAAAAGTATTTCTCCGGAGAGATGTCAGCAGAAACAGCTATCGGCCTATTACGTTTTGAGAAACCCAATATCCAATACTGCATAAGGAATCAAGAAATGCTGAATCAATGTCTTAAACATATTAATAGCAAGAAATTATGACAGAAGAATGTAAACTTGTCTACCGTGGTGAAAAATGTGCGGATATAATCAACAGTATCTCCGAGTTATATGGGGTAACTCTTCAAGAAGCCACAGATATCTATTATGAATCCCAGACTTCAGATTTAATAGAGGAGGGAGTAGCTGATCTTCATTGCAGAAGCAATAAATACCTCGCTACATTAGTTTGGGAAGAGCATTCCGGGTCAAGGTAATATTCACAAACAAAACCGTCTGATTTTATAAGAAATCCGCTCTAAAAACGCGTCTGGTTTTGGTGCTTTCGGCGCGTTGTTGTAAATTTGCAGTTGATTTACATTTATTCGAATGGATTTTAAAGTAGAAGCAACCGCCCAATATAGCAACGCCCGTGCCGGTGAGATTACCACCGACCACGGCAAGATTCCGACACCGATCTTCATGCCGGTGGGCACTGTGGCAAGTGTCAAGGCTGTCCATACCCGCGAACTCCGCGAGGATATCGACGCCAAAATCATTCTCGGCAACACCTATCACCTCTACCTGCGTCCCGGTCTCGACATTCTGCGTCAGGCCGGAGGCCTCCATAAGTTCAACGGCTGGAACCGCCCTATCCTTACCGATTCAGGTGGCTTCCAGGTGTTTTCACTTTCGGCCAACCGTAAACTGAAGGAGGAGGGAGCATGGTTCCGCAGCCACATCGACGGCTCGAAGCATCTCTTCACCCCGGAGAACGTGGTGGATATACAGCGCGTCATCGGTGCCGACATCATGATGGCTCTCGACGAATGCACCCCCGGCACCGCCGACTTCGACTACGCCAAGAAATCGCTCGGCCTTACACAACGCTGGCTGGAACGTGGCTGGAAACATTATAACGAGACAGAAGGGATTTACGGTTACCGTCAGGCTTACTTCCCTATCGTGCAGGGATGCGTCTACCCGGAGTTGCGACGTGAGGCTGCAAAGCATGTGGCCGATCTCGGAGCCGAAGGCAACGCAATCGGCGGTCTGGCTGTCGGCGAACCTACCGAGAAGATGTATGAGATGATTGAGGTGGTAAACGAGATTCTACCTCAGGATAAACCCCGTTATCTTATGGGCGTGGGCACACCCGCCAATATCCTTGAGGCTATCGACCGTGGAGTGGATATGATGGACTGTGTCATGCCTACCCGCAACGGCCGCAACGGTATGCTCTTCACCCGCAACGGCATAATGAATATGCGCAACAAGAAGTGGGCCGACGATTTCTCCCCACTCGACGAAGGGGGACCGACATGGGTCGACGAGGTATATTCCAAAGCTTATTTGCGTCATCTCTTCGTAAGCCAGGAGCTTCTTGGAATGCAGATTGCCTCAATACATAACCTCGGTTTCTATCTCTGGCTTGTGCGCGAGGCCCGCAAACATATACTTGCCGGTGACTTCAAGAGTTGGAAAACCGATATGGTTGAACGTGTCACTCGCCGGCTATGACAGAGGAAACCAAGGAAGTTGACGGAACCGATGTGGCAACCGCACCGGAGGGCATCACCGAGGTTGAGAAGGTGGAGACGGATGGTATCACCGAGGTTGAGAAGGTGGAGGAGAAAGTTACCGACTCCTTTGAACAGCGTCTCAAACATCGTCACACCAACCCTTTCCGTCTATACATTCTCGATATTTACATCCTGAAGAAGTTTCTCGGCACCTTCTTCCTCTCCACCATGCTCTTCCTGGCGGTAATCGCCATGTTTGACGTGACGGAGAAGCTCGACGCATTCCTCGTGGCGCCGCTCAATGAGACTATCTTCGATTATTTCGGATCATTCCTCCCCTATTTCGCGAATCAGCTTTCACCACTGTTCGTGTTTATCGCGGTGATTTTCTTCACCTCGAAGATGGCAGGCAACTCCGAGATTATCGCAATCCTGTCAAGCGGCGTAAGTTTTGCGCGCCTTCTGCGCCCTTATATGATAGGAGCCGCCATCATAGCGGCCCTGACTTTCGCATTGAGCAATTACCTCATACCCCCGACCAATGTGCGCCGTATAGCCTACACCAACAAGTATGTCAAGAACAAGAAGGTGGAGACCAACGTCAACGTGCAGCTTCAGGTATCGCCGGGCGTAGTGGCCTACATCGGCCGCTTCGAAGACCGCAACAAGACGGGCTACCGGTTCTCGCTCGACCAGTTCAAGGATAAGGAATTGGTGTCACGCACAACGGCTCAGATCGCCCGTTATGACACTACCCGAATGTATCACTGGATTCTGTCGGATTACATGACGCGCGATTTCGATGGCATGAAGGAGAAGATTACAAAAGGGAGTAAACTCGACACAATCATCCCCTTCGAACCCCGCGACTTCATGATATCGGTCAACGACCAGGAGACACTCACCACGCCCCAGCTGAGTGAGTATATCTCAAAGCAGAAGCAGCGCGGCGTGGCCAATATCAAGGCCTTCGAGATTGAGAAGGAACGGCGCATAGCGTCGACGGCTGCCGCTTTCATTCTCACATTGATCGGCATGTCGCTCTCATCCCGTAAGCAGAAAGGTGGTATGGGATTGAATATCGGTATCGGGCTCGGATTGAGTTTCAGCTATATACTCTTCTCCACAGTAACGAGTTCGTTTGCAATCTCGGGTCTCACGACCCCCTTCATAGCTATGGAGATACCGAATGTGGTGTATCTGATTATCGGATTATACCTCTACCGCAGGGCATCCCGCTATTGAGAAATACCCCTTGCGGAAGAAACCGCAACCATAATCTTTAGGACGCATAATGTGCCCGTTGGCAATGACGATGTCAATGTCGACGGGCACTAAATTTTTAAGACGTGACTCGGCATCACGGCCATGATTGAGTTCATACTCCTTGCAGAGACGGTCAAACGTCTCCACATCAAGCTCTGTCTCACCCGTCACCACTCCGTTGATGTAATTGCTTCCGGCATGACCCACAGGCAGAGTCTCGTAGATGTCGGAAGCCTTGAACTCCGAGAGCAGTCCGGAGAGCCAGAGCATCGCTTCGCTCACAGCCCTCTCACGGTTGCCGCAATTCGCGCCTAAACTGATAACAAGGGAATTCATCTTCTCAGTTGCCAAGATGCTTCAGTGTGAAGAGAGTAATCTCAGGATAGGCATTGAGTATGCGCGAGGGCATACCAACCTCACCGGCTCCTATATTGACATACAGACGCGTCTTGTGGCCACGGTCATTGAGACGCTCATACATCCCGCCCCATTGCTCGTAGCGGAATTTTGCGGGCGACCACTCCCAGCCCCCTATCTTTATCATCATCTGCATGGCATGTGTGTGTCCGGCCAAGGAGAGGTCGATATTGGTGGTGTGCGACACCTCCTTGTCCCAATGCGCGGGATTATGCGTCATCAGAATCTTGAAACGGGTGTCGTTCTGATGATAAATGGAATCGGATGATGCCGGCAATGCCTTCTCCAAATCACCATACGTGGGGAATGGAGGGTCGCCGATATTCTCCACACCTATTACCATTATACTGTCGCTGCCCTTCGAAATGAAGCGGCGTGTATTGTTGAGTAGATCCCAGCCCATACGTTCCTGGTCAGCGGCAAGCTCGCGGTTGTTTGCAAGCCGGTCGTCGGGGTTGCTCCAATCCACATAGTCGCCATAGTCATGGTTTCCCAAGATGGAGAGCACTCCATCGGGAGCCTTAAGACGTGAGAGCACACTTATGAAGGGTTTGAGCTCCTCGGTGCGGCGGTTCACGATATCACCTGTGAAGAGAATGAGGTCGGGATGCAAGGCATTTACAGAGTCAACCAAAGCGGATACGAAAGTAGTATCCGTACCCCAGGTGCCCACATGAATGTCGCTTATCTGCGCAATGGTATAACCGTTGAACGAGCGTGGGATCTTTGGCGACTCCACCTCCACCTCATTCACCTGTATGGCACGGCGGGTGACACCCACACCCCACCACATCATGATGAAGAGGGTTATACCCACGGCAGCCCCCACCAGACGGGCCGGATGTCTCTTTGAGCGGCTATGCGATATAGCCCTGACCAACCGGCCGATCAAGCTGCATATCACATACCCCAACTTACCCACATATACCGTAAGATATGAATAAAGCATCCACATCACGGTGAGAATGCCGGAGTCTTCCGAACGTCGCGGCAGACAGAGGGTGACAATGATGAAAACCCAGCACACAACGGAGGTGACCAGATAAAACTTCCGCCAGAACCCCTTGCGGGCTTTACGGCTTATGTCGTTAAGTATATACAGGTCAACCAGCACGCTCGCCGCGAGCAGGATTACCATCATTATAAAGGGTATACGCATATGTGATTATTTTATTCCAGACCTCCGAGAAGGCTCTTTAGTTTATTGCGGAGAGGATTGGCATACATGGTGAGAATCATCTCCCACATGAAGTCACGTTCCTCTTTGGTGATGTCGCTCAGGTCAACTTTGTCAAGCTGACGGTTGAAGTATTCAACTGTCTCCTGCTTCTTCTCCTCGGTGTATTTTCTTGCGAATCTGTTGGTTTGATGAAGCAGGTCATAGGCCACGTAGTTGATGTCGAAAATCTCGTAACTGCGGTGGATTGCCTGGTCGATGAGACAGCCCACATGTTTGGCGGCACGGTTGTTGTCGCTGAAATCACCTATCTGGTCGAGCTTGCTGTTGATGCGCGGCGTAAGCTGGAAATGCACACGCCCCTTGAACTGCAGCAGGCCGGTCTCCATCGAGAAGAGGTCGTCACGCTGGCTCTTCTTGAAGTCGGGGTCGCGGCGTTTCATGAGGAATTCCCTCACCTTGAGGTAATCGTTGGGGTCGTATTCATATGATATGCACACCGGCATGAGGTTGATCTCCTTAACCTTGTCGACAAACTGTCCCTGACCGGCTATGGCGAGCATCTTCACGAGCGAATCCTGTGTGTGGTCGCTGCTGTCTTTGGCACGGCCCTCACGCTGTGCTATCCACACCGATTCATGCTTCTCAAGTATGCAATAGTGTATGTAGGCCGAAAGCTTCTTGGCAGCCTCTAAGCCCTCGCGCAGACCTGTATTACGCTTCACCACGAAACTCTTGTTGAGGCGCACCAGATCGGTAATCCAGTCATATATAAGCAGATTGTTGCCTATGGCCACCTCCGATGTGGGGTAGCCGCGCCGCAGGAAAGCGAGGTTGAGGAAAGAGGCGTCGAGCACGATGTCGCGGTGATTGGTGATGAAAGTATAGCTCATCGACGGGTTGAGATACTTCACCCCACCCAACGATATGCCGGATGTAGTGGTTTTGGCAAGCATCTCCAGAAACGGGAACATCACCTGATGCTGAAAATCATGTTTGTTATTGATTTTCAACAACTCCTCAATCAAAGCGGGCACATCCTTCGGAGGCATCGTATAATTGACCGCATGCAGGAAGCCCGGTTCCTTGACAAGCTGCTCCATCTTTGAATGGAATTCCGAATCATCATACGGAGCTATATCGCTGAAATTATAATCTTGCTGACTACTCATTCTTTCTCTGTTTATCTCCCGCCGTGATGTCAGGGGCCGAAACCTCTGTCACACCCGGCAGGGGTGTTCTCTTTTGCAAAATTAATGCTTTAACTCTAAATTAAAACAATTTCAATCTACAAATTTTATGAAATTCTCCACAGCCGGGAGTTTTATCAGTCATTCTTTCTGTAAACCCTCCACTTTTCGATAAGCTGGGTCATATCGTCGGGTATGGGGCACTCGAAATCCATCTGCTTCCCGGTGACGGGATGCACGAAGCCGAGGGTACGGGCGTGCAGCGCCTGGCGCGGACAGGTCTGGAAACAGTTCTCCACAAACTGACGGTATTTTGCGAAAGTGGTGCCCTTGAGTATGCGGTCGCCTCCATAACGGGCATCGTTGAACAGAGGATGACCCTGACTGAGCATATGCACCCTTATCTGATGCGTACGTCCGGTCTCAAGCACACATTTCACCACCGTCACATATCCGAACGACTCAATCACGCTGTAGTGGGTCACGGCATGTTTCCCCACCTCCGGATCGCCGGTGACGCACATCTGAAGTTTATTGCGCGGATTACGGGCGATGTTTCCGGTGATGGTGCCAGTCTTCTCGGGAAAGTCACCCCACACCACCGCAACATACTCTCGCTTGGTGGTCTTGTGGAAGAACTGGTTGCCGAGATGTGTCTTCGCCTCGGGGGTCTTTGCCACCACGAGCAGACCGGAGGTATCCTTGTCAATACGGTGTACGAGTCCGAGTCTCGGGTCGCTCACGTCATAGTCGGGATTATCCTTGAAATGCCAGGCCAAGGCATTCACCAGAGTGCCTGAATAATTGCCATGTCCGGGATGCACCACCAGTCCGGCCGGTTTGTTCACCACCAGCAGGCTCTCATCCTCATATACTATATCCAGAGGAATATCCTCCGGTATGATCTCAAGCTCATATCGCGGACGGTCCATCACGATGCTCACGCAATCGCCCGGTTTCACCTTATAGCTCGACTTCACCGGCTTGCCGTTGGCAATCACGCATCCGGCATCCGCCGCCTGCTGAATACGGTTGCGCGATGTCTTCTGCATCCTGTCGACAAGAAACTTGTCGACCCTGATCATCTCCTGCCCCTTGTCGGCCACGAAACGGAAATGCTCATACATCTCGCGTCCATCCTCGGTGATATAGGTGGGTTCCTCCACACTCTCGTTCTCATCTGAGATGAGATCGCCATCCATTTCCGCCGTCAGCTCCTCAGGGTCAAGAATATCTTCACAATTCTCCATATTATCAGCAGTGTCAGTCATTGATGAAATAAGTCTCTTCGTCATCATTCTCCTCGGTTGCCGGCACATTCTCATTCACGGGATCGGTCGGCACCGCGCTCTCCGGCACGTCAACCGCTTCCGGATCATAATATTCCGGTTCCATGGTATATTGCATATACTCCTCATTCTGGAGAGAGTCGCGCAATTCACCGAGACGACCGTCATATACCTCCACCACAAGTTTGGCGTTGACGGGCACCTTCTCAGTCTTCTTCACCACCTTGCCGTTGGCGGTGATTTTCACTATGCAGTCATTATCGCCCAGCACTCTCATCACCTGGATATTCTTGAATCCAAGTTCCTCGAGTCGAGCCATACCCTGGCGGAAAGAGAAACTCTTCAGCGCATCCTCACGCGGGTTGTTATCCTCGTCGATAACTACCTCCTTGGGATGCACGGCATTGATGTATAGGAAAATCTTACGACCCGGTTTGACGGTAGCGCCCGATTTTGGGAACTGTTCAATCACGAACCCCGGTTTCACGTCCTCCTTATATATAGAGTCGCGAATATCCACTCTGAAGCCATTTTCATGAAGGATAGTTATTGCCTGGGTATACGACATATTCTCCACCTTCGGCACGATATCGGTCTCGCCATGCTTGGTAAATATCTGCAGCGAGAGATACACGATGAAAATGCCGAGGAGGGCCACTGCCACAATCACGAGAAAGTTAGCCAGCACCGGGTGACGTCCGAAGAAACCCGTGCTGACGGAAGCCTTATTACTGTCTGTCTTTTTCATCAAACAAAATTTGCCCCAAAGTTAGCTAAAAAAATCCTAACACACCGCATAAAATCACCTCTACCCCCTAAATAGAAAAGAATAGCATATAAATATTGTATCCAAATATTAATAAATCTTAACGTGGGCTTATTGTGCTTCCTTTTTCGGGATTCTTTTATTAACTTTGCACTTCAAAGCGTAAATTTACGAGTTAGATAAATGCGTAGATTCTTATATTTCATACCTGTCCTGCTGTTGTTAAGCTCCTGTGGTGAATATAACAAGGTGCTTAAAAGCAAGGATGTAGACTATCGCTTCGATTACGCCAAGCGCGCTTTCGACCAGCGTAAGTACACCCAGGCAGCCACCGTGCTGGAGACAGTCTATACACCCCTCCGTGGAGGACCTAACGGTGAGGAGGCTCTCTTCCTCCTCGCTATGTCGTATTACGAGAACAAGGACTATCTCAACTCGGGCGTCTATTTCAAGACATACTATTCGCGTTACCCTCGCGGAAAGTTCGCCGAACTCGCCCGTTTCTACTCCGGCTACGGTTACTACCTTGACTCACCCGACCCTCAGCTCGACCAGAGCCAGACCATAAAGGCTATCGAGGAGCTCCAGGGATTCCTTGACTATTTCCCCAAAAGCGACCGCGTAACCATCGCCCAGAATGCCATATTCGAGATGCAGGACAAACTCACTCTCAAAGAGCTGCAGAATGCCCAGCTTTACTATAACCTCGGCAACTTCATGGGCAATAACTATGAGGCCGCTATCATTACCGCCCAGAATGCCCTCAAGAACTACCCCTACTCTAAGTTCCGCGAGGATTTCGAGCTGCTGGTGCTTAAGTCGAAATACCAGGAGGCGCGTCTCAGCGTCAACGAACGCCAGGCCGACCGTTACCGCGATGTCGTGGATGAGTATTTCTCTTACATCAACAATTACCCCGACTCGAAAAACCGTAAAGAGGCCGACAATATCTACGAGATTGCACGAAAGCACATTAACGAATAACTATATATATTCTCCGTCATGGATTATAAAAAGACTAACGCTCCGCTAAACACTGTGACCCGCGACATGATCGCGATGGCTGAACAGACCGGTAATGTCTACGAAACCGTTTGCATAATCGGCAAACGTGCCAACCAGATCGCCGTGGAGATGAAGAAGGAACTCGAGAAGAAACTTCAGGAATTCGCATCTACCGACAACCTTGAGGAGGTGTCGGAAAACCGCGAGCAGATTGAAATCTCGAAATTCTATGAGAGACTCCCGAAACCTACCCTCATCGCCACTCAGGAATATATCGAGCATAAGCTCTACTTCGCAAACCCCGCCAAGGAGAAGGACCGTCTCAACGACTGATACCCTCCCCTTGAGCCACCCTTGATTCTTATGACATCAAATACTGAAGCCGGATACTCTCCGGCTTCTTCTGTTCATATCTTCAACCCCGATACTGACTACGCCCTCGCAGCCGGACGCTCGCATTATAACCCCCCGGCAAGTATCCGCCGTCTACGCAGCGGAATGCAGCTCTTCCCGGCAACATTCGCACATAGCGGCGACTTTATTGTGGTTGACGATGACTTTGATATCAGCTCTTATCCTCACCCTTCTCATTTGGCCGAGGCTAAAGCTAAGAATCTGAAACTTATCACATCTGACGAATTAGGCAGCCTCTTTCTCCGCGCCACAGACCCTCTTCCCGTTATCAAGCCCTGGGGGTGGAACCATTCACTGAGACATCTGCTGAAAGGTGCCGGCGTCCCTGACAACGCTCTTAAATCTGACGACCGGATCGACGTGCTGCGCAATTTGGCACACCGGCGCACAACCATCCCTTTCATCAGAGAGCTGAAATCCTCTGTCAGCTTCCCATGTCTGGAGCTACCCTGCGAGTTCACCTCGGTGGAGAGTGCCATGGAGATGCTCCGCAATCATGGCGACCTTTATTTCAAACTCCCCTGGAGCAGCGCGGGACGCGGTGTGATCCGCGCGTCGGAGATGACTGAAGAGAAGTTGCGTCAATGGTTGGGTGGAGGCATACGCCGTCAAGGTTCCGTAATGGGTGAGGTGACCTACCCCCGCTCGGCAGATTTCGCTACTGAATGGATATGCAGTGACGGTGATGTAAGGTTCATGGGTCTGTCATGGTTCGCCACCACGCCGGATGGCAGGTATATGGGGAACACCCTCCTATCCGACAACGAGATACTCGACCTGATAAGCCGTCACACATCGCATATGGACGACAAGCTGATCGCGGCCCAGAAAGATGCCATAACCTCCCTGATAGCACCCCACTACGACGGACCCTTAGGAATAGACATGCTCGCCACAACGGAGGGTGACATTAACCCTTGCGTGGAGATAAACCTGCGCATGACAATGGGGATGGCAACCTTATTGACAAGAGAGACAAACGGATTATCAAGAGAAAGAAATGGACTCAACAGTTAAATCACCAGTAGTGGCAATCGTCGGTCAAGGGAATGTGGCCACACACCTGTTCCGCGCTTTCGAAGGGGAAGCGGAGACAGTTCACGTCAATTCACATACTCTCGAAGGCATTCCCCACCCTTGCGATTTTATCCTGATTGCGGTCAAGGATGACGCCATACCCCTCTTGGCCGAGAGAATCAACGACGCTCTGAAGACTTACCCTACTACCACCCTTCCTGTCGTGGCACACACTTCAGGATCCACTCCCCTCTCCGCTCTCACCCCCTACCGGGGTGCCAAGGGTGTGTTCTACCCCTTGCAGACATTCTCCGCCAACGACATTTTAGATTACCGCGAGATACCCTTCTTCATAGAAGGTGAGGATGAGACGACCGGAGAGAGACTCTCCCGACTGGCCTCCCTTATATCCCGCAACGTCCACATGGCCGACTCCTCAGTGCGGAAGGAGCTGCACATAGCTGCCGTTTTTGCGTGCAATTACACAAATCATCTGATAAGCATCGCCGACCGCCTTCTGCAGAAGTCCGGTCTTGATTACAAGGTGCTTATGCCGCTTATACGCCGTTCCATCGGCAAACTTGACCATCTGTCGCCTCACGAGGCCCAGACGGGTCCGGCGATAAGGGATGACCGCCGCACCATCGGTTCGCACCTCGCCATGCTCTCCGACACCCCCGCGCTGCGACATATTTATGAAACGCTCGCTGACTCTATCAAACAAGAATACTCACCTGAATAAACCGGATACCCTATGGAAGAACTGACAAAAATACGCGCATTCGTCTTCGATGTAGACGGAGTGCTCTCCCCCTCCACCATCCCCCTCGGCGAGGATGGATTCCCCACCCGTATGGTCAACATCAAGGATGGCTATGCCTTGCAATTGGCTGTGAAGAAAGGATATAAGATCGCCATCATAACAGGTGGCACCTGCGAGGCTGTGCGCCGTCGTTTCGAAGCTCTTGGCATAACCGATATCTTCATGGGCTCCGCCAAGAAGTTGCCGATACTACGTGAGTGGATAGCCACCAACCATCTCTCGGCCGAGGAGGTTATATATATGGGCGACGACATACCCGACCTCCCTTGCATGCGCGAGGTCGGATTCCCCTGCGCACCCTACGACGCATGCTGGGAATGCCGAGAGACAGCCCTCTACGTGTCGAAATTCAGCGGCGGTTACGGTTGCGGACGCGACATCCTGGAGAAAGTCATGAAAGCGCAAGGTGCATGGCTCACCGATGCCGAAGCCTTCGGCTGGTAAATGGCTCACCCGACTATCAACTAATACAACATATTTATGCTTAACAATTTAGAGAAATACAAGATTCTCTTGGCAAGTAAGTCGCCACGCAGACGCGAGCTGCTGGAGATGCTGAGGATACCCTTCAACATAATAACAATCGGGGGTATCGATGAGAGCTATCCATCCGAGATTCCACTCTTAGAGGTGCCGGAATACGTATCGGAGAAGAAGGCAGACGCCTTCCGCCGCAACATCTGCGACAACGAACTCATCATAACAGCCGACACAATGGTGATCTGCGACAACGAAATCTTAGGGAAACCTAAAGATTCAGAGGATGCCAAACGTATGCTCCGCCTCCTTGCCGGGCGCACACATCAGGTGGCCACGGGAGTTACGATAGCCACCGCCGAGAAACGCACCTCATTCACAACCGTATCGGAAGTGACCTTCGGTGAGCTGACTGATGAGGAGATTGAATATTACGTCGAGAACTACCAGCCCCTCGACAAGGCCGGGGCCTACGGCATACAGGAATGGATCGGGGCTGTGGCCGTAAGCGGAATAAACGGGAGCTTCTACAATGTGATGGGTCTCCCCGTCCACCGCCTCTTCCAGGAACTCAGATATTTCTGACTTCTGTTTTAACTCCAAAATAAAAGGGACGCTGCCTGCAGCGTCCCTTTTATTTTGTCAGTAAGTATTATCTGTGTATCAGGCCTCCTCTACGGCAGGAACCGAACGGTCGAACGAGGGAACCTCGTAACGGTACTTCGCCTCCCAGCCGAGGGCTGAGGCACCGAGCACAGCTGCGTCGCTCTCCTTAAGCTCGGAGAGGATAATCTTTGTCTTGCCACGGAAAATCGGCATAACACTCTTCTCGAAAGCCTCTTTCAGAGGACGCATCAGGATGTCGCCGCTCTTTGCCAGACCGCCGAACAAGATGATGGCCTGCGGGCTGGAGAAAGCCACCATGTCAGCGAATGCCTGACCGAGGATTGTGCCGGTGTATTCAAAAATATCCTTCGCCAGTTTATCGCCGGCAACAGCTGCGTCATATACATCTTTTGAGGTGATATCCTCAATCTGGAGGTTACGCAGGGTTGAGGGCTCGGTACGCACCTCAAGGAACTCGCGGGCTGTGCGGGCCACGCCTGTGGCCGAACAGTAAGCCTCGAGACAGCCTGTGCGGCCGCATCCGCAGATACGTCCGTTGTTGCGTTTCACAACAAGATGTCCAAGCTCACCCGCGAAACCGTCATGACCGTACACAACCTGACCGTTTACCACGATACCCGAACCGACACCGGTGCCGAGGGTAATCATGATGAAATCCTTCATACCTCGTGCCGCACCGTAGGTCATCTCACCTAAAGCGGCGGCGTTGGCATCATTGGTGACGGCCACCGGAATACCACCGAAAGCCTTGCTCACCTTCTCAGCCAAGGGGATGATGGGACCCCAGGGAAGGTTTGGCGGATTCTGAATCTCACCTGTATAGTAATTGGCGTTAGGAGCGCCGATACCGATACCATAGATCTTATCCTCCGCGTCGTTAGCCTTCAGAAGTCGCTCTACGCCGTCATGAAGTTCAGCCACATAATCGTCAAAGTTGGAATGCTTGCGAGTCTTGATAGAGTCGCTTGCGATTACCTGACCACGTGCGTCAACGATTCCGAAAACAGTGTTAGTGCCGCCTATATCGACACCCAGTACATAAGGTTTGCTCATGATACTTTCTAATTATTAAGGAATTATTTAGTTATTTCTGATTTACCCAACATGGTTTTTGAACTGATAATCCACCTCCCTGAGCTGACGAACCTATCACAATATCAAGGCCGGTGGTAATTCGCTTGCAAAGATACACTATTTTTTTGATTAATCTTCACAATTAATGTTAAATATTCCACGCAGTATAATCCAAACAGAAGCTGACCAAGAGCACGGCAAGGAGGACAGGCTTCCAGCCTGTCAACAAAAGCACAGGAAATTACCCCCCACAACCCCTCCCCCTGTATCACTAATACCCTCTTTACCACACCATCTATGAGTCAAAACAGCCACAGAATAATTACTAACAAATGTTAATATATACAAATAAATCAAAATCAATAACCAATTTTATTTAAAAATTGTGTAATTTCACTCCAAATTATTCTACTGACCGCACTTGGCATTTTTTGTGAACGAAATCTCAAACTTTCAAACGTCACATCTAATCTCATAGTCTGTCAACCATTAGAATCTCAACTGTCATTTTTTTACTTAACATAAAACCTCATTAATGAAACAAAGACTACTAAGCCTGTTGTTGCCCCTGATGCTATGCGGCGGACACGCCATGGCACAAAAGCTTGTGGTGCGGAATTTCAAACCGCGACCAAGCGACCTGACGGCCAACACGCATGGCACCTCCCACACTGACCAGAACGGTCAGACGGCGGCTCTCATCAAGATCAACACCACGCTCGACGACCTTACCTTCGGCGGTACGAACATGGGTGTGGTGCACACGGAGAAACATCCAGGAGAATGGTGGCTCTACATCCCGCAGCGCTCGCAGCGCATCACTGTGCATCATCCTAAGTACGGCTCCGTGGAGTATTTCTACGACAACCCTATCGACGCGGCGAAGACCTATGAGATGGAACTTACATTCGAAGGTCGTGACGTGGGTATCGAAACCTCTGTCCTTAACGCCGACCTAACTATCGACGGCGAGGCTCTCGGGACATCCCCGCAAAACCGTTACTTAGCCTACGGACTCCACCCCGTGAAAGCTCGTAAAGGTAACATGGTCTACGAGGGTAACATCAACGTAACCCGCGACGGCGACGGCCATTTCGTGCTGAAGATGGTTGACGAGCGCGAGACCTGGGGTGAGGTGACCGTGGAGGTCGACAACAACGCCGACATCTGGTTTGACGACAAGAAGGTGGGCGTAGGCTCATGGAATGTGCTCCTCCCTGCAGGCGACTATGTGGTTGAGACCCGCGCCGAACGCGCCGACCCGCAGACTACCTCTTTCACCGTCAAGCCGAAGCAGAATGAGACTGTCAAAGCCCTCCCCCCTCTTGCTCATGTGGGCTACCTCAAACTCGACATCAAGCCTGAGGATATGACCATCACCGACGGCATATCACGGGTGACAGGCGACCCCACCTCACTGACTCTCGGCGTGGGTGAGCATGACTTCACCTTCGCCCGCGAAGGGTATCATCCCGTCACAAAGACCTATCGCGTGCGTCGCGACGTTGAGTCGAACGATGTGGTACACCTCAAACCTATCCTCTTCGTAAAACCCACGACTGCCTATGTGGCTGCCGGATTCACCTATGCCGGAACTCCCGGCGTGTCGGTCACTCTCGGTGGTGTGATCTCAAACATCGACATATCGGCGAGCTACACATTCGGCTTCGGAGAGTCTGACCCCGTGTATTGGTATGCCGACGAGAGCAATCCTGTCTACGACCAGACCTGCACATATAAGGTAAATACCTTCGCCATACGCGCCGGTTATCAGATAGGACTCAACCGGAAGATGGCTGTAACCCCCACCTTGGGTTACATCGCCCAGACACTCACCTCATCGGGCGACAAGGGGGAGGGTCTGATGTGCGGATCGCTCGGAATCGGAGTCAAGGGTCTGTGGGTGCCGGTTCAGCATTTCGGCGTATATCTCCAGCCTGAATACGCCATCCCGGTGCAGAAGAACGAGTTGGGCACCCAGATTGCAAAGATTGCCGGAATCACCAAAGGTGGATTCATGGTGACCGTGGGCCTCTGTTTCAATATATAATTGCCATTTCTCATGAAGATTAGTAAGATTAGTAGAAATTGTGTGAATATCCTCTCCCTGCTTCTGCTTTCGGCCACTGTATCCTGTTCGGCCATTAGCGAGGAGGGCTTCTTTCCATCCGACGACGGGAAGCTATACATAGATGAGATTTCACCATCCTCCGTGTCGGCCGCTGCCGGCACCACTGAGAGGGTCACAGTATATTCAAACGTGGCATGGACAGCGACTGTCGACCAGACCTGGGTCACTCTTAGCGACCCTGCCTCAGAATCTGCAGGCTCCAACCGTATTTCGGGTAAGGGACGCCAAGAGATTCTCCTCACTTTCCAGGCCAACACTACTGCCTCGGAACGTAAAGTGACGCTTACTGTCACTCCCGACGGTGAGGCGGAGGGGGTCAGCTCGGTATCCACCGTTCTGACTCAAAAGGAACCGAGCTTCTCCGTATATCCCCAGGAGATTACCGACCTGGCGGCATATCAGCCTGAGCAGCAGACCATCAACATCACAGCCATCAACAGCTGGACCCTGGAGACTGAATCAAACTGGATCCACGCCGACCTCACTTCGGGCGAGGCTACCGACGGCAACGCCGTGGTTGTGACTCTGACATTCGATTCCAACTTCGGAGCCGGACCGCGTGAGGGTCAGGTAGTCGTGACAAGCGGCGACATCACACAGACTGTCACCGTGAACCAGCTCAACGGCCAGAATACCCTCTCGAACGACACATTGGCGTTTGAGGCAGAGGGTGGGTCGCAGTCAACCGACATCAACTGCGTGGGCGACTGGACCTGCACAATCACCGGATACGACTGGCTTACAGCCACCCCGACTTCCGGAACGTCAGGTAAGACCACTATCACCGTCACAGCCAAACCCAACGACACCTCATCCGACCGTGAGGCCATCGTCAGTCTGTCGACCAATAATCAGACAATTCCTCTGAAGGTGACTCAGAAAGCCGGAACAATCATCCTCTCGCAGCAATCAGTCTCTGTCGATGCCGGAGAGCATGAGATTGCAATAGGTGTAACCTGTCCGGGTGCTTGGACTGTATCTACAGAGGGGACTGCCAACTGGTGTACCGTCCAGTCGAACGCGGGAACTTCTGACAACAAGCAGCTCATGGTAAAGATTGCCGAGAACACCGGTGAGGCGCGCACAACATCCTTCAGCGTCACTTTCGGCAGCATAACCCAGACGGTTACTGTAAGCCAGCAACGTCCTGCACGTCCTGAGGTTGGTCCGATCAACGTAATCTCCGTAGGGAAGCAATCAGTTGAGGCTGAGGCGACTGTCACCAGCTCGCTCGACATCCTTGAGAGTGGCTTCGTATACGTGGCGGGACTCAGCGACCCCGAGACCGACCCGTTGCGCCGCAAGGTGCCCTGTGAGGTAATCGACGGCTGGATGCGCGGCACAATCACCGGACTTGACGAGATGGAGACCTATGTCATCAAGGCATATATCCGCACCGCCACCTACGAGATCTATGGCGACCCTGCCAAGTTCAACACCAACGGTCTGATTCCCGAGGACGAAGACCATCCCACCCCCGACATCCAATAACGACCAAGTAGGGACGCGCCGTGGCGCG
Organism: uncultured Porphyromonadaceae bacterium; assembly: GCA_947575235.1. Lineage (GTDB taxonomy): Bacteria > Bacteroidota > Bacteroidia > Bacteroidales > Muribaculaceae > Lepagella. The sequence goes on from CANPMT010000008.1 coordinate 34,383, forward strand.
TCCACCGGTCTAGAAACCCCGGACCAAGTAGGGACGCGCCATGGCGCGTCCACAGGTCTGGCGGTAACTCAAAAACCCGGACCAAGTAGGGACGCGCCGTGGCGCGTCCACCGGTCTGGCAGTAACTCAAAAAGAAAAACGAACTAATAAAATAATACATTATGAAAAGAGAAACTCAACGTATCACGACGTTGATACGCCAGATGCTTGCCATCATCATGCTTGCATGCTTTGGCATAGCGCAAGCCCAGACATCCGACGAAATCAACGAGGCCATCCTCGTTGACGGCTCAATCCAGGTGACCTGGACCAACGACGCCACCAACCCCTGGAGCATCGTTGACAATACCATGCAGACACCTGTGATGACTCCCTATTCATCATCTACCCTCTCATTCTCCTACACCTCCGCATATCCTGTGGAAGTATCCTTTATATGGTATAGGAAATACTATGCATATGAAGACCAAATAAAATTCGCAGTAGATGGAGAAACTATCTCTAATACCATATATGCAAGCCAGGAAGAATCATTCTCTCATATCATCCCTGCAGGAACTCATACCATAGAGTTCATAAATGAAAGCGGTTATGCAGAAGAGAATGAAACTGTAGGAGGAATCCGCAAACTCAGGGTTCTGGAATGCAAAGAACTTGAATCCGGCTGTCTTAAAGATGACTCACTTCCTCTGATATTCACTAATGACCCTGAGAATATATGGATTGCTGACAACGGGTTCATACGTTCTACCGGAGATAAGTCCACAATCTCAACAACCTTCACGATTGATAGATATTCAAAATTCAACTGCATTGCCAATACTGGTGATTCTTATTACGGCAATAAACTGATAATGACAGTTGATGGCATTGAATGGAAACTGTTTGACCAGAATGTTGACACTTTCTGTTCCATTGTTCTCGAACCAGGCACACATACCGTTGAATTTTATAGAAATTACGATGCTGATGCAGTCTCAATTATAAAAGAGGTTGAACTTTCAGATGCATGGATAGATGTCACAATCCCCACTCCAGGATCGTTGGGACGTGAGATATTATACAAAGTTGAGTATCTTACTGATGTTGATCTTCTCAAAATAACCGGTTCTCTTAATGAAGATGACTGGTCATATATTGCACAGTTGACTAATATTCAAGGCCTTGACCTTACCGATGCTCAGATTGAGGAAATTCCTGCAAATGCTTTCGCCGGCAAACAATATCTGTCAGTAGCTCTCCTTCCTGAAGGTTTGAAGAGAATTGGCAGTCATGCCTTCTCGGAAACTGGTGCATATAAGGTTACCATACCCTCCTCTGTAGAGACAATCGAGTCGCAGGCATGGTATAATTCCACACTTGTATATATTGATTTCGCAGATAATTCATCATTGACAACTATCGGTGGTCAGGCTTTCATTTACTGCAAAAATCTTGTGGAATTCTTAATGCCTGATTCTGTCACATTATTGGATTATTACAATCCTCCGTATAATGCATGGCATTACTATGATCATTTTTATCAATGCACTTCCCTTTCTAAGATTAAATTCTCCAATGGCCTTACAGAGATTCCATCCGGAACATGTAACGATTGCACATCTTTAAAAGAAGTGATACTCCCCTCAAATCTTCAGACTATAGGGTCAAGCGCCTTCCAGAATGCCATTCTGTCGTCTATTACATTCCCTGAAACCCTGGAAAGCATTGGGGATTATGCTTTCTCCGGCAATAAATTTGAAGAAGTCACTCTTCCTTGGAATCTCTCTTCATTGGGTTCTTATGCTTTCAATTCATGCAAGAATCTTAAGACTCTGACATTGAATTCACATTGCCATGATATGTATTCAAATTTCAATGAGTGCACCGCATTGACAAAAGTAATTTGTCCATCGGCAACTCCTCCATCAATAGAATCGGATCCATTCTATTACGTCAACCTTAAGAATATTGACCTTATTGTACCGGATTTTGCACTTGGCGATTACCGTCTTGACAACTATTGGTATAATTTCAAGACAGTAACCTCAGGTGATGAAGCATCTCTCGCAGATTACTGGGCTATTCGCGGTATCCTAAATCTTTCTCAGGAACGTATCCGCCAGACTCCTGACATAGAGATGTTCCCAGGGGCTAAGCTTACCGTGAGTGGATCTGCAGCCCAGCCATTCGGAGATTTCACTTATCATAATCATCCGGATAATCCAACTGCGTTTGTAAGCGAATGCAATGCAATTACAGCATCTTCTCTTACAACCACTTATGAAATACCGCGAGAGAATGAATGGTATTTCTTCTCTCCTGTCACTGATGTCAATATCTCAGATGTGACACATTCAGCTACCACATCATTCGTTATCCGTAGCTACGACGGTGCCCGTCGCGCTTCTGAGAATGCCACTTCGGGCAACTGGACAAACGTTACTTCCGGTCAGCTTAAAAAAGGACAAGGCTACATTGTACAGGCAAACAAAGCAGGCACACTGACACTTCCTGCACCGGCTGACAATACCAAACAATTCTTAGGCAACGATGAAGTAACAATCAATCTTTACGATTATTCGTGTGAGACTCCAGCCAATGCCAACTGGAATTATATAGCTAACCCATATCCCTCTTATTTCGATGTATATTACATCGATATGGAGGCTCCTATCACTGTCTGGACCGGTTCATCTTACCGCGCAATCTCATTGATTACCGAGGATGGCGACACCTACGCCCTGAAACCTATGCAGCCCTTCTTCGTTCAGAAACCCGAAGTTGGTTCAACTGCTGTAATGCGTCTCAATGGTCGTCAGGTGACCGCTGATATCAACCATGGGAGTGGCTCAGGGAAAGCTCCGGCTCTCAAATCGCGTCGCTCGGCTGAGGCAGGACGCCAACTCTTCAATATCACTCTCACCGCCGGCAACGACACTGTCATGAGCGATATGACTCGCGTGGTGCTCAATGAAAAAGCCTCTATCTCTTATGACTATAACCGCGACGCCTCGAAGTTCCTCAGCATGGATACCTCTGTTGCCCAGATATATACTTATGATGAGGATGGCACCATGCTGGCTATCAACGAGCGTCCATATAACAACGGTTCTGTACGTCTCGGTCTCTACACTCCGCAGGCCGGTGTAAGCTATGTCGTTTCGGCTACACGTGCCGACCGCAAGGTTTACCTCTACGATGCCGAGACCGGTGTTGAACAGGATCTCACCGCTGCCGATTATGTATTCATGGCCGGTAAGGAGGCTTGGAACAACAACCGCTTCTCTCTCCGTTTCGACAATGGCAATCCCAACTCTGTAGAGTCTGTCGAGGATGGTGTGAAGGTTGCGGCTATTGCTGACGGCATCGCAGTTACAGCTCCCGAGGGTGCTCAGATTGCAATCGCCAACATCGACGGTATCCTCTGCGCTACAGCCGTAGCTACAGGTGCCGAACTCAACTTCAATCTTGTGAATGGCCTCTATATCGTTACTGTCGATGGCCACACTTACAAGATTAATGTGAAATAAGAAAGTCATCCACTTTGACTCTATAGCCAATGAGATATATAAGATTTCTGCTGACGTTGACGGCTCTCCTCCTATGGGGAGCCTCAACCAAAGCACAATATAACCCGGCGGATCCACCCGAGCCCGGTGTCTACTTCACTTTGACAACAAACTGCATCCCAGAAGATGGAGGTTCTCTCAATGTGACAAGTGGCACCTATGCTTTTGGGTCATCTGTATGGCTTCAAGCGTATCCCTCAACGGGATTTCGCTTTGCCGGATGGGTGGATTCTGAAGGTAATACCATTTCAACAGAGAATCCATTCACTTACCTCATGCCTGTGTCAGACGTCCACCTCACAGCCAAGTTTATTTATGACCCTGACAATCCGGAGGAACCGCCTGTTCTTGATCCAACAGTTTATTCAACTGTAACTATTCTCTGCAACCCGGAGGATGCTGGCGTATTTGAAGGGGAAGGACGACATATTGTTGGTGAAAATATTTGGGTTCGTGCTTATCCAACCACCGGTTTTATTTTTGAGAACTGGACTAAAGATGGAAGTATTTTCAGCACCGAGGAGCACTTTATTTATACCGTTGAGAAAGGCAATCCCATATTCGTAGCCAACTTTAAATATAATCCTGATGCTCCTACAGAACCTGGTGAACCTCATGTGATGCATAATTTGAGACTTCAGAACAGTCTTCCAGATGCAAGTAGTCTGTATGGCGAAGGCAGATATGAGGAAGGGAGCACAATAAGTGTCCAGACATACGGGAATGAGTATTTCACTTTCGTAAACTGGACCGATGATACAGGTAATACAGTAAGCACCGACCCGACCTTCAACTATACGATGCCTGACCGTAATGTGACTCTAACCGCCAACTACACATATTACTATGACCCAGCAAGTCCGGGGGAACCGGGAAGTCCGGACATCCCGACTGTTGCTCCTAACACTGTTGTGCGTCCCCGTTTCACCATGCAGGGTGACGATCATGTAGTGATTATGTGTGAAACTGACAATGCGGAGATTCACTACACTATTGACGGTACTGACCCCACTCAGGAGAGCACTCTTTATACCGAGCCGTTCTTCGTTGGCAGTAACTTGGAGGTTAGGGCAATAGCGTATGTTGATGGTATGTACCGTTCACCGATTGGTATCTACCGTGTGGCAAGCTACAAGGTGGCCAAACCGGAATTTGTGTTCGCCAATTTCAAGATTGGTATCACCTGCCCAACTCCTGACGCGGTGATCCGTTACACAACCGATTTCACTGACCCGACAATCGAAAGCGAAGTCTATACAGCTCCCTTCACTCCGGAGGATAACTGCCGTGTAAAGGCGTATGCCAGCAAGGATGGCTTGGCAGATTCGCCGATAGCCGTTTTCGCCTACCGCAAAAGCGACTATATGCTGCCCAGCCCGACCCTCCAACTTGACGGAGCAACGTTGACTATGTCTTGCAGTGAGGCAAGTGCGCAGATCCGTTACACAACCGACGGTTCGGAACCTACAGCTGAATCAACTCTCTATACCGCCCCGATTACGGCTCTCAACAATACGACATACCGGGCAATAGCGGTAAAAGAGAATTACTATGATTCTGCCATCGCCCAATTGGTAACCAGTATAGTGAGCATCGCCACTCCGGAGATCTCCTACGCGGCCAAGAATGTGACTATCACCTGCGCCACTGAGGAGGCTGAGATACGCTATACTATCGACGGTTCTGAACCGACTTCAGAGAGCACTCTCTATACCGGCCCCATAGCTGTCAGCTCAGACTGCACCATCAAAGCGAAAGGCTTCTACGAATCCCTCGCTTCTGCAACGGCCTCCTACACCTTCACTCTCGCAACCTACACGGAAGCCCAGGCTAAGGCCGAGATGAAGTACCACGACCGCCAGATTATCCTCTCCCACGACGTAGCCGCCATGCCTCTCCGCATTGCAACTACATCCTCATCCGGCGATACACGCAATTATAATGGAGAGGCTCCATATACATTGAATGTGGAGAGCGATGTGGTAGAGGTCAGAGTTTCTACAGCGACTACCCGTACTGATATGTTTGACGGAGCGCCACTCGAACTGGATGTGAACGTGGTGGCGAATCCGGTGTTCGACCATTCGGATCCGGCTCTCTTGGTGCTGACCTCCGCTACCGCTGACGCCGCTATCCGTTACACTTCTGACGGCTCTGACCCCACGGCTGCCTCGACTCTCTACTCCGCTCCTATCGCAGTGGAGGCCGAGACTCGATACAAGGCTATTGCCATGAAGGATAACTGGTTTGATTCAGAGGTGGTCTCTTACCTCGTTAGCGACGTCTTCATGGATGCTCCCCATATCGAATTCCGCAGCCAGAACATACGGATATGGACCGATAACGGTACGGAACAGATCCGCTATACTCTCGATGGCTCAGAGCCTACAGAGTCGAGCACACTCTACACCGCCCCGTTCCTGCCGAAGACCGACTGCACGGTAAAAGCCCGCGCCTTCGCCGACGGCAAGGTACCCTCCGACGTAGCTACATTCCAGTATAGTATAGGTTCTTACAAGGTGGCAACTCCGGTTATGACCCGCAATACCGACAATAACACTATTGTCATAACTTGCTCCACTCCGGACGCCATAATCCGGTATGCCGACAATACCATGAGTGAGTTCCTCACCTATACCGCTCCAATCGCAATCGAAAGAAACGGTACATGGAGAGCATACGCTACCCATAACGACTACCTCACCTCTGACACGACACGACTTTCAGTCAACTCGATGAAAGTACCAAGTCCGGTAGCCGTATATGGTGCCCACACTCTCAAGATTACCTGTCCGGATGCACAGGCTGAGATTGTCTACCGTGCCAATGACGGCGACGAGACTCTCTACGATGCACCGATCCCATTGAGCGCCGATGCCTCTTTCACTTATTTCGCACGTCGGGAAGGCTACAACAACTCCGACACTCTGCAGTATGAGTTCGAGATTGCCCCCTACACCTTGCAGCAACCTACCCTTGAAAAGGTTTACCGCAAACGTATCGTGAAAATCCTGACCAACTCTACTGATGAGACGCTCATAGCCAAAGTTACCAAGAGAAATTCCGACACTCCTGAGGAGGTAAGAATCAACTCTAACCTCGAGTTGGGTGTCGATGCCTCTATGAGCGAGATTGAAGTGGAGATGGTACAGACAGATCCTGATATGTATTATCCTGCACCTGTCAGCACCAAACTTACTTTCCACGATATGCCGGATGTGAAGTTTGACGGCTATAAACTTACCGTCACTCCGGAGAAGGACTATGTGGAGGTGGATGTAATCATCGACATCAATGAACATACCGACAGTCTCAGACTCACCCAGAAAATCTACGGTGACTCCCATGCGTTCGTGGAGACCCGTCTCGGCACAGCGGAGGTCCGCATATTATCCGACCGTAAATTCTGTTCGGATACTGCCATCCTCCCTATCCATGCATGGTTTGACGGCAGCAATGCCGAGACTGACGGCACGGGTGTGCTCTCTCAGGCATTCCTCTGGGCTGATACTCCCCGCAGCGTTGCCCGTCTGGTGAATATCAAGGGTAAACTCGACATCAATGACCTCACCTTCCTCGGTGAGAAAACCCTTGACAGTTATCTCCGTTACCTTGATCTCTCAGATGCGGAGATTTCAGGAATCGTGACTGAGAAAGCATTCGCGGAATCAAACCTCATGGGTCTCTTCCTGCCGAAGAGGAATACGGAATATGCCGACAGTATCTTCTCACACGCCACCTCCTTCAGCGCGGCGGTATGGCAGGAGAACCGTCCGGTAAATGAGGCTATCTTCGGTGGTCTCGCAAATCCGAACTTCCTGCTGTTTGTGAACGGTGATGACGAGGTGGATGACTCTCTGGAGGAGAAATTCAATGTTGTGAGAAATCAGGTTATCGATTCCCTCTCTCTGGTTGAGGCCTGTCCGTTCTATGCACCACTCCCGTTCACTGCCGGCAAGATTGAGTATTCCCGGTTATTTGAGCAGGAAACAAAACCCGGTGATGCAAGAGGATGGGAAACCATCGCCCTTCCATTCACTCCTGACGTGGTGCTTCATGAGGAGAAAGGTGAGATACTCCCCTTCGGCAATCCCAAGGAGGGTGACCTCCGCTATTGGCTCTATTCAATGGGAGAACGCCCCATATTCAGCAAAGCCGATGCAATCGAGGCTTTCACTCCTTATATCATCTCGATGCCCAACAGCGAGGAATATGTTGACGAATACAACCTCAGCGGCAGAATCATTTTCAGGGCTGAGAATGCCTTTATCGATTCAAGCAAGGGCTTCTATTACCCTGAATCCCTGTGCAATTTCGGTGAGGATATGTGGGAATCATGGAAGTTCTACCTCAATGTGGGCACTCCCTATGACGAGTATGCTCCGGGCAGTGTGTTCGTACATGACAATGAGAGCTTGTATGCCAAACCATTCGAGGCATATCTCGGATTTCTGACCACCGGCAGATACATCCCCATAGCTGAGGCTCTCTCCGGTGTCGAGGAGATAGGGATGCCGGTAATGAACCATGGCAACCTCTCAGTCAGGGTAGATGGCGGAAGAATCTGGATTTCGGCACTCCGCTCGTGCCAGATTTCTATCTGCGACATGACAGGAGCTATCCTCACGCAGCTTCACCTCAACGCTGATGAAGAGACCTTCGCCGGAAGTTTCGCGCCCGGAATTTATCTGGTGGGAGGTCAGAAAATTATGGTTAAGTAACATAATCACATATTCCGAATGAAGAAAATCCTAAGTTTTCTAATCCTTACATTATCTGTCACGTGGGCCTTCGCGGCTTCACGTGACAGTGAGTTTACGTATGCCGACTCTTTGGCTAACGTCATCATGGCGAGTCCCGACTATATATATGGAGAGGGGTACGGCGCTATGGTTAGTGAGGCCGACAAGAACGCACTCTCCAATCTTATGTCGAAGATTTCAGTCTCGGTGAGCAGTTCGTTCGAGATGGATGAGTCGGAACTCAACACCAACGATGACACCGACTACAACATGGCCGTGCGTCATCTGGTGAAGACTTATTCCCAGGGCACCCTCACCAACACCGGAAGCCTCATGCTGTCAAGCCCCGAGGGTATACGCATCATGCGTTACATACCCCGCGCTGAACTGGAGAAGGTGTTCCAGGGACGTCGCGACAAGGTGCTCGACATGGTCTACTCCGCAGGGAAATCTGAGAAACGCCTCAAGATTGACGACGCTCTCCGAAGCTATTACTGGGCGCTCTGCCTCCTGAAGAGCATACCCCATCCGGAGGAGGTGTCGTTTACCGACGAGGATGGCGCCGAACGTGTGCTCCTCACATGGATTCCTGAGCAGATCAACTCTATCTTGGGCGACCTCTCGCTCGGGGTCGCCTCGCAGGAGGGGAGCGACGTTGATGTTATGGTGCGCTACCGTGGCGAACCTGTCTCAAGTGTGGAATACATCTATTTCGACGGACGCAGCTGGAGCGCGCGCCACGCGGCCCGCGATGGAATGGGCACTCTTGAACTACGCCCGGGAGCCGACACCGACGCCGTGCAGGTGCGTTTCGAATATGAGTATGCCGACCAGGCAGGTATCGACCGCGAGCTCGCCCAGGTGATGGAGGTGGTGCGCGGTGTGCCGTTCAGCAAGTCGCAGCAACCTCTGGCTTCCAAGAAGGGAATGCTGGCCACATCGAAGGAGGATAAGAAGATGTTTGCCAAGGCCGTCAGTGAGGCCGGTCAGACCGATGCAATCGCGGCGGCACCGAAAGACCGCTCAAAGATATGCGCCTCGGCGCTCGACCGTGTCGTGGCCGCTATCGGCACCAAGAATTTCGGCAATCTATCAGAGGAGTTCACCCCGGAGGGGCGCGAGATGTTTGACCGTCTTGTAAATTACGGCAATGCCCGTCTCCTCGGCAAACCGGAAATATCTTACCTCCCGATGGGGCCGCGCATTGTGGCCCGGAGCATCCCGATGAGTTTTACCTTCCCGGGTAATAACCGCGTGTTTGTGGAGGATGTCACCTTCACATTCAATGAGGATAACAAGATTGAGGCTGTGGCATTAGGTCTCGGCAAAGAGGCCGACCGTATGGTGTTTGGCAACGGTGGCACCGCCTGGAGCGAGTATGCCAAGATGATTCTTGTGAATTTTATAGAGAACTACAAGACGGCATTTGCCCTGAAACGCTTCAATTATATCGAGAGCATCTTCGATGACAACGCCACAATTATTGTGGGTCATGTGGTGAAGGCCGCGAAGCAGCCACAGGGTGACGGTATGTTCAATATGCCTAAGGAGTTGGTGAAATACACCAACTATACGAAGGATCAGTACCTGAGGCAACTCGCACATGTGTTCGAGACTCAGCCGCACATCAACATACGCTTCACTGACAGCGAGGTGGTGAAGATGGGTGTGGGTGGCGAGAGCTACGGCATACAGTTGAAGCAGGACTATTACTCAACCGGCTATGCCGACACGGGCTACCTCTTCCTGCTGGTTGATTTCAACAATCCCGAGGAACCATCCATAAAGGTGCGCGCCTGGCAACCGGAACGCAACCCTGACATCAACTCCCATCTGCCGCGCAATCATCCCGACTACGGTCTGATTCTTTCTAATTAGCTTATAACAGAGGCTGCCCGCACGAGGAGGCAGCCTCTGTTATATCATAGACTCCCGAGAATAAGGTCATTGGCACGGTCAATAACCGACGTGTCGAGCGACGCGAGATAGACCCGCGTCGTGGTCTCGCTCTCATGCCCCATCCCCTCGCTTATCACACTTATCGGAATACCTTTTGATTTGGCCGCGCTCGCCCATGAATGACGGGCCACATACATCGTGAGCGGCCCCTCAACCCCGGCCAGCTCCCCCACCCGCTTCAAGTGACGGTTGATACTGTAACCCACACTGCGGTAGAGAAACCGGTCGTTGTGCGCCCTGCTACTGATAATCGGCAACATGTATTGCGTGGGATTCTTGGGATATTTGTCGAGCACCCTCTGCATCTCTTTGGTCCACCCTATGAGAAGCTGTTGCCCTGTCTTGCGCCTGCGGTATACCACCATCCCGTTCCTGAGGTCTGACTTCTTGAGGTAGGCCATATCGATGAAACTCATCCCCCGCATATAGAAACTCAGCATGAACATATCGCGCGCGAAATCCATCTCGGGAAGAGGCGATAGATCCAGTTCCCTGATCCGGCTTATCACAGCAAGTGGCAACGCCCTCTTCACTGTCTTGTCAATGCCGGTATAGACATGTCTGAACGGTTTCCTGTCAATTATGACACAGTTCTCGACAGCCCTGTTATAGACGGCGCGGATTATCCTTATATAAAAGGAGATGGTGTTGCTGGTGTTGCCACGGCGCCTGTGCCAGGCCTCGAAACACTCCATTATATCGGAGGTAAGACTCCCGAGCTGCAAATCCTTCTCTTTACGGAACTTCCTGAAACTGTTGAGCGCGGCTCTGTAGGTCTCTGACGTACGTACCCTTCCATTCTCAAGATGCCGCGCTATGAGTGTCTCCATATAATTGAATATGGTGTACTCCTCATTCTCCTGACAGAGAAGCATCTCTCTGTCAGCGTTAACTTTTAATGATGCCATTTGTTATATAGTTGAGTAGTATTACTGATTACAGAACAATATGGACATAAAAGCACATTTCGACCACGTCAACTTCAATGTAACTGACCTTGACCGCAGTATAAAATTCTATAACGAGGCTCTCGGATTCGTGAAGCTCAAGGAGATTGACCATCCCGACGGAGCCTTCAAGATTGTATTTGTCGGCACCCCCGACCAGAAGTTCCGCCTTGAGCTTACCTGGCTGCGCGACCATCCACAGCCTTATGAACTCGGTGAGAATGAGAGCCATCTCGCAGTGCGCGTCGAGGGTGACTATGACGCCATCCGCGAATATCACCGCCAGATGGGGTGCATATGCTATGAGAACCATGAGATGGGGCTATACTTCATCCATGACCCTGACGACTACTGGATTGAGATCCTGAAAGTGCACTGATGCCTTAAAAACCCGGACGGCGCTCAACATTCAGGCACGGTATTTGTTAATAAATTGTAGCTTCATTGTAATTATCCTGATTCAATTGAGGCTGAGAATATGATATAACCCAAATTCAACGCATATGAATTTCAATAATTTCACAATCAAATCGCAGGAAGTCGTGCAGAAGGCCATCGAGCTGACCCGCCAGAACGGACAGCAGCAGATTGAGCCTGTGCATATCCTGAAGGCCCTTATCGGCGAGAGCGAGACGATTGTCAACTTCGTTTTCCAGAAGTTGGGCGCCAACCTCAACTCGGTAAACATGGCCCTTGACAAGGATATACAGTCACTTCCTAAGGTTTCGGGTGGCGAGGTCTTCCTCAGCCGCGAGTCGAACGACGCGCTGCAGAAGGCTGTCGATTTCTCGAAAAAGGAGGGCGACGAGTATGTCTCGGTCGAAGCTATCCTGATGGGTATCCTGAAAACCCGTTGCAAGGCATCGCAGATCCTTAAGGATTCAGGCATCACAGAGGATGGTCTCAAGGCCGCTATCCAGGAACTCAGAAAGGGTAACAAGGTTACCCAGCAGAGCGCCGAGGAGTCTTATCAGGCTCTGAGCAAATATGCGGTCAACCTTAACGACCGTGCCCGGAGCGGTAAACTTGATCCGGTGATCGGACGTGACGAGGAGATCCGCCGTGTGCTCCAGATTCTTTCACGACGCACAAAGAACAACCCTATGCTGGTAGGTGAACCGGGTACCGGTAAGACCGCCATTGCCGAGGGTCTCGCCCACCGTATCGTGCGTGGCGACGTGCCTGAGAATCTGAAGACCAAACAGATTTACTCACTCGATATGGGTGCGCTCGTGGCAGGCGCCAAGTATAAGGGTGAATTCGAGGAGCGTCTCAAGGCTATCGTGAATGAGGTGACCCAGAGCGATGGCGAGATTATTCTTTTCATTGATGAGATACACACTCTTGTGGGTGCCGGCAAGGGTGAGGGGGCAATGGATGCCGCCAATATCCTCAAGCCTGCCCTGGCCCGTGGCGAACTCCGCTCTATCGGCGCCACTACCCTCGATGAGTATCAGAAATATTTCGAGAAGGATAAGGCTCTCGAACGCCGTTTCCAGAAAGTCATGGTGGATGAACCGGATGAACTGTCGGCCATATCTATCCTGCGTGGACTGAAGGAACGTTATGAAAACCATCATAAGGTGCGCATCATGGATGAGGCTATCATTGCCGCCGTCCAGCTTAGCGTACGTTACATCACTGACCGCTTCCTCCCTGACAAGGCTATCGACCTTATAGATGAGGCTGCCTCAAAACTGCGTCTGGAGATGGATTCAATGCCACAGGCGCTCGATGAGGCCTCACGTAAGATCAAGCAGCTCGAAATTGAGCGCGAGGCCCTGAAACGTGAGGGTAACGATTATAAACTGAAGGAGATTGACGAGGATCTGGCCAACCTGCGCGACACTGAGAAATCGCTCAAGGCCAAATGGAAGGCTGAGAAGACTGAAATCGACAAGATCCAGAAGAACAAGATTGAGATTGAGCAGCTCAACCATGAGGCTGAGGTGGCCGAACGTGAGGGCGACTATGCCAAGGTGGCTGAGATACGCTATTCAAAGATCAAACAGAAGGAGGATGAGAATAAGGCTACTCAGGAGAAACTCCGCCAGCTTCAGGGTGAAGGTGCCATGATCAAGGAGGAGGTCGACGCTGAGGATATCGCCGAAATCGTTTCCCGCTGGACCGGCATACCTGTAAAGAAGATGGCCCAGAGCGAGAAGGAGAAGCTGCTCCACCTTGAGGAGGAACTCCACCGCCGTGTCATCGGTCAGGATGACGCCATCAAGGCTGTCAGCGACGCCGTGCGCCGTTCACGCGCCGGCCTGAATGACCCGCGACGTCCTATCGGCTCGTTCATTTTCCTCGGCACAACCGGTGTGGGTAAGACTGAGCTTGCAAAGGCATTGGCTGAATACCTCTTCGATGATGAGGATATGATGACCCGTATTGATATGTCGGAGTATATGGAGAAGCATTCTGTATCGCGTCTCGTCGGAGCGCCTCCGGGATACGTCGGTTATGAGGAGGGTGGACAGCTCACTGAGGCTGTGCGCCGCAAACCTTACAGCGTTGTGCTTTTCGATGAGATCGAGAAGGCCAACCCTGATGTATTCAATATCCTGCTCCAGGTGCTCGACGACGGACGTCTCACCGATAACAAGGGACGTTTCATCAATTTCAAGAACACCATCATTATAATGACCACCAACGAGGGCTCCCCTATCATACGTCAGAACTTCGCTGAGCTGAAGAGCGACAAGGAGGAGGACCGTGAAGCTGTCATTACAAAATCGAAACAGGAGGTGATGGATCTGCTCAAGATGAAGATCCGTCCCGAATTCCTTAACCGTATCGACGAGATTGTTCTCTTCACACCCCTTAACAAGAAGGAGATTCAGGAAATCGTCGACCTTCAGGTCAAGAGCGTACAGAAGATGCTCGCATCTAACGGCGTAACTCTCGAAATCACCAAACCGGCGCTTGAGCTGCTTGCTGACGACGGCTATGATCCAGAGTTCGGAGCTCGTCCTGTGAAACGTACCATCCAGAGGATGGTGCTCAACCAGCTGTCGAAGGATATCCTGGCACAAAAGGTTGACCGTGAGCATCCTATCATCATCGACCGTGAAGGGGATGAACTTGTGTTCAAGAACTGAAAAGGGCTTCATCAACCTTTCCGGAATGAACACTTATTATAATTGATTTTTTCAAACCGGAGGTAAATTCCAACAGTCTTTACCTCCGGTTTTTTATGCGCGTTCCCCTCCTCGGATTACCCCGCGAGACTGCCGGATCCGCAAAAAATGCGGCCTGAGATACAATAATATGTTTTAAAACACGTTTTAAGAACATAAGATATAGTTAGGATAACTATTCCAGGGTTGAGAAATGCCTTCTTCCGTAGGCCGCTTTCCCCCTTTCGTGACAATTTTCAGGAGTGTTGGCAAACTCCTTTCGTGACAACTTACGTGACAACCCCCGGGGGCATTCCGGGCCATTGCTCAGATGACCCATCCCTATGACTTGCAGGACTGGCAATCCTGTCTTCCGCCCCCATCCCGAGTTAGTTAAAAGTCATCTTTCAGGCATCAGAAATGATGTCGCGATGGCTATTGTGTAACGAAAACAAGTAATTGTGAAAACTAATTTTTTAATTTTATCATTAGCCTTAGCCACTGCTTTTCTCTCATCATCAATCCCTACCGGGAGCCATTCTCTTGAATTGGGAAAGGAAGCTCCCTCACTGACACTCTCCTCTCTGACCTCCGTTTCCCCTGACTCGCTCAAGGGTAAGTATCTGACGGTGAATTTCTGGTCGGCATCTGACGCCGCTTCCAGAATTGCCAACAGAAAACTGTCTGATATGGCCCGTATGGCTGAATCTGACAACCACCGATACATCAGCGTCTGCATCGACGACGACAGCTCATTGGCTTCTGAAATCACGCAGGCGGATTCAATCAGCGAAAAGGTTATCTCACTCTCCAAGACCGACATCACTCCGGATGTCCTCAAGGATTTCCAGGTTAACACGGGCTGCCGCTCCTTCACTATCGACGCTTACGGCAACCTATCCGCTATCAACCCGCTCAACTGAGCCTATTATAGAACATAATATTTTCAAACCATACAAAGCGGCCCCGCAGTCTTCTTGATCTGCGGGGCCGCTTTGGTGTTTATCGCGCAAGAGAGATATTGAACGAGATACCGTAGTTGCTGTTAGAGGTGGGATACGCGCTGTTGGACACAAGCGGCGTGTTGACCTGATGGTCGAAGAAGGCAGCCACAGATATCTTCTTGCTCAACTGATAGGTGGCCATGAAGTTCACAGAGAAGGTCTGTGTGCCCTGCGTGGCCTGCGTGTAGGCTGTCTCTATGCGGCGTATGAGCGACTGGTTGTTGCTGAACGCGAAGTCAAGATTGATCGAGAGGTCGTTGTTGGTGCCCCCCTGCGAAGTGCCGAATTTCAGAATCTTGTTGAAATTGGGGATCTTCATTCCGGCTCCCACAGATATCTGCTTGCTTGAGGTCTCGACAATCTGTCCGGCCGACGAGTTGAGGTTGAGGGTCCTTGAATCACGATATTCGGCATTAACCGAAAGCTCATTCTTGAAGGTCATGTTCACACCTACCAAGGGGGCGAATTTCTCTGTTATCGCCACCGACGATATGTTGTAGGGTGACGAGGGCACGGGCGACTGTGTCAGTTCATCCATCGTGAAGCCCATCCCGTCGCTGACTCCCACCCAGTTCATGAAACTCGAGTAGCTACCTATCGAATAGGTACACTGGTAGGCATGGGTCAGTGTGAACGATTTGAAGATATTCTTCATGTTACCCATCTGGAGAATGCCGTCGTAGGTGACACGCCAGTTGGGACGCATGGCTCCCAAACCGGGGAACTGGCTCAAGGTCACCTTGTCAGGACTGTATCCGCTGTAGGCGGCTATGAAGGCGGGTATGAGCACATCTGAGCTTGTCTGTGTCACAGTCCCCACGGCAGGGTTATAGGGAGTCCCGGACAGTACCGAACCTTCAAGGAAGCCGGCATCAGGATAGTTGACACCACGGTAGGAATTCTCTATCCTCGAGGCCACGATGGGGATATATTCAAGGAACTTGTTGAAAGCCTCCGATTCGTAGCCGTTGGCTGCCTTGGAGTTGCGGAGCGAGGTGGCCAACGCCACATGGGTGCGGGTGTATGATCCACCCATGTTGGTGGGCATACCGGCAAACATGAACTGCACCTGACGGGTGCGGTTGTCGGTGAGATTGCTGGTGAGCACTATCTTCAATCCGCGGATCGGCTCAAGGGTAAGCTCGAAGTTAAACTCCTTACCCTGGTTCCAGATGGCGGGTGAGGTCATCTCGTCAGAGGTCAGCAGCCAGCCACGGTCAAGAGCCTTGTTGACGTAGTTCTCATCGTAGAAACCGAAAGCGAAGTCAAGACCGGGCGACATGGGACCGTACTTGGTGCTCTGGCCGAAGATATCGCCGACATTTGGCGAGAACTGCGGAAGATTGAGCGAGTGCGACCCACGCCATTTGAACGAGAGGCTACGGGGCATCATAAGGAAGCGGAGCGCATGGTCGCCCACCTCTTTCCATACCGATTTCTTGGGCTCCTTCTTATCTTCGCGCACCACTAACTTGATCTGGGTATCGGCTTTGGTGAGAATCTCGATTGAATTATCGTCGATTACCTTTGTCTCTATCTTGAAGGGCTGTGTACCCTTCATGGCGGTAATCTTCAGCTTATCGGTCTTCAGATTATGTTTCACCACGGTGGTGGTGTCGGGCGAGAGGTTTATGGCACGCTCGAACTTCTTTACCGTGGGCTTGTTATCCCGCTTCCCGTTAGGTTGACGTGTGCCGGGGCGTTGCGCCTGCACCTTCGAGAAACGCTTGTTGATGTTCTGAAGATATTTCGATTTGTTGAAGAGTGTCTCGAAGTTAAGGCGGGCATCGGCATTCCATGTCGACTGGTTCTGTATGGAGTTGCCTAAATAGAGGTCGTCCACGGTGGCACCCTTGTCCCAACGGTAGGTCGAGGTGTAGGTTACGGAGCCGGAGAGATAGTCGAGCACCGGAATCTTGTTGAAGGGGGCCTTGTAGCTTCCGGTAAAGGTCTGGTTATAGTTCCAGGGTGTGCCGAGACCCTTGATGGATGACCATACAGTGTCGCGCCAGTCGCGGTATTTATCGGGGAAGAGGCGACGGTTGACAGCCCCCACCGTCTCCTCGATGCGGGCTGTGGTGTTGCTTGAGAATGAGAGGCTGAGCGACTGTATGATGTTCCATGTGAGGTTGAGCTGACGGTCCCAGAGGAAGTTCTTGCTCACCTGCACGGGAAGCTGGAAATCCACGTCAACCTGACTGCGGGTCTGCTCCTCATAGTAGTAGCGGCTCATGTTGGTGTAGAATGTCAGGTTGTTGAACATCCAGTTTATCCCCCAGTCTTTGAAGTATTTCGCAGTCTTGCTCTTGCTCTTCAATCCGCTGAATGGTTTCCAGGGCTTGATATAGGGGCTGTAGGAATACTGGAATGAACCGCGGTAGTCGTTGGTGTTCTGATATTCCGTATTCGGGTCGACATTCTTCTGCTTGTTGAATGAGAAGGCCAACTGGAAGTTTGCCGGATCCCAGGGCATCGGGTTCTTGCTCTGAACGTTGAATTTCAGATTGGAGATTGAGAAACTCTCCACCCTCTTGTGGGTTATGGCAAAGGCCTTTATGGAATCCTTCTCATGCTTGGTGGTGGCCGCGTCGAGAGCGTCCTTGAGCAGGATATCCTGATCGAGGGGATTATATTTGGGGGTTGTCTTCTCGGTCGACACGGAGTAGTAGATCGGGGCGTTGAGCTTCGCTTTCTGGGGCACAATCTTTCCGAGGTCGCCCTGGACAGCCACGTTATACTGCTCATAGTTGTCGAGACGGCGCGACGAGAGTCCCTGGTCGACGCTTCCGAATCCGGCAGTCTCCTTGTGCATCGAGAAGTTCACCATGGCCACGTCGCTCATCGCGAGGTTGGCGTTGACGTTGGCCGCCCAGCCGCCATCCTCGTTGAAGTCGGTCACCCGCAGCTCGTTGAGCCATACCACACCATCCTTGACGCTGTTTGACTTGTTTCTCACACCTATGAGCATAACACGCACGTCGCTCAGACTCGGATTTCCCAATACGCTCACTGTATTGTGGTCGTTGTTGGGGTCGCGCATCGAGTAGAGTGTGGTGTAGTTCACACCCTCCACATTGGCACTCCGGTCATGGTTGCGCTGGGTCTTGAGGTCGGTGAAGACATCAAACTCCACGTTCATGAAGTTAGAGATGGGCCACACTATGCGGCGCGCCTCAGGATTGAGATTGTCATAGCGTCCCTCAGGTGTGAGCTCAAGAGGTATCTCATATTCGTAGTAGTTGTTCTTGACGTCTGAACCGAGACGCACGAACACAGCCAGGTCACCATTCTTGAGATTGGTGGTGTTGTCGATAAGCGACTCGGCATGCACCCACATCTGCAGACGGCGGTAAATGCGGAGGTCGAGCTGGGTGTTCTTGTAGGCACCTCGGGCATCCCCCGGCTGCAGACCGGTCACCTTCATCTGGAGTGACTGCTCATTGAGCTGGGTGGCCTGCATCTGGCCAGGGTCCTGGATACGGGTTACGTCGGGAGGGAGAATGTAGTTGACCGGTGTACGCCCGGAGTTCTCCTCGATATTCACAATCGACATATCGAGCTCACCCTCGGCGGGGGCATCGTTGCGGCTGTTTAGATTGAACTTGTAGTCGCGCCATTCTCCGCGCACAAGCTCGAGCGAACCGAAGCGGAGATGGGTTGTCTCCTTGAATCCGGTCATGAACATACGTGCGAAGCGTATTGTGGAGAAGTCGCTTATTCCACCCACCACCTTGTCAGGCTGGCTGAGGGGTATCTTGAACTGATACCATACTGTCACAGCCGAACCCTCGCGTGTGGTCACGACGGTCTCCTTGCGGTCGGTTACGTAGTTTTTACCCACTACAAGGTCTTCGGGGCGAATCGAGACCTTATACTGGAAATAGCGCTCATATTCATTGAGGGTGTTATCCTGGTTGATATCCTCCACATCGGGGACACTGCGGGCCGACTGATACATCGGGTTGTCGCTCTGGTCGGGCGAGAGTGAGTTACCCTCAACGCCGTTGTAGTGCTTGTAGCGGTCAAGAATCGAGGCCTGGGTCTCATCGTAATACGTACTGCGGTAGAAGTGATAGTTGTCGCCGGCAGGGTCGTTCATCGGTGAGAAGGGGCTCTCCTGCATCTCACTGATGGTTGACGACGGCAGACGGGTGCGCAGTTTGTTGAGATACTCCTCATATGAACCGAAGGTGAACTCATCGTCGTTGGGGAGTCCGTCAAGCCCCACGTCCTGCATCGGGCGTGCGTTCTCGGCGTTCTCAAAGGCATACGTCAGTGAATTCTGGGTGGATACACGTCCCCAGTTTGTCTCGGCCATGAACTGCTCGTTGCCGTCGATGGGTATGCCGTTCTCATAACTCTTCATGCCATCCTTGAGGATATCCTCGCTGATCTCGCCGAAATTGAAGTAGAGGTCGCCACCCTCGCGGTTGGGGTTCTCCTCGTCGAGGAAGGGGTCGAGGAGCCAGAACTGGATATACTCCACATTCGAGCTCTCGAAGTTGGTATTATCCATCTTGCGCATTATGCCACCCCAGCGGCGCTCTGGATAGAGAAGGTTGCCGTTCTCATCAATATTCTCGGCGTCGAGGTTATACGGGCCCCTCTCCTTGGGATAGAAAGAGAGGTTGAGTGTCTGGATATAGTTCGACTCACCGGTCAGCAGGTCGCGGCCGGGATATATCTCGCGCACCTGCACCTCACGCACGTAGGGATTGGAGAGCTGCTTGAGGTCGTTGCGCAGATAGCCGGGGAGCATGGAGGAGTTTTTCTGGGTCCACATGCGGTCGATGTAGTTCCAGGCAAGGAGAGCGCGGTTTTTGCCGTAGTCAACATTATTTGAGAGCGAGGCCTCAGGGAAGAGAGGGTCAGAGCCACCGTCGTAGGGAGTCGAGGCGAGAAACCATGAATAGGGATTGCGCAGGTCGATTCCGGTCTGCGTATTCTCGAAGTCATCGATATATGATGAGCCTTGGGTGGTGCCAGTCTTCTGCTTGTGGGGCACGAGCTGTGCGAACTCCGCGTTGAGGCGCAGCGAGGAGGGGGCTGTGGCATTGATAGTGGGCACCTTGTTGAGAAGGTTGGTGAGCCACATGAAATCTTTGTTGTAATTGAGGTTGACACCCCACATGGTGTTGTTGATTACCTCATCACCTATGTTGACCTTCTCCGTGAGGGCTTTCTCAGAGAAATGGAGGAGGGTTCCACCCAAGGTGAAATCCTTGTTGAAACGGTATTGGGCGTCCAGACCGAGGAGGGTCTTGCGCTGCATGCTGAAGAGCGACTGGTTTTCGAGAGTGACGCTGACATTAGTGCCGGAGTCGATGATGCTCTGGTTGGTGATTGTCACTATACCCATGCTGTAATCCACGGTATAGTCGCTGTTCTCGGTTAGCTGCACACCTCCGGCCATGACCACAACCGACCCTCTCGGCACGTTCATCGCGTTCAGGCGTATCTGTGCGCCGTTCGATGCCTGGTACTCACCGGTAAGCGAGAACTTGTTTTTATCGGCAAACTGACGGGCCACGACGAGAGTCGAGTCGTAAAGTTCCTTATATACGTATGGGGCGGCCAGGACAGGGTCGCCGATCTTGCGTTCAAGATTGGCACCGAAAGGCTCGGCCACAGGGAATATGATCTTACCATTGGTAGGCTGCACGGTGTAACCCTCCACATAGTCGAAGAATCCGTCGGGGTTCGACTCCTGGTTTGAGTCGAGACGGTCAAGATTCATCACCTGGAGGAGGGGCTGGTTGGAGATGGAGCCTACAGGGAGGTAGTTTATCTCAGTTCCGGTGGTGTCGCTGAGATACTTGATGTTCATCTTGAAATTCTTCTTCTGCAGCTGATATGCACCGAGTGAATAGACATTCTTCATCATAAGCTTCCACATCGGGAGCTTAGGTGATATTGTTGTGCCACGGAGCATCTTCAAGTAGAGACAGTCGGAGGTAGTGGTGACGTCGCTTGAGAACTCACCCACCTGGTACACCTTACCCTGGTATGTGTATTCATAAGCCACTGCCAGCACCTCATCGGTGCTGAGGGCTGACTTGAGCGAGATATAACCCAAGGTTGAGTTAAGGGTATATTCGCTCGATTTCAGCAGACGGGCGCTCTCGACCTTCTCATAGTCGCGTCCACCCTCGATGCCGTAGGCACCGAGCGGAGTGAGCACCTGTGTCACGTCGTTGATGTTTCGTGCGCCGGGGTAGTCGGTCTTTATCACATCGAGCAGATTGTTGCTCTGGTTTGAGGGGACACTGATCGATGTGTTGGGTTGCCAGTAGTCGCTGGCGAGACGGGTGTTCTCACCTATATCCTGGAAGCCCACGAAGTTGCGGCTCTCGTCGTAATTGCCGTTCTTGTTGGTGACCCACACCTCTATGCGGTTGATGGTGATACCCGACGACACATGCGGAAGGCGTGAGGCGAACTGGTCGTAGTTGTCGTAGAAATACTGTGCCAGGAAGAAGTGGCGGTTGGCGTCGTAATCGTCGGCCTTTATGGTGAAGGAGGTGGTCTGCACGCCACCCTGCGTGTTGACTGTTTTCGACTCGCTGTTCTGCTGGCTGAGAAGTCCGGTAAGGGTAAGTTTGCCGAACTGCAGCTTGGCCTTCATACCGAACAGGGCTGTTCCGCCGCGGATGAGGCTCGAACCGGTGGTCATGCTGACGTTGCCGGCCTCGATATTCTTGATTATCTCATCCTCCTTACCCTCATAATTGAGTTTGAGATTCTTGGAGTCGAAATCGAATGTAGCGTCGGTATTATACGACATATTGAACTTCAGCTTGTCGCCCACCGATGCGGCAATTGTGGCCTGTATCTTCTGGTCGAAGCTGAAGAAAGTCTTGCGTCGCGACTTGAGCGAGAGCGCCGGGTTGTCGGTCTTGTTGCTCTTCACACCCATCGAGAGCTGTATCGAGCCTTGTGTGGAGAGACGCACGCCACCCGGGCCAAACACCTTCTCAAGCGGGCCGAGCGCGAAATTCATGTCAAGTATGTTGAAGGGCTGCTTATCCTTATTCTCGAACCCCTCGGCATTCTTCTGCTGGAAATAGCCGAACATCTCGCGACGTGTGGCCATGTTGTTATACTCCTCCGGAGTCATCATATAAGGGGTTATGATATCCTTGTCGCCGAGACGGGTGTGTATGACATACATTCCGCTCTCAGGGTCGAATATCGCCTGTGTCCTGATGTTGGAGGGGGTGGTGAGGTCGGCCACATACTCACGCCCGATGTAGTCGGCATATTCCTGCGGGAGTGTGGTCTGCACCGGCGACGGCATGAGGATACTGTCCGGTATGGCGGTGCCGTCAAGGTATTCCGGCACCGGGGGTGGAGGGGGCGCGAGCTCCGACTTCTTGTACTGACCTACAGACACGACAGTGGCTGCCAGTGCCAGAAGGGGAACCGGGAGCCATTTTGATATTCTCTTTTTGGCTATGTCGCGTAATTTAGGTTTTCTTTGAAAAGTCATCAGAGCATCTTGAGCGCTTGCTTGATCGCCTTCTCTGTGCTCAGGGTCGGATCAGATGCAAAGAGCTTCTTCAGGACCTTCTGGCTTTGCTGCGCGGTGAAGCCGAGCATCACGAGCGCAGCCATTGAATCTTCATATGATTCTCCGGCGACCGGTACACTTGAAGATAACGCTGTTGCATCGGGTTTTATTTTATCCTTGAGGTCTACAATGATACGTTGGGCTGTCTTTCCGCCTATCCCTTTGACAGCTTTCAACGCGCTGTCCTGTCCGGAAGCTATGGCACCCTCGAGCTGGTCGGCTGTAAGTGAGGAGAGTATGAGGCGGGCCGTATTGGGTCCCACTCCGCTCACCCCTATGAGCAGACGGAAGAGCTCGCGGCTGCGTTTGGTGAGGAATCCGTAGAGGAGATGGGCGTCCTCGCGTATGGCCTCGTGTATGTAGAGACGCACTTTGCCGCTCCCTGCCGCTCCGTTGAGCTCGGCATAGTCTATGAGGGAGATATTGATTTCGTATCCCACACCGTTGCAGTCTACCACCGCAGACGTGGGGTTGAGTTCGGCCAAAGGACCGCTGATATAATCTATCATCGTCAGTTTTTATTGCAAAAGTAGTAAAACATCCCGTTTCAGCCAAATCTCCTCCTCTACTTGCTTCTGCGTGGTGTCTCCCACACAGGCAGTCGCGGGCTAAAACACCGTAATCTGAAGGAGCAGACGGTTGTAGCGGTTAAGCAGGTCCTGATAGGTCTCTTCGCGCTCTTTGATGGTCTGGACTTCGGTGTAATAGTCGGTTATCGAGGTCTGTCCCAACATCACCGATTTTGTGAGGAGACTTACGGTCTCATCCATGAGCCGACGGTCGTAGGCACTGATTGTACGCAGCAGGGCGCGTGCCTCCTCATAACGTGCGGTAAGCTGCGACTCGGAACGCTGGCGTATCGTCTCGAGGCGCAGGTCGGCGGCTCTCTTCTTCGCCACGGCGGCCCTCACCTTTTTTCCGGTGGTGAAGAGCGGGAACGACGCCCCCACCACAAAACCGTTGCTGGCCTCCTCCATCTCGGTGTTGCGTCGGTAGCCTACCGTGAGTTTCGGGAGCCATCCCTGACGGGCCACTCTCTCCTCCTGTTGCGAGAGTATGAACTGAGCTGCCCCGGCTTTTATGTCGGGATCGGCCGAGAGCCAGAGTTCTGTAAGCTGGGCGGCCGATTCCGGCAAGGAGAAGTCGGGATAATCCACCCCCTCCGCCACAAATGGCTTGTTACCGTTAAGCACCCGCAGTTCACCCTCCAGCCTCACGCGCTCCGACTCATTGTCGAGCAGTGAGGTGCGCAGCTGCATGGCATCCATCCGTATGCGGTTGAGGTCGAGCATAGTGGCTGTGCCATCCTTGACGCCACGTTCCCATACCCCTGTCAATGAGTCGGCTATATCGAGGCGGCGCGAAAGCAATCCGGCCATCCGGCGGTTCTTCACTAAGTCGAGGTACAGTCCACCAGCCTCAAGCAGCAGGGTGCGCCTTGCAGCGGCATACTCCTCATCGCTGACCATCCTGATGGCGTCCGTGGCTTTTGCCCGGGCGGCATAGAGTGTCGGGAAGTCAAATTCCTGGGTGACAATCAGCTCGGAACTCGCCACACCGTCGGCGCCGCGCTTGAAGAAGGGACTGTATTCAATAGATGTCGCGTCGAGGGTGTTCTCTGACGATGATTCAAGCACCGTTGCCCTACCCTCCTCGCGGAGAGCCTTCAGCTCGCCGTTATTGCGTTCTATCTCACTGAACAGGTCGTTGATGCCTGACGCTCCGGCAGTGGCCGTGAACGTCAGTATTGAGATTCCCGCCAACAGGCAGGTATAGATTTTTCTGATCATATTCAAATATTTACTGGTTTCTCCTCACCTTTACGGCGGTTGATAAGGGTATAGACCACCGGAATGATGAAGGCGTTGAGGAATGTTGATGAAAGCAGACCTCCCAAAATCACAAGAGCCATGGGACTCTGGATTTCGTTGCCGGGCAGGTCTCCGCGCAAAGCCAATGGTATCAGCGCCAAGGCGGAGGTCATTGCTGTCATCAGAATCGGGTTCATACGGTCGAGCGAGCCTTTCACCACACTTTCGCGCAGCGATGCGCCCTGCATCTTCCGCAGCAGGTCATAGCGCGTCACAAGCAACATGCCGTTGCGTGTGGCTATGCCGAAGAGCGAGATGAATCCGATTATGGCGGGGATGCTGATCTCGCCTGTCGAGAATCGTAACACCAGCACACCGCCGATGAGTGCGAAGGGAAGATTCAGTAATATCACCCCGCTCTCCACACCGTTTCTGAACTGCATGTAGAGAAGAAGGAATATCACCAGAACACTTAGTAATGAGGTGAAGAAGAGAATACGGCTGGCGGCGCGTTCACTCTCGAACTGTCCGCCGTATTCTATGTGATAACCCTCGGGAAGGTCTATCTCTTTATCTATGCGGCTCCGGATGTCATCGACCACGCTACCGATATCGCGGCCGTCGGTATTGGCCGATATCACAATGTTGCGTTTCACATTCTCTCGGCTAATGGTGTTCGGTCCGGTCGATGATGTTATGTCGGCCACATTGGCCAGAGGCACCTTGTAGCCGTCGGGTGTGTCGATAAGGAGGGAGCCTATAGTCTCGATTGTGGCCCTTGATATGGTGTCGGCCCTCACCACGATGTCGAAGTTGTAGCCACCCTCGTATATCTGGCCCACACTCTCACCCCCTAACATCACGGATACGAACTCATTGAACTGCGGAAGGGTGATTCCGTAGTTGGCAAGCATCTGCATTCGGGGCTTGATCTTAAGCTCGGGACGCTCAATCTGTTGCTCCACGTTAAGGTCGGCCAGACCCTCCACATCCTCCACAGCCCCCTTGATGCGGTTGGCTATGGCATACATCTTGCCGAGATCATCGCCGAAGAGTTTTATGGCTATCGAGGCCTGCGTGCCGCTCAGCATTGCATCGATACGGTGACTGATGGGCTGTCCTATCTCGATATTGGCACCGGCTATGAGCGAGAGTTTCTCGCGCACCTCTTTCAGTATCTCCTTCACAGGGCGTCCGTCGGTCGAGAACGGAGCCTCGATCTCTGATACGTTCACCCCCAAGGCGTGTTCATCGAGTTCGGCCCGTCCGGTCTTGCGTGCCACAGTCTTTATCTCCTCTACCGACAGGAGCAGCTCCTCGGCCTGACGGCCGATTTTGTCAGATTCCTCAAGCGAGACACCGGGCAAAGTGCTGACATTGATGGTGAACGACCCCTCATTGAACGGCGGTAGGAAACTGCGTCCGAGTGTGAAGAACACCACTACCGTGGCAACGAAGAGCGCCACTGTGCCACCCATGACTATCCCCTTGTGACCCAAGGTCCATTCGAGTGCCTTGAGATAATATCGTTTTATGAAGGCTGCCACGGGTGCATCCTCCTTGAGTTTGCTTTCAAGCCCGGGCTTGCCGAGAAGATAGCTGCAAAGCACCGGGGTCAAGGTAAGGGCCACCAATGTTGAAGCCAGAAGTGCCACAATGAAAGCCACGCCGAGGGGTATGAGCATCCTCCCCTCCATACCGCCGAGGAAGAAGAGAGGCACAAAACTCACAATTATTATCAGAGTTGAGTTAAGAATGGGCATACGCACCTCACGCGAGGCTTCGTAGACCACTCTCAGAAGCGGTTTCCGTTCGGATGGGTCGAGGCGACGGTTCTCGCCGAGACGTTTCCATACATTCTCCACATCCACTATGGCATCATCCACCAGCGAACCGATAGCTATGGCCATACCGCCGAGACTCATGGTGTTGAGTGTGTTGCCGGTGAGATGAAGCACTATAATCGTCACAAGGAGCGACAAGGGGATGGTGACCAGAGATATGAGTGTGGTGCGGATATTGCCGAGGAATAGAATGAGGATAATCACCACGAATACTGCACCCTCGAGAAGTGAGGTCTTTACATTGTCGATAGAGCTCTCTATGAACCGTGACTGACGGAAGATGTCGGTAGACACATTGATTCCTGACGGCAGGCCCCCTTTGAGCTCATCTATAACGTTATCAAGACGTTCTGTAAGTTCGATGGTGCCTGTGGCCGGTTGTTTTGTGACGGTGAGCAGCACGGCCTCCTTTCCACGTTCGGAGGCTTTGCCGAGCTTCGGGCTCTGCCCTCCTGTCTTTACTTCGGCTATGTCGGCTATCAGTATCGACTCCCCTCCTGAGGTGCGTTTCACCACTGCATTGTTAAGACGCTCCATAGCATCTGAAGGCACAATGCCACGCACTATATATTCATTGCCGTATTGATACACAACACCCCCGTTGACACCGTCACTCAGGCCACGTGTGGACTCAAGCACCTCGCCGAGTGTGACGTTGTAATGGTTCATCTTTTCAGGGCTCACCAGTATCTGGTATTCCTTCAGGTCGCCACCTATCACTGACACCTGCGCCACACCCTCGGTCGAGAGGAGGCGGGGGCGTATGGTGCGCTCGGCTATCGTGCGCAGTTCGAGCATCGGTACGGTGTCGGACGTGAGGCTCACAATGAGTACCTCTCCCAATATCGAGGATTGCGGACCGATAACCGGACGGCTCACCGAGGCGGGGAGCTGATCGCTGACCTGCGCCAGTTTCTCGGATACTATCTGACGGTCGATGTAGACATCGGTATCCCATTCAAATTCAACCCACACCACCGAGAATCCGGCTGTCGACGACGACCTTACACGTCTTACCCCTGTGGCGCCGTTGACAGCGGTCTCGACAGGGAATGTCACCAGTTGCTCGACCTCCTCGGCCGACATTCCGCCGGCCTCTGTCATGATCACGACTGTGGGGGCATTCAGATCAGGAAAGACATCCACCTCCGTCTTGTTGGCGGTATATAGACCGCCGATAATCATAAGCACCGCCGCCACCAACACCAGGAGACGGTTGCGCAGCGAGAAATTTATTATCTTGTCAAGCATCGCTACCGGTGTTAATGGTTATGGTTATGCTCAGGGATGGCGGCGGAGGCCGACGCTAATTTCACATGCACGGCTCCGGATGTAACTACCCTCTCTCCTGCATGAAGTCCCTCCTTTATCTCGATACGCTCACCATCATCCTCTCCGGTGGTAACCTCTCGCTTCTCATACCCCTCCTCGTCGACCTGGACATAGACGTATTTCACGCCCTGCTCCTCGGTAATTGCCGCAAGGGGCACACTGAGCACATTGGTGCGCGGGTCGGTGATAAGGTAGATTTCAGCATAGCTCCCCGGGACAAT
The DNA here is from genome assembly GCA_947575235.1 of uncultured Porphyromonadaceae bacterium. Lineage (GTDB taxonomy): Bacteria > Bacteroidota > Bacteroidia > Bacteroidales > Muribaculaceae > Lepagella. The sequence goes on from CANPMT010000008.1 coordinate 62,483, forward strand.
ACCGGCGGCATTGGTAAACTCGAATGTGACGGGCACGAATGCCGATGTGTCGGCCGAGCCTCTTCCGGCAGAGATCTTGCGCCCGTCAAGCTGCGACAGACTGAACACGCGGTCGGAATAGGCCGGACGGAAATTAGCCGATGACACCTCACCCAACACACCGTATAGACGCTCAGGCACGTCGGCTCGCAGGTACAGTCTGCGGTCCTGGGTGATGGTCATGAGTGTCTGGCCCACCTCGACGAAATCGCCGTCGCGGATGTCGCACTGCTTCACATAACCCGAGGCCGGAGCGGCTATGCTTATACCATGTTCGCGTGTTGGGCGTCCTGTGGCGTCATATACCTGACGGGCAAGGTCGAAAGCGGCTTCCGCCTCACGATATTCCTTATCGGTGATGAGTTTCTCCTCTCGAAGAAGATCGGCCCGCTCCTTATCCTTGCGTGCCTTCTCAAACTCAATTCTCGCCTTGGAGGCTATATCCCCCTCCGGGAGTGATGATGTGCTGACTGTGAAGAGGGTCATCCCCTTTGACACCGGCATACCCTCTACAAAATCTTTTGAGCGCCGCGCTATTCCAGCCACGGTGGAAACCACGGTCGACTCCCCTCCGGTGGCAGGCATTATCCGCCCCCCGGTTCTCACCACCCCGTGGAAATCAGAGGGTGTTATCTCTGTCACCTCCACTCCGGCCGCACGGGCCTTGGCGGGTGAAAGTATTATCTCGTCGCCATGTGTATCAGGCGATTCCACATGCGCACCCTCCTCGGAGTGGGAGCAGCCGCATGCGACAGTAATGAGTAAATAACCTGCTATATGTGTGTATATACGCATATCTCCTGAAAAAATTTTTCCGCAAAGCTACAATAAAAGCCGTGCAACTCGGTTGCATAAGAGGATGTCGCACCAGCGCGGCCTTTACCCAGATAATGATACAGTCTTTCAACTCCTCCTTGCTTGAGAATGCAGTCTCCGAGCTGTCGAAACTTCCCGGAATAGGACGTAAGACCGCCTTGCGTCTCGCCCTCCATATGCTACGCCGCGATGAGGCGGAGGCGGTGGCTCTCGGTGAGTCGATCATAAATATGCGCAGGAATATCTGCTATTGCTCGCGGTGCCACAACATCAGCGAGCAGGAGGTGTGCCCTATATGCAGCGACAAGCGCCGCGACGAGTCGACGGTTTGTGTGGTGGAGAATGTGAAGGATGTTATCACCATTGAGTCAACCCATCAGCACTCGGGGCTATATCATGTGCTCGGCGGGGTGATTTCACCTCTCGACGGCGTGAGCCCTTCCGACCTCGAGATAGAGAGCCTCGTGACGCGTGTGCGCGAGGAGAATCTAAAGGAGGTGATTCTCGCGCTCAGTCCCACGATGGAGGGGGATACCACCAATTTCTATATCTACCGCCGGCTCGCAGAGATGCCGGTGCGTGTCACCATGCTTGCCCGTGGCCTGAGCATCGGCAATGAACTGGAATATACCGATGAGCTCACCCTCGGGAAGTCTATCCAGAACCGTGTTCTCTTCACCACCACCTTCCCTAAAAGCTGATCAGTATGCTCACAAACGGTAAGATAAGATTGCGCGCCCCGGAACCCTTGGACGCCGATTTCATGTATGAGGTGGAGAATGACACCTCTGCATGGCGGTATGGCGACACTGTCGCCCCCCTCTCGCGCCGCATTTTGCGCGATTACGCCATGAATTATGACGCCGACCCTTTCGCATCGGGTCAGCTACGGATGATTGTCACCGAAAACGAGACCGACATCCCTGTGGGGATTGTAGACCTCTTCGACATTTCGCGGCTTCACCGCAGGGGAATGACAGGTATATATATTCTGCCTCAGTATCGTGCCAAGGGGTACGCGCTGCTTGCGTTATCGGCATTGCGCCGTTATGCCCGTGAGGCGCTACATCTTCATCAGCTATTAGCTCTCGTGGAGCCTGACAACGGGGCCTCCCTCTCGCTCTTCCGCAAGGCCGGGTTTGAGGTATGTGCAACGTTCCCCGACTGGCTGGCTCGCACCGACGGTTCTTTCACCGATGTATGTCTGCTGCGCGCGGTTCTCTGAGGAAAAGTAACGGGTTTGTTTGTTTACATTACAAGTTTTGAGGATTGTTTCCGAAAAACTCACTAACTTTGCAACCTCTAACAAACACTGCTTGATGAAAGTACTGAAATTTGGAGGTACCTCGGTGGGTACCGTTGATAGTCTTATTAATGTAAAAAAGATTGTGGAGTCGGGTGAGACTTCACAGATTGTGGTCGTGTCTGCCCTCGGCGGACTCACCGACCGTCTCATAGCCACTGCCAATATGGCCGCAGCCGGCGACTCCTCTTATCTCCAGGAGATGGAGGCTATCTCCTTGCGCCATTTCAATATCATATCCCAACTGATACCTGAGGATAAAAGGGCCGGCGTCCTTGACCGCGTGAGCAAACTCCTCACCGAGCTTAAGCGCAATTATGACGGCGTTTACCTGATCCGGCTTCTACCTGTGCGCACTCTCGATATGATTGTGAGCTACGGCGAACGTATGTCTTCAGTAATCGTGGCAGCCCTAATCGAGGGTGCCGAACTCCATGATTCCCTCTCTTTTGTCAAGACCGAGAAATGGTTCTCGAAGAATATCGCTGACCAGAAACTTACCTACTCCCTTATCCGGAAGGAGTTTGAGAACTTCTCAGGGATAGCTGTCGTGCCAGGTTTCATATCTACCGACCGCGACACGGGAGACGTCACCAACCTCGGACGTGGCGGCAGCGACTTCACGGCTGCCCTGATAGCAGCAGCCCTTGATGCCGAAATCCTCGAGATATGGACCGATGTCGACGGGTTCATGACAGCTGACCCGCGTATCATACCCTCGGCAAAGGTTGTGCCGAACATGAGCTTTGTGGAGAGTATGGAGCTATGCTCTTTCGGCGCGAAAGTGATTTATCCCCCTACGATTTACCCGGTGTTCCATAAGAACATACCCATAAAGATACTCAACACGTTCAATCCCACCGCTCCCGGCACCCTCATTACCGAGAGCGCACCGTTGCCTGACTTCCCTGTGAAGGGTATCTCCGCCATAAAGGGTACCACACTCTTCACGCTGAAGGGTGACACGGCTTCAAACGTGCCTCAGATCAACTCACGCACCTTCAATGCAATGGCCCGCAAAGGTATAACGGTATTCCTCGTGTCGCAACCTGACGGTTCCGGAGCATTCTCATTCGCTGTGGCCGAGGCTGATGCCGACTCCGCGGCTGAACTCCTTGCGTCGGAATTCGCGCCTGAACTCGCGAAGGGGGCTTTGGCTGAGATAAGCCGTAGCGACGACCTCGCCACGATAGCGGTGGTGGGTGAGAATATGAAAAACCGCAACCGACTCGGCCCGAGAGTGCGCAACACCCTCTTCCGCGACGGCATAGAGGTGGTGGCTTTCTCGGAGGGTGTGTCTGACACCAACATATCCTGTGTGATACCCCTCCCCCATCTTAACCGTGCCCTGGAATTGATTCACGCCCTCTTCTTCTGAAGAGAGGGTGTGCCTTTTCACGGACACTAAACCCGCCGTCGTCCGAATTTGTTCCTATATAGTGACAGATTCTTAAAAAATTTATTAACTTTGCAATTATGGAGATAAAAAACGCCCAATATGAGATCAGCAACGCCAAGGTTGAACAGTGTCCGGATACTGACGTGCCGGAATATGCCTTCATAGGCCGTTCAAACGTAGGAAAGTCTTCGCTCATAAATATGCTTACAAGAAGGAAGGGCCTCGCCAAGACTTCGCAGAAGCCGGGCAAAACCCTTCTCATAAACCATTTCAGGATCAACGACGGCAAATTCTATATCGTCGACCTTCCCGGATATGGTTTCGCACAACGCGGAAAGGACCAGCGAGATGAGTTCCGCCGCATCATAGAGCAGTATATCCTCAACCGTAGCCAGATGACCATGCTCTTTGTGCTGATCGACATACGCCATGCCCCTCAGAAAATCGACCTTGAATTTCTGAACTGGCTCGGCGAGAACGGTGTCCCCTTCGCCATTGTCTTCACCAAGGCTGACAAACTTGGTCCGAATGCAGGGAAGAAAAAGGTGGAGGAGTATAAGAAGGTGCTCCTGGAAAGCTGGGAGGAACTCCCCCCTATATTCATAACATCTTCCGAGAAATCGACAGGCCGCGATGAGATTCTCGATTATATCGAGAGCATCAATAAGGAAATTCTCTCACAGAATAGAGAGCCGGCGGCGCCAACCTCTACGGAGGAGACCCCCTCTGACGCACCTCAACCCTGAGAGGCGCGGAGACCACAAGAAACCGAACTAACCCAAAATTCATGAACATCAAGAAAGTAATCAACGGAACAGGCCGTATGTCAGAGATAGTCAGATTCGGCATGGTCGGTGGCATCGCAACAGTGTTGCAATACGGCATATACGTCGTGTTTGTAAATGCGGTGTTCCACAACTCACATGCCGTTGTGGCCACTCTCATAAGCTATGCCATCAGTTTTGTGGCCAATTTCTTTCTTTCGACCTATTTCACGTTTCATACCCAGCCCAATGCCAAGAAGGGGCTCGGATTCACTCTGAGCCATCTTATCAACATGGGTCTGCAGACCGGTCTTGTGGCCATATTCAAGGAGTTGGTGGGCCAGACACTCGCCCTGCTCCCGGCATTGGCCATCTGCATACCGGTAAATTATTTCCTGGTGCGCTTCGCATTTACCAGCAACCTCTTCAAAAGCAAGAGCGAGAAGAGAATCAAGCCTCAAAGTTAACCTATATACATTCGATTCATATGACCAAGATAGCAATGGCATCAGATCATGCCGCTTATGAACTCAAGGAAATCATCAAGCCCTATCTCCGCGAGAAGGGTTATGAAGTAGTGGACTTCGGCACCAATTCAGCCGATTCATGCGATTATGCCGATTACGGACATCCGGCAGCTTTGGCTGTTGAGAATGGCGAGTGCGCCTTCGGCGTGGGTATGTGCGGCTCAGGCAACGGCATGCAGATCACCCTCAACAAGCATCAGGGAATCCGCGCGGCTCTCTGCTGGCTTCCGGAGTTGGGAGCGTTGGCCCGTCAGCACAACGATGCCAACTTCCTCGTGCTTCCGGCCCGTTTCATATCGGTGGATGATGCAAAACGTATAGTCGACGCATATCTCGGAGCAGCGTTCGAGGGTGGCCGTCATGCGCGTCGTGTGGCCAAGATACCGGTAAACGGTGGAGTGACTGTAGAGGGAGAGGTGATGTAATCTCGATATGAAGGAATATATCATCAGTCTTACGGATCTTCATTTCCATTCACGCCATGGAGTATTGGCGGTGGAGAGAGCCACCGGCAACGACTTCATAGTTGATGTGGAGGTAGTGATACCCTACGACGAGTCGATACTCGACGATAATCTTGAGGCCACCATCTCGTATGCCGATATCTACGCGATGGTGGCCGAAGAGATGTCGCAGCCCCGTCAGCTGCTTGAAACGGTGGCGGCCACGTTGCAGCGGAGAATTTGTGCCCGTTGGCCTCAGATTAAGCGAGGGCGTATAACGATTTGTAAATCAACACCTCCGATTGCGGGCATCACAGGGAGCGCAAAAGTAAGTTTAATTTTTTAAAAATTTTCTGCCCGAAACACTTGCTCAGTTAAGAAAAAGTTACTAACTTTGCACTCGCAAACGGGAAGTTACCCCGGGCAAGAAAAGAGGTTCGTTAGCTCAACTGAATAGAGCATCTGACTACGGATCAGAAGGTTGCAGGTTTG
>CANPMT010000009.1 GCA_947575235.1 uncultured Porphyromonadaceae bacterium
AACTTTGCAGCCGCAATGCAAATCTCCTACCAAGAGATTTGCATTTTTTTATTCGGTTTGCTTTGCTTTTGTTGACAGGCTGGAAGCGTGTCTTCCTTGCTCCTTCTTTTGTTGACAGGCTGGAAGCCTGTCCTCCTTGCTCCGTCGTTGATTCTATTCGGTTACTTCTAAATTGGTTATTTTTAGGGCTGTGGCGGGAATATTTTCGGTGTAGAGGCCTGGGGTGGTGGTGTTGGTGGTCGGGGTGAGGAAGCCGTCGCCGTCGCAGGGGCGGCGGTCGTAGATGCCGGTGGGGTAGGGGGTGACTTTCACCAGACGGAGGTTGATGTTGTCGAGGGTGATGCCGGTTATCTTGCCGGGTTCGTCGCAGCCGATGAAGATGCCGTTCTCCGACACTGCGCTGATGTTGTGGAAACGGATGTTGCTGACCTCTCCGCATTTACCGGCTGTGGCCCCTTTGGGGAAACGCCAGCCGGCATCCTTGTGATTGCCCCGCGCACGTGGATAGGAGGTGACGTAGATTGGCTCCGACTTCCCCCACCATACGTCGGAGAAGAGATGGCAGTCGAGTGTTATGTTTGAGAAGATAACGTCGGTGACGGTGCCCTCGTCGCGGTTCTGTATGCCGATACCCCGGTTGGAGTCGGTGATTATGCAGTTGTCGAAAAGCACACGCGAGATGCTGTCCATATTCTCCGACCCGATCTTGACAGCGCACGACCGTGAGGTCATGATGCAATTGCTCACCACAATGTCGTGGCATGGTCCATACTCCTCATATTCGCGGCGGTTCTTCAGGCAGATGCAGTCATCGCCACTCTCTATGTAACAGTTGGAGATGCGCACCTTGCGCGAATGGTCAATGTCGATTCCGTCGCCGTTGCGCACCTTCAGATTATTCAGCAGCGAAAGGTCGGATATCGCAACGTCGGTGCATCCCACGAGATGTACCGTCCAATACGCGCTGTTGGTAATGGTGACGTCAGAGATATTCACCTTACTTGCATCAATGAGTGTGAGCACGTGAGGACGCGGGTCGAAATCAGTCACCGGTTTCAGTTCGAATGAGTCATCGAGCTCCCTCCCCATGAAAGCCACGGCATTGCCGTCGATTGTGCCTGTGCCGGAGATTGAGAAATTCTCGAGATGCTCGCCGTAGAGCCACATCATCCCCTCACCACGGTTATCGCGGAACGCGCTTACATTATATATGCTCTCATCCGGATTGGCAAGAAGGCGCGAGTTCGGCTCCATGTGAAGGTCGACGTAAGAGGCCATCTTAAGGGGGCCGCTGAGGAAGGTCTTTCCCGAAGGGAACACCACCGAGCCGCCGCCGGCGGCAGTGCAGCTGTCGATGGCCCTCTGTATGGCACGGGCGTCGTCGGTGACGCCATCCCCTACGGCACCGAAATCAGTCACCACATAATCCTTGGCGGAGAGGGGTGAAGAGGCCACGAGTAAAGGTAAGATAAGAGACAGTAATGATGTTTTCATTGTGAGAAACCGGATAAAAAAGAGAGAAGCGCCGCCACCATGACGGGGGCAGCGCTTCAGAGTTATAATTGTCAATATTTACATTATGAGAGCTGTGCCGGTCACGATTACTTGATGTAAGATTTGGTGACCTTCTTACCCTGCTTGATGAGGTAGATGCCGTTGGCGGGGTTGGCAACGCGGATACCCTGGAGGTTGTAGTACTCAACAGGTGCGTTCTCGTCAGCCTCGATTGCAGTGACAGCATCCGAGCCAATATACTCGGTGAGAGTGAAGTCGCGGAAGGGGTTCCAGTACTGGTTGCCGGGGTTGGTGTCCTTCTTGAGACCTACCCAAACCTCAGTGGGCTCGGTGAGGGTAAACTCGATATAGTTGCGGTAGAGGTCGGGGTTGCTTACGAAGCAAGCTGCCGACTGATACTCCCAGCCTGAGTCAGCCCAGCCGTAACCCTCGGCAGTAACACCTGCTTCAGCGGGTTCGTTATCGGGATATACGTCGAGATCCTCATCGAAGATGCACTTGATGGGAGTCTGTATGTAGAAGCCGTCGGGATTGCCGAAATCGGGATCGAGAGCATACTCATCAGATACGGGTTTGATGCGTTTGGTGTCGATAACATTACCCTCTTCATCCTTTATATCATCAGTGTCCCAGCCGTTGGTGACATAGATATAAGCCTTGTTCTCAGCAGGCTCGTTTCCGGCAACGTGACGGTCCCAAGCAGACTCGCCTTCAGTCTTGGCCCATTCACCTTTCACACCTACATACCAGCCTTCGCTGTTGCCTGCGCCATCGCGGAGGAAGGCCTGCACGCCGAAACGGTAAGTGCCGGCGGGGAGTGATACGAGCTGGCCGAAGTTATAGATAGAGGCGTTGGTCTTGCGGAAAACACCACCCGACTTGTTCATATCAGGAGTCTTGACAGCACCGTCGAGGTTTGTGTTGTCCCAACCGTTGTTGGCATCGAGACCGGTTGAGAAATCGCCATTCTCGATAGCCACCTCACCGGCAGGGCCTACGAGTTTGAAGTTGTCGAAAGCCACCCATTCGCCGGCAACACTGTTGGGATTGGCGATACCGAGACGGAGCTCACCACCGGGGTGGTTGAAAGTGACGGTTGCCTCATACTCACCTTTTGCGAACTCTGTGTTAGAGGCACCGAGGTCGTTGGGCACGGGATAAGAGTCCCAGTTTACATCATTCCCCTCTGCATTGAGCACAGTCTCATCGCTTACATTAGCGTGGTCGAAGAGGTTGGCGATGACAGTCTTGTTGTCGCCGAGGAAGATGTAAGCCTTGGCAGCCTTATTCTCCTTGTAAGCTTTGTAAGCGTCCACGGGGAAGCCCATACGCTGGAAAGCGTTAGCCTTGAGAGTGTATTCACCCTCGGGAAGGTCGAGCACCTGATAGATTTCGAAGGCACCTTCGTAAACCTCGCCTACACCTTCACCTACAGCAGTGAGGGCACCGCTCCAACCGGGGAGGAATGCGGGGTTCTTGAGGAGGTTGATGTTGCTCCAATAGCCTTCAGCGGCATTGGCACCACCGGCAGCGAGAGCTGCGAGCCCGAGGGCGAGAATTGTTTTCTTGAAGTCTAATTTCTTCATAATGAAAGGTATTATTTTATTAGGTTATGTTGGCGTGAATTGCCGGTTGATCAGTAACCGGGGTTCTGATCCCAGTTGGTATTGGTGTTCATCTCACCGGTGGGGATAGGCATGAGACGCTTGTTGACATCGGCCATTGTCGAGGCGCTTGCCTTAACCTTCCAGTCGGCGCAGTTCTCGAACTTGCCGAAGCGGATGAGGTCGTTGCGTCGCCAGGGCTCCATGATGAACTCACGACTGCGCTCGTCAAGGATATCCTGAAGGGTGGGAGTGCCGCTTACGTGGGGGGCAGATGCACAGTCGCGCACCTTGTTCATCAGCGATGCCGGAGTGTCGCCGTTGGTGGCCGTGGCACCGCGCAGGATACATTCAGCCTTGGTGAGAAGGATGTCGGCCAGACGGAACACCGGTATGTCGTTGGCCTGTTTGCGGCTCCAGAGAAGGTCATCCTCCTGGCGCGGTGGATACTTGAAGAGGCGGGCGCCCTTCATCACGTTTGCCATATCATCCTCGCTGCCCACGTCAAGATTATTGATGTTGGCCCATTCGAAATCCTTGGCATATACAAGCGGACCGTACTCACGGCGGTGACGCGCGTCGTTGTAAGCAGTTATGGCCTGGTCGGTGAGATTGTAATTTACGTCGTAGACGTAGGCCTGGCCTACGGCAATCATATCATTGCGCTCGTCACCCTCGAGGTTGAAACGGTCAACGGCCTCCGGAGTCAGGAGATAGATTCCGGCGGTAGACTGCGAGGGTACCCAGTTCCATGTGCAATAGTCGCAATAGGTGTACTTACGGAAATCCCACCAGCGGTTGAACTCCGCGCCTCCGTAATAAGCGGCACCGAGAGTGGCCGGATCCATAGGCACGGCATAGATGAAATCCTTAATCTGGACGCCGTTGTCAGGGAAGAACTTCTTGCGGTAGCCGGTGCCGACCTCAAACACACCGCAATTGATCAGCTCGTCGCACCACTTGACGCAATCGGCGAGTTTCTCATTAGGTGTATTGTTGTCGACAGTTGTTATATCGTGGGTATACACACCCCAGTTGAGATAGAGCTTCACAAGGAGCGCCTCGGCCATCCACTTGTTGGGGCGACCGTAGGTAGAGGCGTCGTTGGCCTCGTCGAGCTGGGGGATTACCTCAAGGAGCTCGCTTTCGATCCACTTGGCAACCTCGGCGCGGGGCTGACGCTCCGACACCTCATCCTCAGCCAAAGGATGGTCGAGGATAGGCACATCGCCATAAAGCTCCATGTTCCAGAAATGGTAATATGCGCGAATGGCACGCAGAGGGGCCACGATCGGATCCTTACCATCCTGACCGCCATAGTTCAGGATACGGGTGTTGGTGTAAGTGATGCCCGAGAGCATGTCGCCCATAAGTCCCACACCGGGGAGGTCAGGACGGAAATTATGAATCGAAGGGTCGCGGTAGCGGCCGGAGTCGTCATACACGCCGTTGAGGCAGATACCTACCGCCTCGTCGCCTGCGAGGAACACGCCCTCCCAGAAGTTGCGGCCAAACCAGGCCTCGTTGCGGTTATAGAAATAGCATCCCTCGAACTCACCGCTGATGGCGATGTCATTGTCAGGGAAAGTGGGGTAGAAGCTGACAATATCCGTTTCCAGGTCGGTGCAGCCTGTGGCGAGGAGCGCCACACCGCCGAAAAAGAGATTCTTGATATATGGTTTCATATCAGATGAGATTCTTAGAATTAGATTGTGTGAAGGTTAGAAATTCACTGTGGCGCCTACGAGTATCTGGCGGGTGCGCGGATAATGGTCGCTGCGGGTGTCATGGCCCGGCTCAAGTCCGCCGAGGCAGATCTCGGGGTCGCGACCCTTGTAGCCTGTGATGGTGAAGACGTTGTTGCCCGATACGTAGAGGCGGACGCTGTCGAGCCAGCCGTTGAAGCATCCCTTGAAGGTATAGCCAAGGGTGATTGTGGCGAGCTTGAAGTAAGAGCCGTTCTCCAGCCAGCGGTCGGAGGGGTAGGCAGAGTAGCCGTCGGCCGGGTTCTGGTATTCCGCTATGTCGGCAAGCACATTCTTACCCATGGCCACGTTGCTGACATATCCGAAATAAGCGCGGGGCTCATTGAAGATTTTCTGGCCGAACACGCCGGTAAAGAAGAGGTTGAGGTCCCAGTTCTTCCATGTGAAGTTGTTGTTCCATCCCATGGTGAGCTTAGGCTGTGCGGAGCCTACAATCACGCGGTCCTTCTCCTCGGGGGTGTTGGTGAGGATATAGTTGCCATTCTCATCCACGGCGCGTTCGCCTGACACATCCTCGTTATTCTTGTTATATGTGTAGAACACCGAGTTGCCATACTCATCATATCCGGCCCACTCAGGCATGTAGAACGTACCGATGGGATACCCCTCGAGGATACGCTGTGTGGTGGCTGTGGAGGCACCGGGGAGGTTCGGGTTGTAACGGTTGAGGATACCGGCGTTGAATCCGGCAGCGGGGTCAGAGACGCTGATCACCTTGTTCTGGTTGTGCGAGAGATTGAGCGAGGTCGACCAGGTGAAGGGACCCTGGATAGGCACAGCATTGATAGTCACCTCCACACCACGGTTGCGCATGCGGCCCACGTTTGCAGTGATCCAGTTCACAGGGTAGCGGGTGGTTGATACGGGATAATCCCAGATCATATCCTTGGTGTCCTTGTTGTAATACTCAATCGTACCGTTGATACGTCCGCCGAGGAAAGCGAAGTCGATACCGAGGTTGAGCATTGTGGTGGTCTCCCACTTCAGGTTATCGTTGGCGTTGCGTGCGGCATTGAGGTTCTTATAGCTTGTCACCTCGCCGGTCTCCGGGTCAACATAGTCGAAACGTGCTCCTGTGGTGTAATAGAAACGCGAGGTATAGATGTTATAGCCGCTTGAGTTGCCGCTCATACCCCAGCCCACGCGGAGCTTCAGGTCGGTGAGCCAGTCGGCTGTGCGTTCCATGAACTTCTCGCCAGAGATGCGCCATGCAGCCGAGGCGGAGGGGAAGGTGGCCCACTTGTTGTTTGAGCCGAAGGTCGAGGCACCGTCGCGACGCACGGCAGCCTGGATGATATACTTGGAATCGAACGAATAGTTTACACGGCCATAGAACGAGATCATACGTTTCTGCTTATAGCCGATATTGTTCGAATAAGACCATACAGGGTCGGTATCCCATGAGTTGGCCATGCCGAAGTTGTTCCAGCCGATGGCGTCGTCATAGAAATTATAGCCGCGTGCGCCGAAGCCCTCGTCGGCGTCAGACTGTTCCCAGGAGTAACCGGCCATTACCGACACCTTGTGAAGCTCCTTGAACTCACGGTCGAAATTGGCGAAAATCTCCATCAGCTTATTCACGCTTGAAGAGGCCTCGCGGCTTGTCTCGCCGTTGCGGTTATTGATTTCAGAAGCGTGAGAGTTGTAATCCTTATAGTCGCGGCTGTCATTCTCATAAGAGAAGTTGCCGTTGAGGAAGAGTCCGTCGATAATCTTGAACTGCAGTTTGCCTGTCACCTGCATACGCTTGAGGATAGACTGGCTGTAATCCTCGTTGATCATGGTGAGAGGGTTATAGTTCTGCGAGATTGTCATGTCGGAATACCAGGATCCATCCTCATTTGTCACAGGCACGAGAGGGGAGTAATAATACATCGCGTTATATACCGACTTGCCGTCGCCGCCGCGCTGCACGCCCCACTCCTTACGCACGTTGCCGTTGATTCCGGCGCCGATCAGGAGTCGGTCCTTGAGAGCCTTTGTCTCCACATATGCACGAGCGGTGAAGAGGTTGTTGCCGACACCCTTGATGATACCGTCGCGCTCGATATAGTTGATCGAGGCATTATAGGTGGTCGACTTTCCGCCGCCCGAGATGCTGATGTTATGGTTATGGGCGAAGCCGGTGCGCTGCACCTCCTTCTGCCAGTTGGTGTCATAGCCATGGTCGTTGTTGATGGTTATGCCATTGTCGGCGGCATAAGCGCGGAGCTGATCGGCGGTCATCATCTTATGGTCGTTGGCGATACCCTCCCAGGATACATAACCCTGATAGGTGACGCGTGCCGGACCCTCGGCACCCTTCTTCGTGGTGACAATAATCACACCGTTGGCTGCCTTCGAACCGTAAATGGCTGTGGCAGAGGCATCGCGGAGCACGTCAATGCTCTCGATGTCGGCCGGCGGGATAAGGTTGAGGTTGACACCCGGAATGCCGTCGACAACATAGAGAGGGTCGGTGCTTCCGTTAAGGGTGGATGCGCCACGCAGAGTGATGGAGTTTACACCGCCGTTAGGGTCGGAGTTCTGCACCACCACGAGACCCGGCACCTTTCCCTGGAGCAGCTGTCCCGGGTCGGTGTATGAACCCACGTTGAGGTCCTTTGAATTGACAGTGGTGATAGAACCCGTGAGGTCCTTACGTTTCATGGTGCCGTAGCCCACAACCACCACTTCGTCGAGGAGCTCGTTGTTCTCCTTGAGCACGATGCGGAGGTTGTTACCCTTGACTTTCACGTCGACTGATTCATAACCAACGTAAGAGATACGAAGAGTGGCTCCCTGGGGAGCGTTGATTGTGAAATTGCCGTCGATGTCGGTGGCAGTGCCGGTGGTCTGGCCCACCACGAGGACTGTGGCCCCGATAAGAGGCTCATCCTGCGGATCGACAACTGTGCCCTTGACTGTGTTCTGCGCATTCGCATGCAGCACCGACACCAGACAAAGGAGCATGACTGTCGCTGTCACGCGCAGCAACTGACGCATGTCACGACTCTGAAACTGCTTGATTGGTTTGAGATACATGGTTGTTGATAGGTTAGCTATGTTTGCGCGGCCCGGAGGCCGCATTTGATTGGTTACATTTTTTAAGGTGTCGCAAAATTACGAATTAATTTTAAAATACAATAACAAATACAAAGAATTTTTTATTCAACTTTTATGCTTTACAGATTCTTAATAAGATAATCGTTATGGTAAATTATTGAATATGAGTGTAAAAACTACACTTATCAGAGTCCGGACCCCTTGACGGCACCCCCTCGCCGCGCACAAAAATTTTTTTATCAGTCACATTTTCAGCTTGAAATAGGAAAAATTTATTACTTTTGCGGCAGAATAACTCAAAACATCCATGAAACAGACTCTACTTATCACAATGGCCCTCCTGAGCAGTGGAGCGGCCTACGCCCAGGATAACGGGGAGGAATCAGCCGGTTCCCCCTATCAGTCGGCCTGGCGACTCTATCAGAATGTAACTCCGGGCGATGTAACCCTATCATTTAATATGCAGGATGAGGGGGTGAGTATGCCAATTTTATGGGGTTTCGACACTGCATGGAACGATTATGCTAATATGCTGCGTGGAGTGCGACATTCAGGAAGCGAAAGCGTGGGTGTGGTGCGCGTGTCGTTCCAGCCATGGGCCGGAATCTCCGAGAAGGGGGTGTTGCCCCCGATGCTCCAGCAGAACCTTGAGAAGCGCCTGGAGACGGTGAGCCTCGTGGGGAAGAAAGTCGACATCGCCCTCAATCTTGACGGTGGCGAACCTACGGTGAAGAGCATATACGGCGGTCTTGATGCCGACGGCAACTATGTGGGCGACCCTGACGCCGTGGCCGATGCCTACGCTCTACTTATTGACGCTACGGCGGCCGCTGTGGAGAGGGCCGGCTACAGGGTGGTGTCGGCGGCTCCATTCAATGAACCCGACTACTACTGGAACGGCACTCCTATAAATGTGTTCGGGAAGATTAACGAGCGACTGAAGAATTTCGATGAATACCCCCGTTTCCGCGACATCCGTCTCAGCGGTGGCAACACCCTTAACTGCGACGAGGCTCTCCCGTGGTATGAGACGCTAAAGGATAACCTCGACGAGGGGAACTCCCATCAGTTGGCAGGCGACTTCAACCATTACGCCGACTTCTTCGCCACGGTACGCGCCGACGGTAAGTATGCCACCGCCGATGAGCTTCATAACGTGATGGAGGCCATGGTAGGTGTGGAATACGGTATGCAGACCGGCATATGGTGGGGATCGGCCGAACAGGCACGCGGCGAGTTCATGAAGGCAAGCTTCGGGAAACGGTTGGGATATGCCGAGAACCGCAAGGCGTGGAGCGCCGCCTCCGTCTACCGTGCTCCCTCCGGTAAGATCCAGGCTTTCTTAGGATGTTCGGAACGTCAGGCGTTGCCGTCGACATTCAACATCGTGTCGCGCAGCGGCGATATGTTTGTGGATGGCTACGGGCCGGTGCGTGAATATATTGCCTCACTTCCGGGCGACCCGAACGGTGGCTATATGACCGAACTGCAGCGGAATGCCGAGACTATGCTCCCCATCAGCAACGGCGAGGATGTGCAACCCTATGTGTCGGGGAGCTACATATTGGTCAACGCCGCGAGCCGTATGGCCGTGAGCGGCCAGGGTGGCGCCACAGCCAACGGCACACAGATTGTGCAGAACGGATATTCGGGGGGTGCCGACCAACTCTGGACAGTGGGGAAAGTGCCCGAGACACAGGGGGGCGACTTCAGCTACTACTTCATACGCAACACAGCCGATGGCCAGGCCCTCGACGATAACAACTGGAATCTTGAGACCGGCGGCATAGTCATAGCCTATGCCTTCTCAAGCGCGGCCGTGCAGCAGTGGGCGCTGGAATATGATGGCGACGGATGGTTTCATATCCGCAATAAGCAGAGCGCACTCTATCTGGAGAGCGACGGCACAGGAGCAGGCGCGGCCATACTCCAGCAGGAGCGCAGCGACAGTGACTCACAGAAATGGCGTTTCATACCCGCCGGTGCCGAGGTGGAGTTTGAAGCTCCCGCCACTCCGCAGGGGTTGACCGCCTCCTCGCGCACAGCAGCTGTTGTGCTGGAATGGAATGCCGTGGCCGATACCTCAGACGTGACATATAATGTGGTGAGAGCCGGAGAGGATGGGAACTTCAGCACGATAGCACGTGGACTCAAAGAGCCCGGTTTCATCGACAACGGTGTGATTTCAGGTGAGCGCTACTCATATAAGGTGATGGCCGAGGATTCCTCCGGCAACCGTTCGGAATATTCCGCACAAGTCACGGGAGGGGCCGATGGTGAGGCTCTCATAGCCCATTTTCCGCTCAACGGCACAGTTGACTGCGAGGGTGGGAACGACTTCTCGTTGCGCACTGCTGAGTCTCCCTCATTCCGCGGCAGCTACCGCGAAGGTGTGACCTCACTCTATATGAAGGGTAACCAGTATCTGCAGCTTCCATATTCGGTGATGCAGAATGATAGACTGACATTCGCCGCATGGGCTTATGCCGGTTCCTATACAGAAGATATGCGTATACTATCAACCGGAATCGACGAGACAGAGTCGCTTACCCTCACACCTTCGGTCGGAGGGTGTATCAGACTTATGGCCCGCAACGGTGAGTATACCGCCATGCTTACTGCTCCGGCCTCTCCGGTAAAGACGTGGACTCATTATGCCGTTACTGTAGATGGCACATATGTGAAGCTCTATGTGAACGGTGAATGCATGTCTGAGGTTGATTTCGGCAATGCACTCCCCACCGACAGGATACTGACCTACGTGGGACGCCATCTTGAACCGACACCTACTTATTTCGTCGGTAATATCGGTGATGTGAGAATCTACAACTATCCCCTTGACGAGGAGGGTGTGAGAAATGCGATGAACGGCACCGACTCCGGCGTTGAGGGAACAATGGCTGAGTCCTCGCTCGTAAGCATCGGTTACTACACACCGCAGGGTGTGCGTATCGACGCTCCTGCTGAAAAGGGTGTCACAATCACACGCAGCGTATACTCAGACGGAAGCGTCAGAACCGGGAAGATAATACGCTGATCAGCACGTAAGATTAATTGATTGATTATAAAGAGAGGAGGTTCACTCAAATTTGAGTGAACCTCCTCTCTTTATCTCTGAATGCGATATGCGCGGTTGTGTGAGCCGGGCGCCATTGAGCATTATCCCATCGCCGGAGGAGGGGGTGGATGGTGAGGCGGTTATGACAAATTCCCCGCCCCCCTCCGGGGTGATTGTTATACGGTCGAAGAGGGGATAACCCAATTCATAATATTCCGTGGCCGGGCAGACAGGGTAAAGCCCCATTGCCGAGAATACGAACCAGGCCGACATCTGTCCGGCATCATCGTTGCCGGAGAGGCCGCCGGGCTCATTGAGGTATTCGGTGTCGAGTATATGCCTCGTCCATTTCCGCGTGAGGTCATGACGCCCCGCGAAGTTGAACATATAAGGCACCTGATGGCAGGGTTCATTCCCATGCCAGTAACGGCCATGGGTAAACATAGAGTCGAGACGCGCTACGTAAGCCTCCTCACCCCCGAGTGCCTCAATCAGTCCGTCAGGGTCGTGGGGCACATACCAGGTGTAATGGCAAGGAGCTCCCTCGGTTATGGCACGGTTGAAATCGAACGGGTCGGTACCGGTGTCGAAAGAGCCGTCTTCGTGTCGGCCGTTGGCATAGCCGAGCGCAGGGTCTATGACATTGCGGTAGTTTTTCGAGCGGCGAAGCAATTCCTCGGTATCCTCTTTATTACCGAGCATTGAGGCAATCTGCGAGAGCGCGAAATCATCGAAAGCATATTCCAGAGTGCGCGAGGTCTGTTCCTGCTTATGGAACGCCTCCTCCACGCCATCCTCCAGAGGGATATAGCCATACTTCAGATATGATTTGAGGGCACGTCGGCCCATGCCATCCTTATACTCCGCGAAGGTAGCCGGCGATTCGAAAGCATTCTGACGCAGATACCGGTAGGCCGCGGGGAGGTCGAAATTATCCACCCCCTTCACAGCCGCGTCAGCTATGGCAGCCGCGCAATGGTCGCCGATCATAGCCGCCGTGTAACTGTTCCAGCAAGGGAAGATAGGCATCCAGCCCCCCTCCTCCGCTTTGCGCACGAGCGACTGCATCATATCACCGCTGCGTTGAGGGTCGATCAGTGTCAGCAAGGGATGCAGGGCGCGGTAGGTATCCCACATACTGAAATCGTCATACATATCCCGGCCATCAGGTGTGTGCATGATCTCTTTACCGGATGCGAACTTCGGATAGGCACCGTCTACGTCGCTGATCACACGGGGAAGAAGGGAACTGCGATAGAGGGAGCCATAGAATTTGCGACGGTCGGCGTCGCTTCCACCCTCCACGCGGATAAGTCCGAGCCGCTTCCCCCACGCCTCAGAGGATGCTGCGCGTACCTTCTCGAAATCAGCCGACGGTATCTCAGCATCCAAATTACGCTTCGCCCCCTCGGCAGTGGTGAATGAGGAACCGGCGGTAATTACCACCGGATTATCCGGAGATACATTGAAAGAGATATAGACACCTATGCCGGGTTTGCCGGATATGGATAAGGATTGAGAGGATATGGTGTCGCCGCAGAAAGTGCCGTAATCGGTTATCTTCAGGTCGGCGGGGAGTTTCACCACGAACCAGCCAGAGTGTCCCGTCGGTTCCCCCCACCCCTGATAGATGCGGTGGATAGGGTTGGAACCTCTGATTTCGTGAGAGAGAGGGTCATATTCGATGGTTCCCACCCCCTCGTCGGAGTTAGGGTTCACCACAAGGTGAGCCACTCCCGGTTCGGAATAAGTGAAGCGGAATATTCCCGAACGGGAGAGGCCGGTCATCTCAGCCTTCACCCCCTCGTCGGGAAGATATACCGAGTAATAGTCGGGACGTGCGCACTCAGACTCACGGTCGATGCGAGAGGCGCGGGCGGCGGGGGTGGTGCGGAGCTTCCCCGACATGGCGTGGAGCGTCATCGAACCGTAATCCTGTGTGCAGCCACCGTTCACCCAGTGGCTGTTGCGGAATCCCTGCAGTAGAGAGTCGGGGTAATAATAAGGGGCGATACACTTCAGTTCGGTGTCGCGGGTCTGCGGAGTCCAGAGAGTCATGCCGTTGGGCACGCCCACAGCGGGGAGAGTCTGGCCATGTTCCTCCGAACCCTTTCCGAACAGTCCGGCAGTGGCCGTTGTGGCGAAAGCGGTGCCTACCCGGGTATCGACAAGATCAATCGGGGAGACAGCACCGGCAGAGGCCGCCGAAAGTAGCAATATGTTGAGAAGATAGCGTTTCATGGAGAATTCAAAGGGTAGGGGAATCCGGAAGTTATGAGGAATCCGGGAGTTATGGGGAATCAGGGATTATAGAGATCCTTGTTATAGTAATTCAGGATATCGTTGGCTGCGTCGAGGGCCTGGCGGGCGCGGCTCGCAGGGTTGATGCTGAGAGCGGCCAGGTAATCGTTGATAGCCAACGAACGGTGCTGCAGAGCCCAATGGCGCAGACCGCGGAGAGTATAGGCCTCATCATTGTCGGGATGGGCCACGATAAAGGCGTCGAGGCGTATGATAGCCTCGGCGGGAGCCAATGTCTTAATCTCGTCAAGTGTCATGATGTGGTAGAGGTAGTTGTTCATTACAAGAGGAGGGTATAGTTTACAGGGATATGTGGGTGGAGGCCACGGGTGAGCCGAGGAAGATTCCGGCCAGAGGGTCGAACTTGTCGGGACTTTCCGTGGTGAGGAAGGAGGTTGTGCCGTTTTTAGTACACTTGGCATCAATCTCAGGATGACGGTGCAGGTAATCCTCAAGACTGGCGGCCACAATCTCACCCTGCGGCAGGATACGTATGTGCGGGGGTACGAATTTGCGGATATTCGGGAGCAGGAGAGGGTAGTGGGTGCAGCCAAGCACGATGGTGTCAATCTCCGGGTCGGCACCTAAAAGCTCGCTGATATACTTCTCGACGAAATAATCCGCTCCCGGGGTGTCGGTCTCGTTACATTCCACGAGAGGCACCCACATGGGGCAGGGGAGTTCGGTGATGGTCATCTCAGGTGAGCTCTTCTCCAGTTCCAGGGCATAGGAATGGCTCGCCACTGTGCCCCGGGTTGCCAACAGACCGATGTGGCCTGTGGACGTGAGTTGCGGAATAATCTCCACCGTAGGGCGTATCACCCCCAACACACGCCGTGAGGGGTCGATTTGCGGGAGGTCGTTCTGCTGAATAGAACGGAGGGCCTTTGCCGAAGCGGTGTTGCAGGCCAGGATAACGAGGTGGCAGCCGCGTTCAAAGAGAGCCTTCACAGCCTGCAGGGTGAAGTCATAGACAATATCGAACGACCGGGCCCCGTAAGGTGCGCGGGCATTGTCGCCTAAATATAGATAGTCATACTGCGGGAGACGCTCCCTTATTTCCTTCAGGATGGTGAGGCCACCGTAGCCTGAGTCGAAGATACCGATCGGCATAGCGAAAAATTAAGATTAACGGCTTCCGGTGAGGATAGCCGGTTAAGATTAAAGGCGGAGCACCGTGATGCTCCGCCTTATATATCGTTTTTCGGGCTCACTTGGTTCAAGAAGAGCCAAATGAAGTTAAGTCCGGATTTAATCAGTTGATACCGAGTTTAGCCTTTACTTCGGGAGTAAGGTCAACCACAGGAGCATCGAAATAGATGGTGATCTGGGGATTCTTGTCCTGGATGAGAGAGTAGCCACCCTCTTTGCCTACTGACTCGATGGCTGCGCGGATTTTCTGCACAATCGGAGCCATGAGATCCTGCTGCATCTTCTGGATATCGCCCATTGCAGTCTGCTCGAACTGCTGGATCTTCTGCTGATAGTCGGTAAACTCACGAGTCTTGCGTTCCTTGATGGCAGGGAGTTCATCCTCCTTCATGTTCTGGAGCTCATCATACATACGCTTGAACTCCTCGTTCAGCTTCTGGTATTCATCGTCATATTTCTTTGAAACCTCCTCTATCTGCTTCTGAGCGGCAGCTGTGTCGGGCATTTTGCCGAGGATTTCATTCTGGTCGACGAGACCGATCTTAAGTGTCTGTGCGGATGCCAGCATCGGAATAAGCAGGGCAGCCACTAACAAGATTTTCTTAAACATTACTGTTGACTGATTATTTTTTGTTTATATTTTCGGGTTTGTTCACTTCAGCGGCGGAGCGAGGTGTGAGAGCCGCTGAAATTAAGACTCGCAAAATTAACTAAATTATTTGGAATAACCCAATTTTGCAAGCACTTCATTGCTGACGTCGATTCGCGGCGAAGCGAAAACGATGCTCTGCGAGGATGCGCGGTCAAAGATGGTCTGATAACCCTTCTCCTCGGCCACAGCCTTGACGGCGTTGTAGACATCCTCCTGGATGGGCTTCATGAGAGACTGGCGTTTCTTGTAGAGCTCACCCTCCGGGCCGAAATACTTATAGCGGGTGTCAGTGACCTCCTTCTCCTTAGCCACAATCTCCTCCTCGCGTTTCTTCTTCTGGTCGTCGGTGAGGAACACCATGTCGCTCTGGTAATTCTTATACATGGTCTCAGCCTCCTGGGCAAGCTGGTTGACCTCCTTCTCCCAACGCTGCGACACCTGGTTGAGCTGTTCGTTGGCCATCTCATAGGCCGGGACGTTGCGGAGTATGTAATCCATATCGACGAGCGCGAATTTCTGGGCCGAAGCCATACCGATGCCGCAGATGGCGACAACAAGCGCGATAAGTAGCTTTTTCATGTTCATTCCTATTTTCGTTTTTAACAATTGACTGCGAAAGAGTGCCAAAGTTTAAACAACCTATTCTTAACAAAGTTTAAACTGCGGCGGGGCAAGGGGAGGCACCGGAGCGGGAACTCCCCTTGTCGCAGCCGTAAAAGGTCAGAACTCCTGGCCGAGCACGAAGTGGAGCTGGCTTCCGCCACGTGTGCCCCATACCTTGTCGAAACCGTAACCCCAGTCGATGCCGAGGAAACCGAGCATCGAGAGATAGAGACGGATACCGACACCGGCGCTTCGCTTCAGGTTGAAGGGTGAGAAATCCTTCACAGAGGTCCAACAGTTACCTGCCTCCGCGAATGCCAAGGCGTAGATAGTTGTTGAGGGCTGGAGCATGAAGGGGAAGTGGAGCTCCATGCCGAAACGTCCGTAGGCGTAACCCTCATAACCCCAGGGGGTGAACTGTCCGTTCTCGTAACCACGCATGGCGATGGTCTCTGTGGCATAAGTGTAGCTTCCCGACATACCGTCGCCACCGAAGTAGAATGTCTCGAACGGAGTCTTGAAATACTTGTTCCATGAGCCTAACAGACCGAAGTCGGCGCGGGTCATCATCACAAGAGTCCACTGTCCGTCAGGGTCGGTGAGCGGGGTATATGTGCGGCTCTTGAACTTGATCTTGTAATACTCGATCCATTTGTAGAGCTGTTTGGCGGCACGCTCGCGGCTCTCCGTGTCGGTGTTGCTGCGGGCAGCGAGGCGCGAGAGCTCCTCCCAGTTCTTGTTGCGCGAGAAGAGTTTCGCGGGGGGCGTAAGGGTGACGTCGATCGAGAACTGCGAACCGCGGCGCGGGTAAATCGGCTGGTCGATACTGCTTCGTGAGAGAGAGAGCCCCAACGTAAGCGAGTTCGAGATACCGTTGCTCATATAATAGAGATACTCCCAGTTCTTGAGATAATACCAGCGGTAAGAGAGAACCGCCTGGAACTGGAAATAGTCGTCAGGCCAAGTGAGGCGCGTACCGAATCCGACGCTCACACCCGCCATCTGGAGCACCTTGTTGGGGTCGTAGGCATTCTCGTAGTAGTTGTAGCCGTTATTGCCGTAAGAGCCGTAGTTATAGAGGCCGTTAAGACCGAGGTTGCCATAACCTCCGTAGAGGTACTGGTTGTTATAGAAGCTTGAGTTGATTCCGGTGGAACGGCTGTAGTCGAGGCTCACGGAGAGTGAGTTCGGGCGCTTGCCGCCGAGCCATGGGTCAAAGAACGAGATGCTGTAGCTCTGGTAATACTTTGCGTTGGTCTGGGCCGAGATCGAGAAGGTCTGGCCGTCGCCACGCGGTATTATACCTCTGTAAGAACCGGGGTTGAAGAGATTCTTGATCGAGAAGTTGGAGAATGAGAGAGCCACCTGGCCGGTGACACCGCTCTGGCCCCAGCCGAAAGAGAGCTGCACCTTATCGTTGGCCTTACTTTCGAGATTGAATACGATATCCACAGTGCCGTCGCTCTCGTTAGGCTCAGGCTTGATATCCATAGTCTCGGGGTTGAAGTGGCCCGAAGCCGCGATCTCACGGGCCGAACGCATGAGGTCGCTCTTCGAGAAGAGGTCGCCCGGGCGCACACGCAGCTCACGGCGTATAACCTTCTCAAACAGCTGGTCGTTGCCATTGATCACCACGCGGTTGATCTTTGCCTGAGGACCCTCGATAACCCTCATCTGCAGGGCGATACTGTCACCCTGGATATTCTCCTCGATAGGCACGAGGTTGAAGAAGAGGTAACCGTTGTCGAGGTAGAGGTTGCTTACGGCATCGTCATCCTCGGTGGTGCGCTTGTCGAGAAGCTTCTGGTTGTAGACATCGCCCGGATATATGCCGAGCACCTGGTTGAGGGTCTCGGTGGGATAGATGGTGTTGCCCACCCAGTTGATGTCACTGATATAATACTTGTTACCCTCCTCCACATCGAGATATACGTCGACGGTATTGTCGTCATACTTCACGACACTGTCCTTGACGATACGGGCGTCGCGGTAGCCGAGTTCATTATACTTGTCGATGATGCGCACCTTGTCGTCCTTATAGTCGGAATCGACAAACTTCTTCTGCTTGAAGAGGTTGAGGATGTTGCCATTCTCGTTGGTCTTCTTCATGGCGCCCTTCACCTTACGGTCGGAGAGCACGTCATTGCCGGTGATATATATCTTATGCACCTTCACCTTATTGTGACGGTCGATGTTGACATCGAGAATCACCTGGTTCTCCTTTGAGATATCGGGCACCTGCCTGATATTCACAACGGCATTCTTGAAGCCCTTACCGCCATAATAATCCTTTATGATCTGGGTGGCGCGGGCTACGATGTTGGGCGTTATCTGCTGTCCCGGCACCATTGCGAGGCGTTCCTGGATATCCTTCTTCTCGCCACCTTTGGCACCCGAGAAGCGCATTTCCGACATGCGGGGCTGCTGGCGGAGGTGAATGGTGAGCCACACCTTGTCGCCATGTATCTTATCGGCTGTGATATTCACCTTGGAATAGAGGCCCTGGCGCCACAGACGTTTAGTGGCGTTGGTCATGGCGTCGCCCGGGATATCGACACGTTCGCCCACCGACAGGCCGGAGTTTGCGATAATGATATAGTCATCGACATGCGATATACCCTCGACATTGATTCCGGCAATCTCATAAGACTTAGGGATCGGGGAATAAATGATGTCGGGGTTATATATGGTGTCAGACACCACCTGAGGGGCAGCGTTCTGGGCGATGGCATTAGCACCGCCGGCCATCATTATCGAAATAAAAGAAATCTTCAGCAGATTATTCATTCTGGGGTGTGGAATTAATTATTCGTTGTTCTGCACCTGCTCACTTGTTTTTCCGAACCGGCGTTCGCGGTTCTGATAGTCAAGTATAGCGTCGACATATTCCTCATTGGTAAAGTCGGGCCAGAGCACAGGGGTGAAATAGAGTTCGCTGTAAGCTATCTGCCAGAGGAGATAGTTTGAGATTCTCTCCTCACCGCCGGTGCGGATGAGAAGGTCAGGGTCGGGTATGCCGGCCGTAGTGAGATTATCGGCCAACATCTCCTCCGAGATATTCTCGGGGTCGAGTTCGCCGGCGGCGGCGCGTCGTGCCAGGCGGCGGGCTGCCTCTGTAATCTCCCAACGGGAGGAATAGCTGAGACACATGTTAAGCTGCAGGCCGGTGCAATGAGCCGTGGCATCGCGGGCGTAGAAGAGACGCTGGCGAGGTTCCTCCGGGATGCGTTCGATATCGCCGAGCAGGTGTATGCGCACGTTATTGCGGAGCAGCTCAGGGAGTTCACGTTCGATGGCCCAGCCGATGAGATACATCAGGGTAGCCACCTCGTCGGTAGGGCGGTTCCAGTTCTCGGTAGAGAATGCATAAAGAGTGAGGTATTTCACACCGAGGTCAGACGACATCTGGGTGACGCGGTGCACGGTGGAGACGCCTTCGGCGTGTCCGTCGCTTCGGTTGAAACCCTGTTTTTTAGCCCAACGGCCGTTGCCATCCATAATCATGGCCACGTGTACCGGTATACGGTCTTTGTCGAGCAGGTCAATTTTTTTCTGAAGTTGATCCATGATGTGTCAATCTTTATAGTTGCATACGGCGCAACGCTTGCTGAATTCGTAGCTCACCGTGAAGGTGAGGGTGGAATACCAGTCGGTGTTCTTCATGAAAGAGCTCTTTATACCGAGAGGGTCATCGAGGGGGGAGCCGTCGAGACGGTCGGAGAAAGTCTTCTTCATGAGGAACTCCAGGCCGAGGTTGAGCCGTCTGGAGGGTTTATACTTGACGCCGACACCAAAAGGGATGGTGAGAGCGGCGCCCATCTTTCCGCCGACGCTCCAGGCTGTGACGCCGAGACCGCCAGCGATATAGGGGGTGATACGTTTCAGTTTCCTGTAAGACTCACCCATTCCGTAGCTGAAGAAATTGAACTCAGCCAATTCGCTCAGTTCGTAGAATGTGGTGGTGAACTTATAAGTCTGGTCGTCAGGGAAGACATTGGTCATCTTGGCCGAGTCGCCCGAAAGACCGCCGACATAGAAGTTTGTCTTGAACGCCCATCTGGTGTTGGGGAGATAGCGGAACAGCAGTTCCAGGTCCCAGGAGGGGTTGCTCCAGAGGTTGGCTGTGTTGGCGTCGCCTAAGTATCCGGTCATGCCGACGCCGCCACCGGCGTCAAACCGATAGTCCTCCTGTGCGGAAGCCACGTTGCAAGCTAACGGCAGCAGGATAAAGATCCGGACGATAAGCAACAGTTTCTTGAGCAAAGCCGTGTCAGATAAGGGGTGTGAATTCAAGACGGGTGAGCACACCGCGCCAGATGGTGTCGGAGAGAGAGCCATCGGCTGTGATGCCTCCTATGAGATATATGTAGGGGCAATCCCAGGTAATCTCATATCCGTCGAGAGTATACGAGCGGGTGAGCCAGCGTCCCGGTTTACGGGCCGGAAGATCGGTCCAGTAATCGGTGAGACTCGCGTTGAGCGGTTTCTCCTGCACGATAGCGTCGGCCGAGTAGAGGCCCGGGAGATAGTCAGGCATATCCATGAGGGAGTCAGTCTCCTTCCAGGTCACGCCATTGTCGGGCGAGAGATAGATGTGACGGTTCATCGAGCCGTCGGCGAGTTTGCCGCCGATAAGCATCCAGGTCTCGAACTCAATCTGGTGGAAGAGACTTCCGGTGTTGCGCCAGGCCACATACTTCACCACCGAAGCGCCGGTCACAGCCGGAGCCGCGAGATTATCGATAGTGGTCCATACAGAGCCGTCGAAAGCCCATGTGGCTGACGAGAGTGAGCCGTCGGCGAGAGTGCCACCTACAAAGAAGCCGTAAGGCTCAGTAGCCCACTTGGTCTCGACAGTGTGGAAATCGCTTCTGCCGCTCACGGGGAAGTCAGCGGCAACGGGAGCGTCGGCGATGGATGCCGAGGCCGGATAATGGCAATGCATCAGGCCGTTGTCGGAACGAATGCCGAGCAGACTATCCATATAAGCACCGATTACCGACACCCACTGCTCACCGGTAGAGGTCCAGTTCTCAGCGTCGGTCGATGTATAGAGAGTGCCCCCCTCGTCGAGGATATAGAGAGCCGTGGTGGTGGCTGTGAATGAACGGAGGTCAGGGGTGAAGGGGAGAGTGGTCTCCTTTTTGCTCCAGACACCCTTGTAGAGGTCGGAAGAGGTGGCCAGCGTGAGCGAGCCGTCATTCTCCTTGACCAGAGAATAGACCTTATCCTTGAACTCCACGCTTCTCTGGAGGCGGGGAGAAGAGAGACGGGCCGCGAGTTTGGCCACAGCCTCACGGTCCCACATCATGGAGTCGGGTACCTGTTCATGCACGTTCACCTTGATGCGGTAAGTATAGTTAGTCTCGCCGTCATAAGCTGTGACGTTGAGAGCCACATTCTTGGTGAAGTCGATACTGTCGGTGGTGGTCTCAAGATAATTGACCGTCTTGATAGTGGTGCCGTCGGGCTCACTCACCACAATATCAGCCTTCGACATGGTTGTGGTGAAAGTGATTACAGGCACCATACGGGTTATGTCGGTTCCCTTGGGGAGGGAATCGGCATTGAAAATAACGCCCCGGTTAAGGTCGATCGAGAAGAATACCGAATCGAGGTTAGCCAGGATATTGGCATTGGCCTTCAGAGAGAAGTCCTTCACAGCGGTTGTGGAGATTGTCACCGCTATCTGTTCTTCGTCAGGATCTGATTTCGAATTACATGAAGAGGCCATTCCCAGCACTGTAAGCAATGCCGGGAGCAGTAATGCGGATCTGTGGAAAAGTGACTTATTCACTATCGATGTCATTGGTTAGGGGTGGGCGCGTGAGAGTCTTTTCAGGGACTTTTCACGCGGACACACTTGTTACAATTTGCAAAATTAGTATTTCTTGGCGAAAAATAGGGAATAAAAACCGCTGATTTTAACTAATAAGAGATTTTTAGAGCTTTTTAACGTCTGAAAAATTCAAAATTAACGTCTGAAAAATTCAATACGGTTCCCTCGGCAAGACTCGGAAGAGGCCAAAGTGAGTGCATCAGGGAGGGCCGGAGCCTTGAGTCCGGAGCCTAAGGTGAATGGTGCGGTCTCCACGCGGATCTCATCATAAAGACCCGCCTCGATGAAACTCCGGAGGAGTGTCGGACCACCCTCCACCATAAGAGATGTAATGCCTTGTTGGCGCAGAGAGGTGACAGTGGCGAGAGGGTCGATCCAGCCGGAGCAGTCAACTCTCACCGGGTCTTTCCCCGGCCAGAAACGCAGATTCAGCTTGGGATTGTCGATACGCAAAGTATTGGCGCCCGCCATTATAGCCTCCGACATAGCCCTCTGACGATGCATCCACACCGAAGAGAGGGGATTCGAGAATTTTACCGGCTGCGGCTCACCCTTCTCATTGGTGGCGGCCATGAATCCGTCGGCGCTCTGAGCCCATTTCAGCTGAATCCAGGGGCGCGGCTCGAGTTGCGCCTTCATGAAGCGGCGGTTTATCTCGAGACACTCATCAAGAAGCACATTCTCCACAACCTCGATTCCGGCCTCGCGCAGCATACGGATTCCCCTTCCGGCCACAAGCGGGTTAGGGTCGGGGGCACCCACCACGACGCGGGGTATCCCCGTGTCGATTATCAGTTTTGAACAGGGAGGGGTCTTGCCGTAGTGTGAGCAAGGCTCCAGGGTGACGTAGATTGTAGACTCGCCTAACAGATGACGGTCAGCCTCGCGCACGGAGGCGATTGCATTAACCTCGGCATGCGGGCCACCATAAGTGCGGTGGAAACCCTCGCCGATTATGCGGCCATCGGCCACGACCACAGCCCCCACCATAGGGTTAGGGGCAACGCGCCCTTCACCTCCGTGAGCGAGCTGAAGGGCGCGTTTCATATAAAGTTCATCCATACAGAGTGTTGGTTCTTGCATAGGATATTACAGTGCCGTAAAAAGAGGATTATTCAAAACCACGGAGACGGAGAAGGGCGTGGGGATCGGGCTTGTGACCTCTGAACTTCTCGAAGAGCACCATCGGATCCTCAGTGTCGCCGCTCTCAAGGATATACTTCTTGTAGGCAGCGGCAGTCTTGGGATTGAAGATACCGTTCTTCTCGAAGAGCTCCCATGCGTCGGCCTCGAGCACCTGGCTCCAGAGATAGGTGTAATAGCCGGAAGCATAGCCGTCGTCGCCGAAGATATGCTTGAAGTAGGGTGAGCGGTAGCGGTAAGTTATCTCCTCAGGCATACCGATCTTCTCAGCGAAAGCGGCCTCGAATCCCGGAACGTCGACACCCTCGCCGTCGGTCTGACCCCATGCGAGGTCGAGGAGGGCGGCTCCGGCAAGCTCGGTGGTAGTGAAGCCCTGGTTGAACTTCGAGGCATTGTTGAGTTTCTCGATAAGTTCATCGGGAATCACCTCGCCGGTCTTGTAATGCACGGCATAGGTCTTGAGAAGTTCGGGAGAGAAAGCGAAATGCTCGTTGAGCTGCGAGCTCATCTCCACATAGTCGCGGTCGACGTTGGTTCCGGCGATAGAGCGGTAGGGTGCCTGCGAGAGGATAGACTGCAGGGCATGTCCGAACTCATGGAAAGTAGTCTCCACCTCATCGATAGTGAGGAGAGCCGGGGTGTCGCCCGCGGGGCGGGTGAAGTTGCCCACATTATACACTATAGGACGGCGGTTGCCATCCTCATATAGGCCGCAGCTCTGCATCTGTTCCATCCATGCGCCCTGGCGTTTGGAGGCACGCGGGAAATAGTCGGTCATGAACACGGCCACATGGTCGCCGGTCTTGGCGTCCTGCACCTCATAGACAGTCACCTCATCCATATAATGGGGAGCGTCGGGCATCTCCACCATCTTTATGCCATAGAGACGTTCGGCGGCGCCGAAGAGACCCTTCAGCACGTTGTCAAGTGAGAAATAGGGGCGAACCTCATTCTCGTCGAGGTCATACTTCTGTTTCTTCACCTTCTCGGCATAGTAATAATAATCCCAGGGAGCGATCTTGAAGCCGCCATTCTCGGCATCCACGATAGCCTGCATGTCGGCCACCTCCTCGGCGCTTCTCTTCACAGCCGGCTCAAACACCTGCATCAGGAGATTAGTGGCAGCCTCGGGAGTCTGTGCCATCACACGCGAGGTCATCATCTGCGCGAAGTTGTCGAAGCCCATGATCTTGGCTTTCTGGGCGCGGAGCTTCACAATCTGCTCGATTACCGGATAGTTATTGTTCTCGCCGAAAGAAGCGAGAGAGGTATAGCCCTTGTACATAGTCTCGCGCAGGCCACGGTTTTCGGCATACTGCAGCACCGGCAGGCGGCTCGGGGCGTGGAGAGTGAAGACCCAGAGGCCGTCGAGACCCTTGGCCTTGGCCTCCTGGGCAGCCTGGCTCACCGAAGATTCAGGGAGTCCCTTGAGGTCATCCTTATCATAAACGGTTATGAAGAAAGAGTTGGTGGCGTTGAGGAGGTTCTTGTTATACTGGATGAAGAGTTTCGAAAGCTCGTCGTTCACCTTTATAAGCTCAGCCTTCTTGTCGGCCGGGAGGGCGGCACCCTGCTCGGCAAACTGGCGGTAATACTTCTCCACCACACGTTTCTGCACCTTAGAGAGCTTGAGTTTGTCGCGCGAGTCATATACGGCCTTCACGCGGTTGAAAAGCTGCTCGTTGAGGTTGAGCTGGTTCGAGGCCTCATTGAGGAGGGGTATAGCCTCCTCGGCCATCAGGGCGAACTCATCTGTAGAGAGAGCGCTGTCGTAATGATAGAACACGTTAGCCACGCGGTCGAGAATCGGGGAGAGGTTCTCGAGCGGAAGGATAGTGTTGTCGAAGTCAGGCACGGCACGGTTGGCTGTGATGCTGAACATATTCTGTTTCTGCTCCTCTATGCCCGCCTTTATTGCAGGTATGAAGTCAGAGATACGGATATCCTCGAAAGGAGGAATCTGATACTTGTTGGGGTAGGAGGTCAGAAACGGGTTTGCATGGTTGTCTGCCATAATCCCGGGAGTTGATGCGGCGCACATGAGAGCCACGGCCGCGAGTTTAAGGAATCTGTTCATAAAATATTAAGTTAGGATATGGTATTGATTTATAGGTCAATCAGGGTTGGTAAAGGCGAATTCACCGATAAGCGGGTAATGGTCGGAGGTATTGATTTTCCCCACTTTAAGGCTCAGCGCCTCGATGTTGCCACGATAGAGCATCTGGTCTATGTGGAAATAGAACATATGCAGGTTGTAGGTCCAGGTCGGACCGAAATTGGTTTCGGCATAGGCATCCCTCATGTCGTCCCCCTTGATGATGTTATAGGCCCATGACGCCGGCACGTCGTTGAAGTCGCCGCAGACGATAAGGGGGGCCGAGGGGCGTATCTGGTTGATAGCCGCCCTGAGTTCGGCGGCATTCCCGGCGCGCTGATGGAAAGCGTTGCGGAGCTTGGCGAGGATAGTGCCCTTGAGTTCCTTCACGCTCGACTTTGCGCCGTCGACCGATTTCATCTCCTTCACGACATTACGTTCCTCCTCCGAGAGGTCGTAGGAATAGAGATGCACCATGGCCACATTCACCTTCTTGCCGCCGGGGAAGTGCACCCGGAAGAAGTCAAACCGGTGATGACCGGTCTGGCTGATATATGAGAGTCCGGTGCGGTCGACCGGATACTTCGACATAATCTTTATATCGGTAGAGGAGAGACCGGCTCGGAAGGGATACTTCCTGATAAGGCTGTCGATAAGAGTGGGGCTTGCGTTCTTGAGCTCCTGCGGACCGAAATTATTGAGTTCGGCACAGCAGATGATGTCGGCGTCAGACTCAATCATATACTGCACGGCGCGGTTGCCCGGATAGTCAGGTTTACGGAGGTCCTGGGTGTGGATCACATTCCAGGAGATAATCTTGAAAGTCTGCTGACCCTCCTCAGCCTTTTTGGAGAAATGCATAGGCACAGCCACCTGCATCGGCCCCGAGCAAGCCACGAGAGTCAGGATTCCGAGCACAGAGAAGAAAATCCCCTTTGTGCATATCCAGAAGATAACCAGGATAACCGAAAGGATTACGAAATAAGGGAATGCCAGACAGAACACAGCCGGAATCGTAAAGAAATCGGGATTGAATTTGCCACCGAAGGCAGAGAAGATTGTCAGCACCCACACCACTATAGAGATGATACGCATCACCATTCTGAATATGGGGCTCAGAAGCGGAAGTGAAAACATATTTCAGCGTTTTAGTCGTTGGGAGAGAGCGTTAAGTTCATTACGTTCGCCGGTTGTGAGCGAGGAGTAGCCCGACAGGCGGATTTTATCGAGGAGCTGGTCGAGGCGTCCGGTGTCGGAGAGTCGACCTGCCACGGCATTAGTGACGGCCTCACTGTTGCCCGGCACATTGAGATGCACCGTGCGGCGAGCCTTGGCCACCGCTATGCGCGACAGTTCCTGGGCGGTTGTGGGGAGATGCTTGCGAGGGGAGTAACGCCGGCCCGGGCGTCGGAAGAAAGCTAAGGAGATAACGGCGCCGAAAACCAGTCCACCCCAATGGGCAGCCTGAGAGGCCACAGTACTGTCGCGGAAGCCGAGGAAAGTAAGCGCGATGCAGGCAAGGAACACCCACTTCAACTTCACCCCACCGATAAAGATGATGCTTATGGAGCGGTTTGGTGAATACACGGCCGCCGCGGCCATGATGGTAAGCACGGCAGCCGATGATCCGCAGAGGAAAGAACCGGCTGCATAGAAATCAGGCCAGAATTCATTGACCCCCACATAGCACAAGGCCCCGAAAAGTCCACCTCCGATATAAAGCAGCACACGTGTACGGTCGGTAAGCCACTCAGGCAACAGGATGCCAAACCAGAAAAGCCAGAGCAGATTGAAGAGCAGATGCAGGAAATTATACTGCACCACCATATACGTGAGCAGTGTCCATGGCTTCGCCAGGGCAACCTTAGGAATAGATGACAGGCACAGTAAATCGATTGAAAGCTCATCATGGAAGCCCATTGCCATACAGCAGAGGTTGGTGAGCCCCAGCCATATGAACACAAGCACGTTGATGGCAATCAACCATGCCAAGGCACGCGAGCCGCAGGCCCGTCTGAAAGCGTCAATAAAATCTGTCACCTCTCAAAATCCCTTTCTTTTTCCAATACAACAAAATAATAATTGCGAAGAGCATACCGCCGAGGTGGGCGAAATGCGCCACAAGGTCGGATGCAGCCACACCTAAGAAGAACTCGATCAGGGCATATCCGATCATCATATACTTCGCCTTTACAGGCACCGGTATGAAGAAGAGATAAAGCGGCTGATTCGGGAAGACGAAGGCATATCCGAGGATAATGCCGAACACGGCTCCAGAGGCACCGATGGTCACCATAGAGTTCTTGAACTGAGCCACAGCCATGGTGAAGTCATGGTCGCCGTAGGCAAGGGCCTGGTCGACAATCATGCGCATATTGTCGGCGGTGAGTCCGTTCTGGCGGGCAATGCCGGCGACATAATCGTTCATCCACGTCAGCGCCCAGACTAATTCCTGCACGAAAGCGGCACCTATTCCACACACGAAATAGAATATGAAATACCTTTTCGAGCCCCATATCCGTTCAAGAATCGAACCGAACATCCAGAGCGTGAACATGTTGAAAAACACATGGAACGGGGTGGACGGGGAATGCACAAACAGATACGTTACAATCTGGATGGGATTGAACTGGCTCGCCGACACGAAATGCAGTCCGAGCACACGCAGGAAGAATGAGTCGGCAAACCGTGGAAAAATTGCCTCGATGACCCAAACTATGAAATTGATCAATATAAGATTTTTTGTGACAGGGGGTATCTGCGACA
Source organism: uncultured Porphyromonadaceae bacterium (assembly GCA_947575235.1). Classification (GTDB taxonomy): domain Bacteria; phylum Bacteroidota; class Bacteroidia; order Bacteroidales; family Muribaculaceae; genus Lepagella. Next base: position 27,540 of record CANPMT010000009.1, read on the forward strand.
CCATGCCACTCAGTCTATTTCCAAACATGACGCAAAATTAAGAAAAACTTTTGTCTCTTACAATTAAAAACGGGGTTTTAGAAACCGTTTAAACGTTTCTAAGACTCTCCGGACATTCCGTTATATGTTTATTTTAACAAATCTTTTACTAAAAAGGTCGTTAGGGATTGTAATTTGAAATTTTTTGGTAATTTTGTGCCACCTCCCTTCTCAGCACCATTGACCTCCTCCCTCCCGGCACGGAGTGACGTGTCGGGGATGGCCCTGCCAGTGCAAATCATATTAAAACCTGACATGACAGATATGAAAAATCTAACCATTGCCGCCATGGCTTTATTGGCCGTGGCCTGCGGACGAAGTTCGTCCGACACCGCATCAATCCCGGCGATAGCCCCCGATGATGCCCTCGAGTCAAGAGTAAAAGAGATTGTCGGCGGGATGTCGCTCGAAGATAAGATAGGGCAGATGTGCCAGATCAACATCAGCGTGATATGTCCCGACTCACTGATAGATGGGAAGATAGCCCTCGACGAGAATCAGGTGAAGATGGCCTTCGAGCAATTCCGCGTGGGCTCAGTGCTCAACACCCCTATCGGCGAGGCCCAGTCGCCCGAGACATGGTATAATATCATCAACGGCATACAGGAGGCTTCCATGAAATATATAGGGGTGCCCGATGTGTTCGGAGTTGACCAGAACCATGGAAGCACCTACACCTTGGGAGGGACGATGTTCCCGCAAGAGATAAACATGGCCGCCTCATTCAACCGCGACCTCGTGAGGGAGGGTGCGGCAGTGACAGCCTACGAGGCCCGCGCCTGCGCCATACCCTGGGTGTTCAATCCCGTGATGGACCTCGGGCGCAATCCCGTGTGGAGCCGCATATGGGAGAGCTTCGGCGAAGACCCCTATATCAACGGAGCCATGGCCGTGGAGATGGTGAAGGGGTACCAGGGGGATGACCCCAATCACCTCGGCACGTCAAACGTGGGAGCCTGCCTGAAACATTACATGGCCTACGGAAACCCCGTGAGCGGAAAAGACCGCACTCCCGCTTCCGTAAATCCCGTTGACCTGCGCGAGAAATACTTCCATCCCTACAAAGAGGCCATCCGCGCCGGAGCCCTGTCGGTGATGGTGAATTCAGGTCTCAACAACGGTATGCCATTCCATGCCAACCACGAGATGCTCACCGTATGGCTAAAGGAGCAGCTCAACTGGGACGGCGTGATTGTGACCGACTGGGCCGACATACACAACCTCTGGAAACGTGACAAGGTGGCCGCCGACTACAAAGAGGCTATCATGCTCTCTGTGAACGCCGGCATAGATATGTCGATGACACCATACGACACCGAATTCTGCACACTCCTCAAAGAACTTGTGGAGGAGGGTAAAGTTAAGGAGGAGCGCGTGACAGACGCCGCCGAGCGTGTGATCCGCTTCAAGCTGCGTCTCGGGCTCTATGACCACCCCGTGACAGCACCGAAAGACTATCCCCTTTTCGGGAGCGAGCAGCATGCCATGAAAGCCCTCGAGATGGCCCTGCAGAGTGAGATTCTGCTGAAAAACGAGAATGCCACCCTCCCCATCGCGGCCGGGAAACGGATTCTTGTGACCGGGCCGAACGCCAATACAATGCGCAGTCTCAACGGCGGATGGTCATATACCTGGCAGGGTAGCGACGACCCGAAATTCCATGAGCAATACAACACCATCTATGAGGCTCTCTGCAACGAATTCGGTAAAGGGAACGTCATACTTGAGCAAGGTATGGACTATGTGCAGGATTATGGCCGTTGGGAGGAGGAGACCAATCTGCGGATACAGAGCGCGGTAAACGCCGCACGCGGTGCCGACATCATCGTGGCCTGCGTGGGTGAGGACTCATATTGCGAGACCCCCGGCAACACCAACGACCTCACGCTCTCAGCCAACCAGACAGCGCTTGTGAAAGCCTTGGCCTCCACAGGGAAGCCAGTGGTGCTCGTGCTCAACGAGGGGCGTCCGCGCATCATACGCGAGATTGAACCCCTTGCTTCGGCCATAGTGGATGTGCTCTTGCCCGGCAACTACGGCGGCGACGCACTCGCCCTTCTCCTGGCAGGTAAGCGAAACTTCAGCGGGAAACTCCCCTACACCTATCCAAAATGGGTGCATTCACTCGCCACTTACGACCATAAGCCCTGCGAGACAGTCGAGACCATGAGCGGCGCCTACAACTACAACGCCGACATCGACGTGCAATGGCCCTTCGGCTACGGCATGAGCTACACCACATTCGAATACTCCGGACTGAAAATAGATAAAGAGACCTTCACAGCCGACGACACTCTCAAGATAACCGTCACCGTAAAGAACACCGGCGACAAGGAGGGTATGGAGGCAGTGCTTCTCTACAGCAGCGATCTTGTGGCCTCGATCACCCCGGATGTGGTGCGGGTGAGAGGGTTCGACAAAGTGAGCCTCAAGCCCGGAGAGAGCCGCGAGGTGGAGTTCACACTTCCCGCCGCAGACCTCGCCTTTGTTAACTACGACGGCAAATGGACCCTGGAGGAGGGTGATTTCGACTTCACGGTTGGTAATCTCAAGACCGGAAGCAGATGCAGCGCCACCAAAGTATGGTCCACACCCAACATCTGAGCAACTGTTTCGGAAACGGTTTCTGAGGATGTGATGCAAAGCTTAGGTCAGAGGTTTATGCAAACGTTTTAAACGCGAAAAAAGAGGTAAAAACAGCAGTGTAAACCATAGACTTCAGAAAAAAATCAAAAAAAACGGGGAGTAATTAATATTTTCCCCGTTTTTTTTGTTGAAACCTATATAAAGTCGTAATTTTGTGACCAATTGTTAAAATTATAAAATAAAAGAGAGTTATGAACAAGACAGATCTTGTGAATGAAATCGCTGCGAAAGCAGGATTGAACAAAGTTGCCGCCAAGGCAGCTCTTGACGCATGTCTCGAATCAATAGAGCAGGCGCTCGCCAATGATGACAAGGTGCAGCTCATCGGTTTCGGCACATTCTCAGTAGTGGAGAAGCCCGAGCGTACAGGCATCAACCCCCAGACAAAAGAGAAGATCACGATTGCAGCCCGCAAGACAGTGAAATTCAAACCGGCCAATGAACTTGGCAAATAAAGAATAGAACTGATTGAAAGTGAACCGGCGTGACGTTGCAAGGCATCACGCCGGTTTTTCAATTGGAAATAGGGCACACTCAAAGCTGCAACGTTGCAGAGAGTTGCGAATGTGTGAAATTTTGGCTAACTTTGCAGAAAATCAGCATCAGAACCACAAATTCCATCATTGCAACACCAATGACAGTAGAATCAATCATAACAGAGGGCGTATCGAAAGCCCTGAAAGAACTTTACGGAGCTGAGGTGGCTCCGTCGGCTATAGTGCCCCAGCAGACAAGGAAAGAATTTGAGGGTAACCTCACCATCGTAGTGTTTCCCTATCTGAAAGCGTCACGCAAGAATCCTGAGGCAACCGCCACAGAGATAGGGGAGTGGCTCGTGGCCAATGAACCGGCAGTGGCAAGATTCAATGTGGTGAAAGGTTTCCTTAACCTTACTGTGAATCCGGCTTTCTGGCTCAATGTGCTGCATTCGATAGCAGCCGACCCCGACTACGGTTTCAGGAAAGCTGACGAGAATTCCGACCTTGTGATGGTGGAATACTCGTCGCCCAACACCAATAAGCCGCTTCACTTAGGCCATGTGCGCAACAACCTCCTTGGCTATTCACTGGCCTGCATACTCTCTGCCAACGGCCATAAGGTGGTGAAGACCAATATCGTCAACGACCGAGGCATACATATCTGCAAGTCGATGCTCGCATGGCAGAAATGGGGCGAGGGGGCGACTCCCGAGTCGACCGGTAAGAAGGGTGACCACCTGATCGGCGACTTCTACGTGGCCTTCGACAAGCACTACCGCGATGAGGTGAAGGCCCTCGTGGAGAAGGGTATGGATGAGGAGGAGGCCAAGATGCAGGCACCCTCCATGCTTGAGGCCCGCGAGATGCTCCGCAAATGGGAGGCCGGAGATCCGGAGGTGCGTGAGCTCTGGCGCACCATGAACGGCTGGGTCTATGACGGTTTCGATGAGACCTACAAGCGTCTGGGCGTAAGCTTCGACAAGATATATTACGAGTCAGACACCTATCTCGAGGGTAAGGACCTCGTGTTGGGTGGCATAGAGAAGGGTATCATGTACCGCAAGGAGGATGGCTCCGTATGGGCCGACCTCACCGGCGATGGACTTGACCACAAGCTCCTTCTCCGCGCCGACGGCACCTCGGTGTATATGACCCAGGATATAGGCACAGCGAAACTGCGCTATCAGGATTTCCCCATCGACAAGATGATCTACGTTGTGGGTAACGAGCAGAACTATCACTTCCAGGTGCTCTCGCTCCTTCTTGACAAGCTCGGGTTCAAATGGGGTAAAGACCTCACCCACTTCTCATACGGTATGGTGGAGCTTCCGGAGGGTAAGATGAAATCGCGCGAGGGTACGGTTGTGGATGCCGACGACCTTCTCGACAAGATGGTAAACGATGCCCGCGAGATGTCGGCCGACCGTTTTGCCGATATGCCTGCTGAAGAGGCTGCCGAGGTGGCCCGCATGGTGGGTCTGGGCGCGCTGAAATACTTCCTGCTGAAGGTAGACCCGAAGAAGAACATGCTCTTCAATCCGAAAGAGTCGATCGACTTCAACGGCAACACCGGTCCGTTCCTGCAGTACACCTATGCCCGCATCCAGTCGGTTATCCGCAAGGCCGGAGGAGTTGACTTCAACGCCACCCCGAAAGCCGAGCCTAACGAGAAGGAATCAACCCTGATTCAGAAGATAGCTGATTTCAAGGGTGTGGTAGAGGAGGCAGGGCGCACCTATTCACCTGCGCTGATAGCCAACTACTGCTACGACCTGGCAAAAGAATACAACCAGTTCTATCACGACTACTCAATCCTCAAAGAGGAGAACGAGGAGGTAAAACAGCTCCGTCTGCTCCTTTCAGCCACAGTGGCGAGAACCCTGAAGGCCGGAGTATCGTTGTTAGGAATGGAGATGCCCGAGCGCATGTGATGTGTGAGGGATAGCGAATTAAACCGGAGCGACGCTCCAATGTCTAATTAAAAAACAAAACTGACAGATATGGATTACAACAATTCCAACATGACTCCTCCTCCCTATTACGGGACGGGAAGAGTGGTAAGCCAGACAAACGCTGTGCTTAAGCGGGTTTACGTCCGCATGTTCGTGGGTCTTCTGATATCAGCCTTTGTGGCTTTGGGTATTGCCTCAAGTCCGGCTGCTATCTCGATCATACTTGGCAACAAGATAGTATTCTTGGGTATGCTTATCGCCATGTTCGTGATGGCATGGGTTATCCCGGCCCGCATGGCGAAGATGTCGTCGGGGGCTGTCTTCGGACTCTTCTGCCTCTTCTCAGCCCTGATGGGTGGCTGGCTGGCGCCGATATTCCTTGTTTACAAGATAGGCACCATTGTCTACACCTTCTTCATCACAGCCGGAACGTTCGGTGCGATGTCGGTGTATGGCTACTTCACCAAGTCTGACCTCTCGAAGATGGGCACCTACCTCATCATGGCCCTGTTCGGTCTCATCATCGCGAGTGTAGTCAACATCTTCGTGGCCAGCAGCACTATGGACTGGATAATCTCGATTGTCGGAGTGCTGATCTTCATAGGTCTGACGGCATGGGATACGCAGACGGTGAAACGTCTTGCCGCTGCCAATCTCGAACCCCAGTTGGCCGACAAGCTCGCCACAATGGGAGCGATGACTCTCTACCTCGACTTCATCAACCTCTTCCTCTTCCTTCTCCGTATTTTCGGAGGAAATGGCCGAGACTGATAGTGATAGTGATCATGAAGTTTTACATGATCTTATGATAAACTTTAGTATATTTTGCGAAGGCTCTGTCGTGATGGCAGGGCCTTCGTTTTATTAAAATTTATTAACAGTCGGGTGCAGAGTTTTGGCAGGGGTGAGGTATTAACTTTGCAGTGTCGCTAAGACAAAAGGAAAACATTCACAAACCCCGGGGGTGAGCGACCCTCACCCCTCCTGATTCAACGCTTTATGAAGACTAACGTACAATTTGACGATTCTGCCAATCGTAAACCGGCCACTAACAGATTTGGTGTGGCAATGATCTATCTTCTTGGACTCGCTATTGTAGTGCTCCAGCTCCGCAGCCTTCTCTGAGTCATTCAGAGCTTCACTGAGTCATTCAGAGCTTTACTGAGTCATTCAGAGCTTTACTGAGTAATTCAGCTCTCAGCTGAGTCTCTCAGAGCTTCGCTGAGCTCCGGTAAGTTTACACAAGTAAAAGCGACTTAACCATCTGATAATTCAGGGTTAAGTCGCTTTTGTATGTCCAGTTGCCGGAGTATGTCCGGCGGCCGTAGTATGTCCAGTGGCCAGAGTATGTTCAGCGGTCGGAGGAGTCAGCGCCCGGAGTATGGTCAGCGGCGCGAGAATTTGGGGCATTTGGGGGAGTAGGCTATGGTGACACAGTAGCCGTCGCTGTCGTAGCTGTAAAGCTCCATCTCGAAGCTTTGCAGCTCGTTTTGTATTGTATCGTTTCGTTTCCTTGTCCAGCATAACTTTACTCTAAAAGAATGGATTGTACAGGCCCTAAAAAATTGATATAGACAATGAAATATAACTGGTATTCTTTTCGTTATAAAGATATTATCAAATCTGACTTTTATCGCCATGAAACATATCTTATTTTTTCTTTTCTTATGTGTCTCTTCCATTGCGTACGCAAGTGGAGATATGTCTACGGCCTGGGTTGACAAAGAGATATCGCCAGATCATATGAATATCCTACGGGTGCGGTAGTCAATTGTGAATACGAGCCTCACAGATTTGATGAACCTTATTTTATGGATTTCCATATACCTGATTATGACTATACCGTGTATGTTTCGACTTATGAAAAAACTCCATCGCGTAAATCTTCATTTGGGGAGTATTTTAATGGTGCTACCCAGTTGGATAGGGAATCAGATGTTCCTTGGAATTACTTTGTCGTGGCAATAAGACTTGCGAGCTATAATGAAGGCCTTGAATATTGCATGTACAATATTGGCAATACCGAGGATTATGATGCTCTGATGGCTCAGATAGATAATACCGAGCATTTCTATAAATATGACAGATTAAAGAGGGATGGTATCCCATTGGGCTTTTATGAGAACATGGAACGTTATGGAGAGCCGTTGGAAAGGGAGCGTGTAAGGATATCTGATAAAAGTAAGAAACGTCTTATACAGAACGGCTGGCTGTGTGTCGATACACTGGATCTTAAGCCGGATGAGATTGTGGAGATAGATACATGGAGTATGGGGGAATCAAAGAAGTTGACCATGCTCTACCGTCTGGAGAATGATTCCATATATACTCCTTTGAAAGGAGCCGCTTATTCCAACTATATGTATAATGTCGGAAATCTTATACTTAATGGTAATAAAAAGATTTATTATGAATGAATCAATTTTAAGAAAAGGAGGGATAGGATGTGTGGCGATATTCGCGCTGTTAGTGCTAATAGCCATTCAGATGTATACAATCTTCTGGATTTTACCGGATGATTATACACGGCCACGTTACTGCCAGAAAATAGAGGCTCTGGATATGGAAGTTCATGTGGAACCGAAGGATTCGACAGTTCTACTTTCTTTTGTTGGCAAGAAGAATCCAGATAATCCAAATTACGTAGAGGAGTGGAGATATCCCTATGGGGGATATCCGAATCTATATTTTATAGTTGATAATACAAGAGGTAGCTTTGAAATTAAGCGAATAATCTTGTCGGAGGAAACCAAATTTGAGTTTCACATACCGGATTACGAATATTGTGTTTATGTAGAGACTTATGAACGAGACAGGAATCCCAAAAGTAGTAGGAAAAATTATATATCTGATGTATTCCGTGATTACCCACATTTAAATAGGGAGGAGGAAATTCCTCATCATTTCTACGTTGTATATGTTTCGGTAGGAGAGTATGGCCATGGAATTAATTATTTTGTTCAGGACATCGGAGATGAAAAGGAATATGAGGCTGTGATGGCTCAGATTGATAATAGCGAGGATTTCTATAATTATGAACGGTTGAAGAAGAAGGGTGTTTCTTTAGGTTTTTATGAGAACATGGAACGTTATGGGGAGCCGTTGGAAAGGGAGCGTGTCAGGATATCTGATAAAAGTAAGAAACGTCTTATACGGAACGGCTGGCTGTGTGTCGATACACTGGATCTTAAACCGGATGAGATTGTGGAGATAGATACCTGGAGCATGGGAGAAAGAAAAAAATTGACCATGCTCTACCGTCTGGAGAATGATTCCATATATACTCCTTTGAAAGGAGCAGCCTATGCCAACTATATGTATTATTCATTTGACAATGTGAGAGGAGGTAGAACAATATTTTACGAGTAAGACTTGCATCACAAGCTGAGACTTACAAGTAATCAGCGGCGCGAGAATTTGGCGCACTTGGGGGAGTAGGCTATAGTGACACAGTAGCCGTCGCTGTCGTAGCTGTATAGCTCCATATCCACACTTTGGGCTTTCTCCTCAATCATGAGGTTAAGGGTGGCTTTCCCTATTACAGGCGCCGGGGTGCCGGGGAGATTCATCTTCCTGTCGATGGCCGGAAGTGAGTGAAGCACTATCCCTTCACGAAGGTCGAGCCCCGGGGTCATGGCTGCCTTATAGAGCGCCTCCTTGGCTGTCCAGGCCACGATGTTGGCTTCCAGGTCATCGGCCGGCACAAGAGCTTTCTCTGAGTCTGAAAGGAAACGGTCGCGTATCTTCAGCACCTGCTCACGGTCGAGCTTCTCGGCATCGATACCCATGGCAGTGCGCAGGGCGAAATGCGAGAGCTCCGCCTCCGGTGTCTTGGGTAAGGTGGCCACAGCCAACAGATGGCCCGTGTGGGTGATTGATATGCGCGACGTTGAGCCGTAAAGGAAAGGTGCGCCATTAGCGAAATGCCCCAACTCCCGGTATGAGTCATTCCCATTCTCGCTATATATCTGCTTGGCCATCTCGATCCAGAGCTGACCCGATTTTGATTCCATGCCGGAGACTTCCTCCACATTAATACCCACCGGGGTGGGATGACGCCAGTAAATGAATTCCATGTCAGACGTTGTTATCAGGATTATCAGATTTCTTTAAGGTAACTTTAATCTTTGTGATGCGGTGGCGTTCAGTCTGTACCACCTGGAAAGTGCAGGGGCCCCGCTGCAGGGTCTCCTTCAGTGTGGGGAAATCACCTTTGATTTCCAGAAGAAGTCCGGCGAGAGTTTCCGCCTCACCGGTGTCGCCGAGTTCCTCCTCCTCGATTCCGGTGATATGGCAGAAGTCGCCGAGGGGGGTCTTCCCTTCGAAAATCCAGGTGTCGGGCCCGACCTTGCGGTAAGACTTCGACGATTCGTCATATTCATCGTCAATCTCGCCTACAATCTCCTCGATGATATCCTCAAGGGTCACCATTCCCTGGGTGCCTCCATACTCATCCACCACAATTGCGATGTGAATCTTCTTCTTACGGAAATCCTCAAGAAGGTCATCGATCATGCGCGATTCCGGCACGAAATATGGTTCGCGGAGGAGGGTCTGCCAGCGGAAGGAATCCCCCTGTTTGCCGATGTAGGGTAGGAGGTCTTTCGAGTAAAGGATGCCACGAATGGTGTCTTGCGACGTGTCATAGACCGGAATACGGGAGTAGCCCGATTTCAGGATCACATCCATAGCCTCGCTCCAGGTGTCGTGATATTCTATTGCGGTTATATCCACGCGCGAGATCATGATATCGCTCACCTCCTTCTCGCCGAAGGTAAGTATACCTTCAAGCATCTCCTTATCCTGCCCCTCCTTGATGTCAGAGATCTGGAGAGCCTTCTCCAGCTGGTCGGTTGAGAGGTTCTCCTCCTTCTTGGTGACAATCTTGTTGACAAGGCGTGTCGACCTTACCATGAGTCTGGCCATGGGTCCGGTGAGGCGATATAGGAGCATGAGGGGTGAGGATGCCATCTTCACCCATTTCATGGTGCGGTTTCGCGCCACGAGCTTCGGGAATATCTCGCCGAAGAGGAGCAGGAGGAAAGTCAGCAGAACGGTCTGGATAAGGAAATCCATCACCGGACTGTTCATGCGCATCACCTGATTGAGCGCGAAAGAGAGCAACACCACCATTGTGATGTTGACCAGATTGTTAGAAATCAGAATTGTGGCAAGTAGCCGCTCGCTGTCGCCAAGCATAGAGCAGGCTTTACGGCTCTGTGAGTCATCGTCCTCGCTGAGTTCCTCGATGTCGGAACGGGAGAGTCCGAAATAAGCTATCTCGCTGCCGGAGACAAAGGCCGACACAAGAAGGCAACAAGCCGCAATAATGACAATGAAGCTCCATGACGTCCAGTTCTCGGGGGCACAGAACTCAATGGCCTGGGAAAGTAATATCAACAGCGTAAATGCGGGTGAGGGAGATGGTAAAGGGTCTGTATCCAAAATAAAAATGTGTTGGTTTACTGGTGCAAAGTTAACGATTTAACGTGAAATAACCAAATCAAAGGGTCACTATGCGGTTTTCGCGCACATACCATATATGCCCCTCGATATGTTTTATGCCTGTTATCTCACGCAAGGCAAGGCGGTAGGCGTTGACCTGGTCTTTATGGGAGTCATTGTTGGGAATGGCTCCGAATTTATAGTCGATGATTATGGCCCGGCTCCTGTCGGGGGCGATCAGGATGCGGTCAGGGCGCTTGTTCTTCTGATGGCCGGAGAGTATATCGCGCTCATTATAGACCTTCCAGCCCGGTGTGAACCAACCGCTCACCTCCGGGCGGTCAAGAGCCTCGGCGAGCAATCCTTCCCACTCCATGGCCTGGGCAGAGGAGATCGTTCCCCTCATGCGCGACTGCAGGATGGCTTTCGGGAGGTCATCGCGTGTCACAATCAGCGACATAATGCCATGCAGCAGGTTCCCCTCCGAGCGAGGGTCGGGGTCGGTGGCATCAGGAAGGAGTGTGGCCGTAGTGTCATCCTCACTCTCCACATATTGCAGGATAGCCGGACTGCTGTCGACACCATACTCCTCGATGACGCGCTGCACCGAGCCGTTCTCCTTCTCCTTTTTCTCAGGTTTTATCACCGGGGGTGTGCCGAAAGTCATCACATCGCCCGTTTCATTCCATTTCACAAACCCCTCCTCAGGCATGAAACTGCGGGCCGCGGGGTCGGAAACCTCACCGAGCCGGATATCGGCATCAGTGCATATGGAGCGCAGGAACTTACCGATGCTCTGCGAGCGCGATGATTCCTTTGTGAAGATATAGAGCTCATTAACAGCACGTGTGAAAGCAACGTAATAACTGTTGAGCTTATCCATCATATAGAGGTCGAAATATCTCTCATACTCATCCTTATGCTCGGTGTCGCAGAGGTCAGGAAGGGTCTCTACCGGAATGAAGGGGGGTAGGCCACCATCCTGGAGACATGATGCGGGACGCACCCACCGCCATTCGGAGGTCTGGGGACCGGGCACGAGGGAATTGGTGGCGAAGGGGAGTACGACACACTTGAACTCCAGACCTTTCGATTTGTGCACCGTCATAATCTGCACGGCATCCGTACCCTCCGGGGAGGAGATGGAGCGGGTGCACCCTTTGGTGTCCCACCAGTCGAGGAAAGATGTTATGTCAGAGGCATGCGAGTCGCAATACTCCAGCACCATATCCTGGAGTCCGGCTATGAACACAGCCTGGGTGCGCCGCATATCCTCGGGGACGAAATTCTCAGTGATGGCCTCCACGAGAGCCGGGAGAGCCACAGTCTGCATATGGCTCAGCATCTCGTTTATGCCATCTACGGGGTTCTCCTCGCGCAAGAATCCGCGAAGCTGCTCGGCCGCCGAGAGCTCAGGATGGCGCATGGCATAGAAATTGAAGCGGAGGTCAGAGCCTGTGGCCATCTTGCGGAGCACACTCACTATGATACCCACCGCCTCGGAAGATGACACGAGGAGCGACTCCTCGCTGATGAACTCTATGCGCCGGGCACCCTGTGGGAGCGATGTGTTGTAAGCCACGAGAGCTGCTATGACATCCTTGGCCAGCTGATTCGTGTTGACAAGGAAAGCAATGTCGCGCTGGTTGTAGCCGCGCTGCAGCAGGCTCTCCACGAGCGGTCCCATCCGGCTCAGTGCAATCTCCTGAAGGTCAGCTTTCTCCTCCTGAGGAGCGGTTTCCCCTTCGGCGGGGGTGTCAGAGAGGAAATTCACCTCAACATATCCCTCATGCTCACGCTTGTTGGGATATTGAGCCACATTGCCGTAGAGGTCGGGGAGATTTACAATCCCCTTCGACATTGTGGAGAGGTCGGTCATCAGCGTATGGAAGAAGAAATTGTTGAACTCCACGATGTTGCGGCAGGAGCGCCAGTTGGTGTTGTCATCCTTGCTCATCCCCGCGTCAAAACGGATGGGGAATTCCGAGGGGACCTGTGTGGTGATAAGAGAGGGGTCGGCGTTGCGGAAACGGTAGATACTCTGTTTGGCATCGCCGATGATAAGGTTATCCTCGCCTCGGCCATCGCTCTCGCGCAGAAGAGGGAGGAGATTGTCCCACTGCAGACGCGAGGTGTCCTGAAACTCATCAATCAGATAATGGTTGATGCTCGAGCCGAGCCGCTCATAAATGAACGGGGCGTCGTCATCGCCTATGATGCGCCGCAGCATGGAGTTGGTCTCGCCCAGCTGGATAGTGTTGTTGGCTTCAAGAAACTCGTGCATCCTGCGCCTTGTCTCACCTATGAGGCCGAGATAAGGCAACAGACGGGAATATACCTTCCAGTGCATCCAGCGGGAGGAGGCGCGCTGTTCCAGCCAGGATGCGTAATTCTCATACATCCTCATGGCTATGGCATGCATGGCGGCGGCATCAGGCACCGCGGCCTCATTCTTGAAGATGGTCTTGCCGGGTTTGAGTTTCAGCAGGGCGAATGTATTCTTTGATGAAGACTGATTGTAGATAAGGCGAGGGAGTTTGTCGAGGTGGGAGGCGAAATAACGCACACAGTCAGCCGCCGGGTCAACGTTGTTATCACGCAGCATCCGGCGCAGGGTGCGGGCATCCTTCTGAGCCTCGGCCAGAGACTCCTTCAGCGGGGTCTCAATTGAATCGCGCAGGCGGGTATAGGCCGAAGCGAGCGGGTCAGTCTCGTCAGAGTCAGAGAAATAAGCGTCGAGCGAATTGCGTATGCGCTTGAACTCCTCATTGTCGAGACGGTGGATAGAATTTCGCAGCAACGTGTAGATGGAGCGGTCGCTGTCGCTCTTCTGGAAGACATTCCAGCGCGTTGAGCCCGAGGCCGCCTCCTGGTCCATCAGGATACCGAGCCAGAATGAGGCCGTGGAACCGACGGTGGCATTATTGATGTCGTCGAGCGTGGCATCCACAGCAGCAGTGGCTATATATGCGGTGTCGATCTCCACCTGATAAGTGTCATTGAGGTTAGACTCATACGCGAACGTCCTGAGGATAGTCTGGAAGAAAGAGTCGATTGTAGACACCTTGAAGTCGGAATACTCATTGAGCAGCACAGCGAGTGCCTTGGCGGCCGATTCACCGATTTTCTCAACCGGCACACCTAAAGACCCGGCGAACTCAGAGAGATAGTCGATTTTCTTGATCTCGGCCGCTGAGAGCTTCCCCGAGGCAGCCCGCGAAAGGTCGGCGAGTTTGTCGACTATGCGGAGTTTCATCTCGTTGGTGGCCTTGTTGGTGAAAGTAATGGCCAGGATACGTTTAAGCCCGTCGGTAATCTCGCGTTCGGTACGCAGACGCCATGACGAGCCGCCGCTCCTTACAGCGATAAGAAACCAGATGAATTTCTTGGCCAGGGTAAAAGTCTTGCCCGAGCCGGCCGAGGCACGTTGAAGCTGCAGCATGGTGAGTTATCCTTTTACTTTGTAACCGGCCTCTTTGAGGAGAGCCATCACATCATTCTTGCGGTCGCCCTGAATCAGAATCTCCCCACCCCGGGCTGATCCTCCGGTGCCGAGGCGGTTCTTGAGAGTGCGTGCCAGCTCCTCGAGCTCCTCGTCGGTTCCGGCGAAGCCCTCGATTATAGTGGCTGTCTTCCCCTTGCGACCTTTGCGGTCGGTCACTACGTGCAGCGGTGAGCGGCGTGCGTCGCTTTTCACCGGCTCCGGGGAGGGGTCGGGGGTATTGTCAACAGGAATCTCGCCGGACTCCTTGAGTGCGCTGAGCGCGTCTTTCCAGTCGGTCATAATCAGAATAGCACCATGAGTCGCGCCTGGAATCCATTGAGCGTTGAGGGGTCGACATCGGTACGGTCCCACGCGTGTGTATGGAAATAATTCAGACGCAATGTGATATAGGGGTTGAAATAATAATTGAGGGTAGCGGAGAATGTGTTGGCGCGTCCGCCGTAGATACCCGCCTTAGAGTCGGAGAGGGTGGCGTAGTTATAGTTGAGCACGCACTCAAGCGATCCTTTGCCGGGTGTGCCCAACTGGGCCGTAGAGCTGACATAGCTGTAAGGCTTTCCGATAATCAGTCCGCGCAGAGTGGCGTATCCGCTCTGCGAACGGAAAGCCTGTAGATTCTGACGGCGGTTGATCTGCTGGAAGAAATACTGCCCCTCGAAAGCGAAACGGTCATAGGCGAACACCACCTCGGGGGTGAACTTGAACTGGTTCATGGCCTTGTCGACGGTGACACCGAGTTCAGAAGCCTGCACCACCTTCGTAGGATAATTGGCCGAGGTTGTGAAACCGTCGTGGATGTCGGCGTTATCCTTGACTGTGCGCTGCGGAGTGGCGAAGCCGCCGCTTATACCCACATGCCATATCGGTCCGTCGGGGGATGGATTGCGGTAGACCACACGCGAGAGTATGCCATATCCCTGCTGATTGAAGAGCGGCATGTTCATCACCTGTGTCAGGGCGCTGCTCTCCACATGGAAACTGGCTGCAGCGTAAAGATGATTCGACCAATGGGTGAACATGGCGCCCAACTGTATGCCGGGTGTGTAGAGAGCCGATGCGGTAGGCTGCTCCATGGTGCATTTCAGCGAGGAGGATGTTGACTGAAGTCCATACTGATGGATGAAGTTGCCGAACCGTAAGGCGTTATGGGAGTCGAAGCCATATTCAATCCACATGTTGCGCAGACCCACCTTCGCGTAGGCATAGCCCACGTCGATAGTGGAGCTCCATTTCCCGTAGCTCATCTTCACGCCGAGGCGTGCTTCCGGAATAGCCATGCCGTCAGGATAGAGCTCCTTCTGCGGCGAGGCATAGAGCGCGCCGTCGAGAAGCATACGGGCTGAGGGTTTCAGTGACAGAACCGGGGAATCGTCGGCCACAGCCTGCGAGGCACCGGCGCAGAGGAGGAGAGTCAGGAAAAAGTGAGGGAATCGCATCGCTCAACGTGGATTATAGTTGTTTTGAAAGTTCACTTACAGAAGCCGCGCGCGCCTTAAGCTCACCCTGGGCGTCATAGATGAAATAGGTGGGGAGGTTCGACACGTTGTAATCGCGGGCAGCGCGTGAATATTCGCCGTCGGCGTCAAAGACAGTTATCCAGGGGAGATTGCGTGCGGCATCGCGCCATGCATACTGGTCAGGGTCGAGGCTCACCTGATAGAAATTCACGTTGCGTCCCATACGCTCGTAAAGTTTCGAGAGCTCGAGGTTAGCCGCAGGTGACTCCGGATGGGTAAGCACGGTGAACATCACCACGGTAGGTTTGCCGTTGCCCACATAATCGGAGAGGCGGCGGTTTGTGCCGTTCTCGTCGGGGAGTTCGATGTCGATTACCTTAATCTCCTCAGCCTCAATCTGACGGGCGGCACCACGGTTGGAATTACGGCGGCGCATAGCGTCGACCGAGGTCTTCTCAAGCAGACGTGTGTGGGGGTCGTTGGGGCGCAGTTCCTTGAAGCCGGTAGCCACGGCAGCGAAATATTTGTAATCGTTGTCAGGGTCAAAGAGCGGGGTTTCACCTATGGTCTTTGTGAGCACATAATAGCCCACGATAGAGCCCTGGGCATCCTTGATATATTTGGAATATACGTTACGTTTGAACGAGTCGAGAGAGTCGGCCGAAATGTTAGCCGGGAGCGCGAGCACCTCCTTGTCGAAGCGTGCCATAGACTCCGCCTTCTCCGAGCCCGAGATGGTATAGGCTGAGCTGAAATCGGCGAGAGTGGTCTTCAGGGATAGGGATTCCACCGAATCGATAGGGAAATAGATAAATTTATTGTCGACGGCCAGGCGGTATACGTCAGGAGCGGCCGGAGCCGGCTGGGAGATTGTGAATGATCCGGAGGAGGATGTGCGTGTGGAGTCGACCGGAATCCAACGTCCGTGGAAATCAGATTTTTCAAGGACCACGGCAACATTGTCGGCGCCATCAATCTCGCCCTTTATTTTGAAATTTGCTTCGCCGCAGGCAGCTAAGAGAAGTGATGATGCAGCGGCCATGAGGAGTGTGCGGCCGTTATTGCATTTAAAAATCAGTTTCATTTCGTGATTGGTTTTTGAGGATACAAAGATAAGTGATGTTTCTGACTTACACAAATCTTTTGGCCGGGAGGGGAGAAAATGCTCAGCGTGGCGGGCGGATGGATTGGCCGAGGAGGAGGTTGGCGGCTGCCGTGAGGCGCGAATGCGGATGGCGCGTCATGTAGCGGTAGGCGAGCCAGGGGATGTAGATGCCGCAGAGGAGCGACAGGATAGAGTAGACCCACCATGGGAGCTCGGTGAAATGATGGAGCACCTGCTGTGTGATGACGTTGAAATACCATGAGAGGAGAAATATGATATAGTTGGCACCGATGAGGTGGTCAAGAAACCGGAGGTTGTGTTTCTCAAGGAGTTTTGCCAGGGATACGCACATCATAATACCGAAGATCGAGCATAGCGGCATGAACGGGGTATGCTCCGTGAGGGGGAAGAGGAAGCCCCAGCAAAGAGCCGATATGAGCAAGAATATCACCGAATCCCAGGGTATGATACGGTCAACGGCAGGCATGAACCGCGCGTAAGCGCATCCCAGGGCGAAGTAGAGGGCGAGCGAGGTGCAGTCGCGCAGCGACCAGAATGCGCCGGCTCCCAGGTCAAGGTGGGGGAGGATGGCATAGAGCGCTATGAGTGCCAGGAATGTGAAGAGGTCGTTGATCCTGAACCTGCGGGCAATAAGGATAATGCCGAAAGTGAGAAGGAGAAGCACGATACTCACCTGCAGAAACCAGAAATAGGGTATGACGAGATGGTCCTGATAGAGTAGGGAATATATGACAGAGCGAGGGGAGAGCTCGAGCGGGTCATCGGCCATATGCGAGAGGAGGGCTCTGGGGAGGAAGGTAACGAGCGTCAGAGTGATGAAAGGGATCAGCAACCGGCGCACCTTTCCGGCAGCGAAGCGGCGCCATGCAGGGATGCTGCCCCGCATCAGAGTCGTGAACACCATAAGGAAGCCCGACACGAAGATGAAGAGCGGCATACGGAAGCTGTGCATCATGCGGTAAATCAGCAGGGAAGTGCCGAATTCGCCATCGGGATATTCATGGAAGGAATGCCCCAGCACCACCAGGATAATGCCGATTATCTGGAGGTAAGCTATGAATCTGAAGAAACGGTTGGGTGAGGTGTTGGAAGCCATCGGGGAGGGTTTGAGTAAGAGGGGAGAGGGGGAAATACATGCAAAATTAGTGCAAAATTAAGGAGAAAAATAGAGTTATACAGAAAAAAATGTTAACTTTGCGAAAATTTTACCCAGCGAAGAAAAAACAAGAAAGAAATTTATGTTAAAGCCAGTAAAGAAGACCATCGAGCTTGGCGACGGCCGAAAGATCACTATCGAGACCGGCAAGCTTGCCAAGCAGGCGGATGGTGCAGTGGAGGTGCGCATGGGGAACACCATGCTTTTAGCCACTGTGTGTTCTGCTGCGGAGGCAAATGAGGGAGTAGACTTCATGCCCCTGACAGTAGAGTATAAAGAGAAATATTCCTCCATCGGACGCTATCCCGGAGGATTCCTCAAAAGAGAGGGACGTGCGAGCGATTATGAGATCCTGACATCACGACTTGTTGACCGCGTTCTTCGTCCATTGTTCCCGGATAATTACCATGCAGAGACTTTCGTGAATGTCACGATGTACTCGGCAGATGAGAATGATGCCCCCGATGCACTGGCCGGTATCGCGGCGAGTGCGGCGCTGATGTGCAGCGACATCCCCTTCCAGGGACCTATCTCAGAGGTGAGAGTGGCCCGCGTGGATGGCGAATGGGTTATCAACCCGACCTTTGACCAGATTGAGCGCGCCGACATCGAGCTGATGGTTGGAGCCACCTATGACAACATCATGATGGTTGAGGGTGAGATGAACGAGGTGACAGAGGCAGAGCTTCTGGAAGCGCTCAAGGTAGCCCACGAAGAGATCAAGAAACACTGCGTAGCCCAGCTTGAGCTTATGAAAGAGGCCGGCAAGGAGGTTAAGCGTGAATATAACCACGAGGTCAACGACGATGCACTGCGTGCGGATGTCGAGGCCAAGTGTTATGACAAGGCATATGCCATTGCAAGAACCGGCAGCGCCGACAAGCACTGGCGTAACGACAGCTTCAAGGCTGTATGCGACGAATATATCGAGAATCTGCCCGAGATGACCGAGGAGCAGCTCGCCCTTTACACGCCCGAACAGCGTGTGGCCATGGTGAAGCGCTACTACCATGACGTCGAGAAGGAGGCCATGCGCCGCTGCGTTCTTGACGAGGGTATCCGTCTTGACGGCCGCAAGACCACCGAGATCCGCCCCATCTGGTGTGAGATCGACTATCTGCCCGGTCCTCACGGAACAGCCATCTTCACTCGTGGCGAGACACAGGCACTTGTGACAGCCACGCTGGGTACGACACTGGATGAGAAGATTGTCGATGACGTTCTCAACCAGAGCAAGGAGAGATTCCTTCTTCACTATAACTTCCCTCCCTTCTCAACAGGTGAGGCCCGTCCTCAGAGAGGTGTGGGTCGCCGCGAGGTGGGCCATGGCAACCTGGCACACCGTGCCCTGAAGAGAATGTTCCCCGATAACTTCCCCTACACCTGCCGTATCGTCAGCGATATCCTCGAGAGCAACGGCTCATCTTCGATGGCTACCGTCTGCGGCGGAACATTGGCTCTTCTTGACGCCGGTGTGCAGATGAAGCGTCCCGTTGCCGGTGTGGCCATGGGTCTTATCTCTGACAAGGGTGCTGTGAAGTATGCCGTGCTTTCAGACATCCTCGGCGACGAGGACCATCTCGGCGACATGGACTTCAAGGTGACAGGCACCGAGAAGGGTATCACAGCCACACAGATGGATATCAAGTGCGACGGTCTTAGCTACGAGATTCTCGAGAAGGCTCTTGAGCAGGCACGTCAGGGACGTCTGCACATCCTCAATATCATCAGCGAGACCATCCCGGCTCCGCGTGAGGATTACAAGCCTCATGTGCCGCGTCTGGTTACCCTTGAGATTCCCAAGGAGCTTATCGGCGCCGTTATCGGTCCGCAGGGTAAGGTTATCCAGGGCATCCAGGAGGAGACCGGCTCGACAATCTCGATCGATGAGGATGAGAAGCTCGGCATAGGCCGCGTTGAGATAGCATCGAAGGATAAGAGCAGCATCGACGCAGCTCTGGCCAAGATCAAGGCTATCGTGGCTCAGCCTGAGGAGGGTGAGGTATATGACGGCACAGTCCGTTCAATCCTCGACTTCGGCGCGTTTGTTGAGTTCATGCCCGGACGCGACGGTCTTCTCCACATCAGCGAGATTTCATGGAACCGTCTTGACTCTATGGAGCAGAGCGGTCTGAAAGAGGGTGACAAGGTTAAGGTGAAACTTATCGAGATTGACAAGAAGACCGGCAAGTACCGTCTGTCAATGCGTGTTCTCACCGAGAAGCCCGAGGGTTATGTTGAGCGTGAGGCACGACCCCGCCGTGAGGGTGGCGACCGTGGTCCGCGTCGCGAAGGTGGCGACAACCGTCCCCGCCGCGATGGCAACGGCCCCCGTCGTGAGGGTGGCGACAACCGTCCCCGCCGTGACGGCAACGGTGGCCCCGGAAATGGCCCGCGCCGTTTCACTCCGCGCAACAACAATCAGGATTAATCTGAATTGACAACACACATAAAAAATATCCCGCCGGAATTTCCGGCGGGATATTTTTTTATGTGTGTATTATCGGTGATGGTCTCAGAGAGCCACTTTCTGAGTCTTGCCGTTGGCCACGCGGATGAAGATGCCATTCTCGGGATTCTCAACGCGTACGCCCTGAAGGTTGAAGTATACAGCCTCTTCAGAAGCAGCCTCAATGGCAGATACGCCGGTGTTCTTGCTCTTGATCGTGAGGAGGGCAGTGTTGATGTCGAATGTCAGGTTGACGTCAGTGAGCTCCTCAGCCAGATAGAGGTTATTGCCATTGTCTACAAGCTGGCAAGTTGTGTCGCCAGTGATGTAGAAGTCGCCGCCATAGTTGTAAGTGCCCCATGATTCGTCGGCAAGCTTGAACTCACCTGTGCCCATGGTGTCGAGATGTAGAGTGAAGATGATGTTGTCATCTGTGGCGAACTTATATTCCGGATCGACACCCCAGTTGTTGATGCCACCACGGAGATAGAGAGCAACCGGTCCATGTACTGTTACCGCGAGAGAGAGGTCAGTCAGGTTGAAGAAGAGGTCGACGTTTGTGAGATCCTCCTCTACCTTTATATTGGTTCCCGCTGGTGTGAGGATGAATGTACCGGATTCAGTGATGGTGTAATCGCCACCGAAGTTAAGCTCACCCCATGCTTCGTCGGCAAGTTTGAACTCACCTGCGGGGAGAGTGTTCAGATGGAGAGAGAAAGTGTTGTTGCCGTTGTTGTTGAACATATATTCGGGAGTGGCTCCCCAATCGTTCATTGTTCCACGCATATAGAGTGAGCCCTCTGTGGGGGGAGTGTAGGGGGAGAGATCCTTGTCGAGACCGGAGATTGTGAGAGTCTGTGATTCGGGGTTGAGCACGAGGGTGACGTTGTTGAGAACCTCACCGCCTGTGTCGAAATTGTAGCCATCACGTACTGCCGGCACAGTTCCGTTGCCGTCAATGATGCGGTTTACCTCACCGCCGAAATTTTCATTCCAGTTCTTGTCGGCACGGAATTTGAAAGCGCCGAAGAGAGATTCCATAGTCACGGTGAAGTTGCCGTCTTCTGTTTCAGTCATCTCAACGTCATTGTCCCATGTGTTGAAATCACCTACGATGCCCCATGATGTGGCGTTTGCGCTGCCGGCGCAAAAGAGAAGCCCGGCTGCGAGAGCGAGTAAATTTGTTTTCACGAAGTAGAGTTTGTTTAGTTAAACATTTATTGATTGAGATATAATCGCGTGTTATAGTGCAATTTTATGCAAAATTAGGTTAAAAAAAGGATGTTGGCAAAAAATGTTGTATGTTATAAAACAGATAATTGCAATCAAAACGTGTTTATGAAAGATGCCGGCACAGGTTGGTAATCAGAAGCGTATGCCGATATTTGCCGAGAAATTCTCGATTGAGCTGAATAGGGAGTAAGTGCCGCTCTTGTAGAGATGGCCGTTCATACGGCCTATGAGGCTGAAGAATACGTTGTTGAGGTTGTAGGTAACAGACATTCGTCCGGCGATGTTGCCGGAGGCCATATACTTGGCCCCCTCAAGCGAGTCCTCGTAGCAGTGGGTGATGCCTATCGAGGGGAGAGCGGTGATATTGAAGAGGAGGCGAGGCTTTATCACCCAGTTGAAACCGTAACCCACAACGGCTGCATACGATTTATAATGAAACATATAGTCGGATGCCGGAATGGGGAGATAGGGCATGAGATTGTCGGGGAGTTCGGCGAAGTTGAAACTCAGTTTGATGTTGGTGTAGGAGAATCCTACAATCCATGAACCCTGGCTCTTCTTCTGTATTTTGGAGAAGTTATAGGCGGCTCCATGCGAGTATTTCCGGTTGTTGAGGAAATAGATGGCGTCGACACCGAAGGTGTAGAGACGCAATCCCGGGAAGCGCTCCTTGAAGAGCCTTCCGTTCTTATACTTTCCGAATTTGCGCAGATAGGTTCCTCCGGTGTTCTCCTGATAATATAGCTGCACGTCGAAGCGTGCGCAGTTGAACCCGAATTCCCATTTCTTATGGTCCATCGAGTTATTTCCGAAGATATTGCTTATGTCATAGGTATATCCCACACTGACCGCCATATACTGGAGATAGGCACCGATGTTGGCGTAGAGGTCGCTGAGCATATTGACGGTGGTATTCTTCGGGAGGGTCTTGATGTAGCTGTCGACCCAGTTGTCGTTGACAACACGTGCTTTCCAGCGTTTCCCTGTGCCCACCACATACTGCGGGTCATAGGAGTTGAAGAACCTGTCGCCCCAGTTGTAGACATCGAGGCAGAACTGCATGAAACGGGGATATATCACAGTTGTGTCCTTGAGGTCGAGATGACCGGCCTTGAAGCGGTTCCACCACCAGCGTTGCTGAGGGGTCTCGGTCAACGGTAGGAGCTCAGGTGTGGAGTCGGTTACGGCGCGGGTGTCAATGGAGAGACGGCCGATTTCCGGATTGAGAGAGATTTCGGCTTTGGAGGATATGAGGTCATGTAGAGTTACGGGTGCATCAGTATTTCCGTTAGCCTGAAGCTTAGCTACGGAAAGAATGGATATGAGGAGTAAGATGCAAAGTGCTCTCATCTGAGGGGCTCTACCTTTGGGTTAGACATAATTCGGCTGCAAAGTTACAAAATATCATTGTAATTTCAGCCCGTTATCAGTGGATATTCCGCTCGTTAAGGGCTTTCTGGTAACGGCGGGCGTTTGCCATATGAACGTCGTAGGTGGCCGCAAAGTTGTGATAACCTGAAAAATCCTCTTTGGCACACATATAAATATAGTCGGACGGGGAGGAATTGAGCACGGAGTCGATTGTGCGCAGGCGGGTGGTGCGTATCGGCCCCGGGGGGAGCCCTTTGTTGCGGGAAGTGTTGTAGGGGGAGTCCGTCTTGAGGGGCTCACCCTTCACGCGTCGTATTGTGAAATCCTGCAGGGCATACCGTACGGTAGGGTCAGCCTGGAGGGGCATACCCTTCTTGAGACGGTTGATGTAAAGGCGCCCGATGGCACCTTTCTCATCAGCTTTGTTGGTCTCCTCATCGACGATGGAACATATTGTCATCACCTCTGCCGGAGTGAGTCCGAGAGCCTTAGCCTTGGCGGTGCGGTCAGCGTTCCAGATGTTCAGGTAATTGTCGCCGATTTTCTTTATGAGTTCATCGGGAGAGGCCGACCAGTAGAACTGATAGGAGTCGTCGACGAAGAGGGCTAGAGACTGGCGGGGGGAGAGGTTGTATTTTTTCAGCACCGCCGGATTATTGAGCGAATTGAGAAGAGAGTCGGGGGTGAAATCGAGGCGGTTGGATACTTTTGAGGCGAGGTTGGCGAGGGTTCGGAAACCGTTGATAGTAACTGTGAGAGGTTGCTGCGCACCTTGCGAGAGTTTACGTTCGGCGCGGAGGGGAGAGGTTCCTGCCGGAATGAGATATGCACCGTGGCGCGAGGAGAAGTCGGAGCCTCTGAGGCGGGCCACGCGCATCACCTTTGAGGCGTAGGATGGTCCGAGATATTTTGAGAGAGAGTCAGATACGTTACGGGCAGAGGCGTTGGCCGGTATCCGGATTACAGTCTCAGTATCCGCACCGGAAAGCACGAGGGGGAGGGCTACGGCGGCTCCTGCAGCCAGGATTGCGGCGGCAATGCCACCGATAATGACGCTTTTTCGCATTTTACAGTAGACGTTATTGTAATTGCCGTAAGGGGTGGAAGTACAGTGGATTTAAAGATGCAGGCGGAACATAACGTTTTATGGATGTTCCGCCTGCAACAAAGGTGTGAGGGTTGTTTATTTCTTCTCTTTCGCCTTTTCGAGCTGAGGCTCGAGTGCGGCGAGAGCGAGGTCGACTGCCTCTTCGAAAGAGTCGGCTGTCTTTGAGGCGAAGAGGTCCTGCTGGCCGGGGATGCTGAGTTTTATGCCGGCTTCCTTGTTTTTGGCGGTCTCAGGTTTTACGAGCGTGAGATTTATGTCGGCATTGCTGATGGCTTCGAAACGGCGCAGAAGTTTCTCGATCTTCTTGTTGACGAATTCGACGAGTTTTTCGGAGATGTCGAAATGGATTGCTTTGATGTTGATTTCCATAACTGTTTCAATTTTAGATTAGAAAAGAGGGATGGCTGAATCCCGGAATCCCGGGCTCACCCTGATTGCTAATCGGAATGACAATTGGGGTTATATTCTCTTTACAAAGATAAACAATAAAACTGATAAAATTGCACAAAGGGATGATATTTTTTTCAAGATTTATCGGTGTGGCTTCTCGGGTGGGCTGCGGAATAGGCCTTTTTCATCTCGGCAAAAGAGATATGTGTGTATACCTGAGTTGTTGATAGAGAGGCGTGTCCGAGAAATTCCTTGACTGAATTAAGGTCGGCTCCCTCGTTGAGCATTGCTGTGGCGAAAGAATGGCGCAGTGCGTGCGGACTCTTTACGCGTGCCGACGTGCCTGAGAGCTGACGTTTGACAGTCTCATATACCTGCGAGGGTGATATGCGGGCCCCTTTCACCACCAGGAGTGGGCGGGGCGCGGGGAGGTCGGGCCAAAGGGTGTCGCGGATGTTCTGCCATTCCTTTATCTTGTCGAGGAGCAACTGCGGCACAGGCACCACACGCTGTTTCGAACGTTTGCCGGTGATTTTTATTTCGCCTGAGGAGAAAGTTATGTCGTTGTCGGAGATGGCTATCAGTTCGGCGCGTCGCAGACCGAGGGTGTAGAGGAGTTCCACGACGAGGGTATCGCGCCGCAGTTCCATGTCGTCGGGGGTTATGGAGAGTACAGTCTCGTCATGCCGGAGAATTGTCTCCATCTCGTCGGCCCGAACAAAATTGGGGAGATGTTTCGGGGTCTTGGGTAGAGTGATATCGGCCGTAGGATTGATTGTGATGACTCCCCTTCTCAAGAGAAACCTGAAGAAAGCCCTCAGGCTCTGCGCCTTACGCCGTAGAGTAGTGGGAGTGAGGTTCTCTTCGCGAGCCATAGAGGCGAGCCATGCGCGGATGTCGGAGGTCGTGACGTCAGAGAGGTCGATACGGTCAGGGTTGTAACAGGTGAGCCAGTCGATAAACTGGCGCACGTCGCGTTCATAAGCCTCGGCAGTCAGGGAAGCGCGGTTGAGTTCATGACGTATATATGAAATGAAGTCATCTACATACATGGCGTGAAGTTATCAGTGTAGAGGGTATGCAAAAGCGGCTCCGGACATAAGAACGGAGCCGCTTTTTGCTTATTGGTACAGGAAAGGGCAATTACTGCTCGGCCTGACGGAGCTGCTGTACGTAGGCAGCCTTGATCATCTTCTTGCGGTTGGTGACAGAAGGCTTCTCGAATGCCTGACGGCTACGCAGTTCTTTTACGATGCCGGTTCTTTCAAATTTACGTTTGAACTTCTTGAGTGCTTTCTCAATGTTCTCGCCCTCTTTTACTTGTACGATAATCATTTGTTATGCTTTCTTTTTTGTTAATTTTTTCGTGGTTACTATTGCGCAATATCCCTCCCGGCCAAGCCGTAGGGATATTTACGACTGCAAAATTAGTCAAAGTTCTTTGTTTTACAAAATTTTGCACAAAATTTTTGGAGGTTTTTTAAGAAAAGTCCTCCTGAATGGCTCTCTGTGACGCGCTGGGGGTGTTGTATAGACGCGTTGAGGGTGTTATCTATAGGAATTAATGGCCTCGATTATGGCCTCTGTCTCCTGAGGGGTCTGCACCGGAGATATTGGAAGGGACAGCTCGGTGGCGTGAATCTGTTCGCTGACGGGGTAGGAGCGGCTGTTCCATCCGGCATAGCATTCCTGCTTGTGCGGGGGTATGGGGTAGTGGATAAGTGTCTGTATCCCCCTCTCCGAGAGGTAGGCTGCCAGGCGGTCGCGGTCGCGGGTGAAGATGGGGAAGAGATGATAGACGGATGTCCCCGGCTCCGGACGTGTGGGGAGCTGGATGAGGGGATTGGTTATTCGGTCGAAATAACTGTCGGCGATAGCGGCGCGTTCCCTGTTCTCCTCGTCGAGATAGTTGAGTTTCACTCTCAGCACAGCTGCCTGTATCTCATCGAGGCGAGAGTTGATACCCTTGTATCTGAACACATACTTGCGGTCAGAGCCGTAATTGGCGAGGGCGCGGACAGTGGCGGCCAGTTCAGGGTCGTCGGTTGTGACGGCCCCGGCGTCGCCAAGTGCCCCGAGATTTTTGCCGGGGTAGAAACTGTGGCCGGCGGCATCGCCGAGCTGCCCGGTGCGTCTTGGTGAGACACCGCTCTCCGTCTCCTCCAGATAGAGGCAACCGTGGGCCTGGGCGTTGTCTTCGATAAGTTTCAGATTGTGGCGGCGGCAGATGTCGCCGATTTTCCGGGTATAGGCGCATCTTCCGTAAAGATGCACAATCATGACGGCGCGGGTGCGTGGAGTGACAGCCTCCTCTATCCGGTCGGGGTCAATCTGCAAGGTGTGAGGGTCAGGTTCAACCAGCACAGGCACCAGAGAGTTTTCCGTGACAGCTAAGATCGAGGCTATATAAGTGTTTGAGGGTACGATTATCTCGTCACCCGGTTGCATAACCCCCATCTCCATGTAGGCGCGCAGTATGAGGGTCAGTGCCTCAAGACCATTGCCGCAGCCTATGGTGTGGGCTGTGCCGATATATCCGGAATATTCCGTTTCGAATTCCCGGTTCTCCCGGCCTAAGAGATACCATCCTGAATCCATTACGCGCCGCACGGCTTCGTTGATTTCATCAGAGTGGCGTGCGTTGATTTTTCCTAAGTCGAGAAATTTTATCATAAGCTGTGAAGTGTGGGTGGGTTTATAGATTGAGGGTATATGTGTCATAGCAGATGGCCCTTCCGCCGAATCCCTCTTTCTGATAAATGAGAGAGGTGTTCAGAAAACGGCCTCCATTCTCGTTGGATGTGCCGAAATCGAAGCATGGCGCCTCGTTGAACTCCGAGTGTACCAGATGGTCGAACAGTAGGTCGAGCGCACCGGCATCCTTCCCCTCCGGAGAGGCCGAGATGTATTGGGTGTGTACGACCCGCGGGGTTACGTAGACCACCACTCCGGCCAGCATTTCAGCCTCGTTGAAAGCACCATATAGGGCGATATTTCCGGGGAAACGTGAAGCGAGCAATTCCATCTCATCGAGCGAGTGCACCGGAGCGGCACCATACTTATCCTGTAGATTTCTTGACAGAATCTGCCAGAAAGATGCTAAGTCGGTAGTGCGGCTTACAGTCAACCCTTTTTTCGAGGCCTTTCTGACGCCTGATTTCCTGATGTCGCGAAATTTCAGAGGGTTCTCCCGGTAAATCACCGACGACACATTGCGGGCTGCGACCGAGGCTCCGAGCCGGAAAAGGGCGTAGAGGTCCTCCTCGGCAGGGAGGGTGTGGTAGATGTGAGGCACCGGTTTGTAGATAAGGGTGTTGAATCCTGCACGGCGCAGGTAATCCTTGAGGAGAATGAAAATATGGCAAACCTCCTCAACGGTAG
Organism: uncultured Porphyromonadaceae bacterium; assembly: GCA_947575235.1. Lineage (GTDB taxonomy): Bacteria > Bacteroidota > Bacteroidia > Bacteroidales > Muribaculaceae > Lepagella. The sequence goes on from CANPMT010000009.1 coordinate 55,277, forward strand.
CCTTTTTGTTGAGAATCAGTCCGCCATATGTGAGTCCGGCATGCGATGAATAAGTCTGGCCGCAAGCGCAGCCCGGGAGGAGGGCATAGGGTAGCCCGTTACGCAGAATTATGAGTGAATGGTCGGAGAAACGGTCGGCATGGTAATCCATATAGCCGCGTTTAAGGAGGAAGGTGCCATTCTTGGAGGCATCAACCATTCTGTCCCATTCAGAGGCGAATGAGGGGGAGTAGCGTACTATTTCAAAGTCCGGTATCAGCATTATCGGCTTTACCTTTCAGTTTAAGAAATTCCTCGTGGTCGCGAATATAGTCGTTCTCGTCATAGAGGTCGGAGGCGAGCACCATACATACGGCTCCTGAGGAGAAATCGTCGAGGGTATTCCAGATTGTGGGCACCACAAGGAGGCCCTGGTAAGGATGGTTCAGAAACACGGTGCGACGCACGTTGCCGTCGTCGAGAGTCACGGAGAAACTCCCGCTGACAGCCACAATCAGCTGATATTGCTCATGATGGGCGTGGCCGCCACGGTTTACGCCGCCCGGCACGTCGTAGAGATAGAACACGCGCCTCACGTCGAAAGGGACAGTGATTCCGTTCTCGACCACCGTAAGGTTGCCTTGGCGGTCGGTATGGTGTTTGCTGAGCTCGATTACCGAGCAGTCGTAGACAGTCATGATGCGGTGAATTGGTTATAGTCAAGAATATAGTCATCCTGGTTGTAATCGGTCGAGGCCAGAATCAGAGCCAGGGAGTTGGTGGAGAAATTGGTGAGAGTGCGCCATATTCCGGCCGGGACGTAGAGGCCGTAATAGCTTCGGTTGAGCTGGAACGTCTGGCGGGTCTTGCCATCGTCGACCACCACGTCGAAGCTGCCCGAGAGTGCCACGATAAATTCGCGGCTCTCATGGTAGGCATGTCCCTCACGCGATTCGCCACCCGGCACGTCATACACCCAGTATGCGCGCCTTATCCTGAAGGGAATCTCCTTGCATTCCTCGACCACCGAGAGGTTGCCCCTGTGGTCGAGGAATCGTGGAAGATTAATCAGGCGAGGTGATTCGTCACTGCTCGTCATACCATTTAGAATACATGAGATAATTGTGGGCGATTTTCTGGTTCATCTCCTTGGCCTTCTCAGGTTCGACCATCTTGATGAACTTGGCGGGGCATCCCCCCCAGAGCTCATTGGGTCCGATTTTGGTGCGGCTGAGCACCACTGACCCGGCAGCCACTATGGCGCCTTCGCCGACCTCGGCATCGTCCATTACCACCGCGCCCATTCCTATGAGTGCGTAATCGCGGATCTTGGCACCGTGAATCACCACATTATGGCCGATCGAGACATCGTTGCCGATCTCGATTGTAGATTTCTGGTAAAGTGTGTGAAGCACACTGCCATCCTGGATGTTGACGCGGTTGCCGATGGTGATAGTGTTCACATCACCTCTGAGCACTGTAGAGAACCAGATGCTGCACTCGTCGCCCATTGTGACATCGCCGACAATCACGGCGTTGGCGGCAAGGAAGCAGTCTTTACCTATTTTAGGGGTGAATCCCCTTACACTCTGTATGATAGCCATTGCTGATATGTTTTGTTATGTTAACGGGTGAGGGGACGTGTCTTCTCAGCCATCCATGCCGCCTCCTCGGGGGTGAGGAACGGGGTGAGACGTGCGCGTACCATCTCATGATAATCGTTGACCCACTTGATTTCGGCGTCGCTCATGATAGAGGTGTCGAAGAGGTTGAGGTCGAAGGGGAAGAGGGTCATTGTGTTGAACTGGAGGAAGCGGCCGAAGTCGGTAGTCTTCCAGGGTTCGGTGACAATGAGGTTCTCGCAGCGTATTCCGTAACGGCCCTCTATGTATAGACCCGGCTCGTTGCTGGTGATCATACCCGGCTGGAGAGCTGTGGGGTTCTCATTGAGTCGGATATTCTGCGGGCCCTCATGGCAGTTGATGAAGAATCCCACACCGTGGCCGGTGCCGTGATAGTAGGCTTTGCCGTCGTTCCAGAGGAACTGGCGGGCCAGGACGTCGAGCTGGGCACCGCGTGTGCCTTCGGGGAATTTCACAGTGGCGAGGGCTATGTGTCCCTTCATAACCAGCGTGAAGTCATGACGCTGTTCGTCGGTGGCTTTGCCGAGTGCGACAGTACGGGTGATGTCGGTGGTGCCGAAAGTGTACTGTCCGCCCGAGTCGACGAGCAGGAGTCCGTCACCCTCGATTGCTATATCAGTCTCCTCAGTGGCCTCATAGTGAACAATGGCACCGTGGGCGTTCCATCCCAGGATAGGAGCGAAACTCTCATCCACGCAGGCAGGGTCGGCCAGGCGCAGAGCGCGGAGGCGTCGGCTGAGTTCGAGTTCGGTGAGTTTGCCCGAGGGGTATTCACTCTCAACCATCATAAAGAATTTAGTGAGCGCCACGCCATCCTTCTCCATTGCGATTGCCAGGTTGGAGAGCATGGTGTCATTCTTTATGCTCTTGAGACGGGCTATGCCCGCACCGCCGAATACGGGGGTGCAGCCGATTTTGTCGTAGACACCGCGGGCGGTCTTGGCCGGGTCGATCAGAAGGCGAGTCTCCTTCGGAAGGGCAGCCACGAAGTCGAGCACCGCATCATATGGCTTCACCTCGATGTCATATTTCTTAAGGTGAGCCTCCACCTCAGGGGTGAGTTTCTCGCTGTCGACGAAAAGCACCTTCTGCTCAGGTGAGATGTAAAGATAAGAGAGATACATCGGGGAGAAAGCGATGTCGCCCGCCGCACGGAGGTTAGTAGCCCATGCGATATCGTCGAGGGCAGAGAGGAGCACGGCATTGGCAAGCTCAGCCTTCACCTCGGTGATGATGCGATCCATCTTAGATTGCACGGTCTCCCCCACGATCTTCTCGTCATGAATGAAGATCTTATTCATGGGGCGACCCGGGCGTTCGGGATATATATAATCGAATTGCGGGAAGTAATCGTTAAACTTCACGCCATTGTCAGCGAGTTCCTGCTGCATTCTCTGTGCGTAAGCCACAGAGAAAGTCATGCCGTCGATACCGACGGTCTGTCCGGAGTTGACATTCTCCACGAGCCAGTCGACGAGGTCGACGGCATCCGGGCCATCCTCCTTCATCATAGAGAAACCTGTGCCCTTGAGCTGTTCTTCAGCCTGGATGAAATAGCGCGAGTCGGTCCAGCAGAGAGCTTTGTCGGCGGTGACGACGGCAGTGCCGTTGGTGCCGTTGCCGCTCCAGAAACCGGTGAGCCACTCGCGGCCTCTCCAATGCAGGGGAGGGAGCTCAGACTGGTGAGGGTCAGTGCTTGAGATTACTACGGCGTCGATTCCGTGTTCGCTCATGGCTTTGCGAAGCCGGGCGAGGTATTCCAGATTTTTCTTTTCCATACGGGTATATGTTTAATCTGAGTTTTTAATGGGTTCGTTAGTAAAAACAGGCGATCCGGGGGCGATAACAGGTGTTGTCGGGAGCCAATCGCCATATCAAGGGTAAAGTTAAGGAATAAAACGAAAGTGTGCAAGCGGAAGAGAAATTTTTTAGGCCGACGAAAAAAATCGTGTGGCCTGCTTAAAAAAGGTTTAAAAGTAACTTTGGGGGTAAAATAGTGAGTAAAAGGGGGTTCGGGAGTGGTCAAAAAGGGATGTTGCAAATTTTGCAGCAATATTTGTTAAAGTTTTTGTAAATAAATTTTGGTATTTAAAATTTAATGACTAATTTTGCACTGAGATTTTCCGCAAGGATGAATCAAGCCTTGCGGTAGTGAAAAATGGCAAGTCAAAAAGCTTTTTAAGTAATAGTGATATGGTTGAGTTAGGCAAATCAGGCTTGTGAAGGTATGACAGTCTACAAAATCACAGAACGGCAGAATGTTGTGAAACAGTCTGCCGTTTTTGAATAATCCTCCCTATGCATCGGAATCGCTGATTCCTGGCGTGGGGAGGATTATTTCATTTGTGGGATGATTCTGTTAAGGCGGGGGAGAATATATAAGGGGACGCCGCATGATTTTTCTCATGTAGCGTCCCCTTTTATATATTAAGGAGTATTGATGTGAATGAACCGGTGATAGGGAGGAGGGTCAGTGCTTGAACTGAGAGGCAATCGAATATACCTTCTCCATAATCTTTGTGTCCACCTCCGTGAGGCGCAGGTTGCGTCGGCTCATCACACGCTCGGCAATGTCATGAAATTTCTTCATGCTCACAGTGGAGAATCCTGTTGTGGGGCTTCCCTCGCTGAAGCTCGGCACGAACACTCTCGGGAATCCCGCGCCATGCAGATTCACGCCTACGCCCAGGACAGTGGCGGTGTTGAGCATACAGTTTACGCCGATTTTGGTGTGGTCGCCCATAATCGGGCCGCAGAACTGGAGGTCGGTGCGCATGAAAGTGTGGGTGCGGTAGTTCCAGATGCGTATTTTTGAATAATCGTTTTTAAGATTAGAGGCATTCACGCCGGCGCCTATGTTGCACCATTCACCTACGACAGCGTTTCCGAGATAGCCGTCATGGGCTTTATTGCTGAACCCGAACATTACAGAATTGTCAATCTCTCCGCCAACCTTGCAATAAGGGCCGAATGTGCATCCCCCATAGATTTTGGCACCCATCCTGATCTTGGCGTTGTCGCACAAGGCGAGGGGGCCGCGAACGGAGCAACCCTCCATAATCTCCGCATTCCTACCTATATATATAGGGCCGTCAGTGAGATTGATTGTAGAGGCAAAAATCTCCGCACCCTCCTCGATGAAGAGTTTCGGTGTTCCGTCGGCAAAGCAGAGGTCGCCGATCACCCGGTTGGAGGGGTGAAGGGGGAGGGATTCGCGGTTGGCTGTAATGCGGGGGAAATCCTCCTCGATCATCTGCGGGTTAAGACGGAAAACGTCGAACACATATTTTATAATCCTGATATCGGCTGAATATTCCGTAGCCGTCCAGTCGCGCTTGTTGAACTGCTCGGCTGTGCCGCAGAAAGCTAATACAGTGTCATTGCAGATTAGAGCATTGCCCGGCTTCAGGTCGGAGATGTGTCTTACGAGGTCAGGGTCGGGGAGGAGTGCTCCATTTAAAAAGAGGGCGGTCTCATCCGGGAGAGGTCCGTTGCCGAATTTCTCTCGTAGGTAATCGACAGGGAGATAAGAGTAATGAGCCGGCAGGGCATGCTGCCATTTCTCTATGATAGTAGATATACCCACCCTGAAATCAGCGACAGGGCGTGTAAAGCTAAGGGGGAGGAGGTTAAGATGGCTCTCTTCAGAGTCGGTGAGATATATATTCATTGTTCAAAATCTTGGGAGGTTGAGGGAGAATTGCTCATAATGAACAATTTTGTGCAAAAGTAGCATAAAATATGTTAAGCATCAAATAAAATACTGTTAAAAAGATTAAACGGGGTAAATAGGATTTAAAAATAGAGGTGGTTGTGATGGTAAGAGGAGAAGATAATAGAGGTGTGAATAATTATTTTTAAGAAATTTTTTGAGGGTTTTGTTTGTGTAATAGGTTAATTTTCATTACCTTTGCAAAGTTTTTGAGGGCCTTTTATCTTCGGATGTCTCTTAAATGGCTGGTTTGCAGTTATTTGAGGGTATGTTTGAGTGTAAAGGTGAAGGGTTTTCAGGAATTGAATTAACACAATATCAATTTTTAGAGACTAGAATGCCAACTATTCAGCAATTAGTAAGAAAAGGACGCGTCGCTCTCAAGGATAAGAGCAAATCGCCTGCCTTGGATTCATGTCCTCAGCGCCGTGGTGTTTGTGTGCGTGTTTACACCACCACACCTAAGAAGCCTAACTCGGCTATGCGTAAGGTAGCTCGTGTGCGTCTCACCAACGGTAAGGAGGTTAACTCCTACATTCCGGGCGAGGGTCACAACCTTCAGGAGCACTCGATCGTAATGGTTCGCGGCGGACGTGTGAAAGATCTTCCGGGTGTACGTTACCACATTGTTCGTGGTACACTTGATACCGCAGGTGTGCAGGGTCGTACCCAGCGTCGTTCCAAGTACGGAGCAAAGCGTCCTAAAGCAGCTAAGAAATAATAAAAGCAGCTTCTTACAAATCAATCAAAACAACAAACGTTTTTGATTTATTGGATGGCTAATGGTTGAGTAAACCCGGCAAGAGAGCCGAGTTGAAGATTGCAAAAGCAGCCGAAATCAAAACATTAAACAAGACTACTCAAAAATGAGAAAAGCAAAGCCTAAGAAAAGGGTGATCCTTCCGGATCCCGTTTTCCACGACGTGAAGGTTACAAAGTTCGTCAATCATCTAATGTATGATGGCAAGAAGAACACGTCGTACACTATCTTCTACACCGCATTGGAGACCGTGAAGGCCAAGATGCCCAACGAGGAGAAATCTGCACTCGAGATCTGGAAGCAGGCTCTTGAGAACGTAACTCCCCAGGTGGAGGTGAAGTCCCGCCGTGTCGGTGGCGCCACTTTCCAGGTTCCTACAGAGATCCGCGGCGACCGCAAGGAGTCGATATCAATGAAAAATCTCATCAACTACGCACGTAAGCGCGGCGGCAAGACTATGGCCGACAAGCTCGCAGCCGAGATTGTTGACGCGTTCAACGACCAGGGTGGCGCATTCAAGAGAAAAGAGGATATGCACCGCATGGCTGAGGCCAACCGCGCTTTCGCACATTTCAGATTTTAAATTGAACGATCAAAATGGCAAAGCAAGACGATCTCAGACTTACCCGCAATATCGGCATCATGGCCCACATCGATGCCGGAAAAACCACAACTTCCGAGCGTATTCTGTTCTATACCGGCAAGACCCACCGTATCGGCGAGGTGCATGACGGTGCAGCCACCATGGACTGGATGGAGCAGGAGCAGGAGCGCGGTATCACAATTACTTCCGCAGCTACCACAGCGTTCTGGAACTACGATGGCAACAAATACAAAATCAACCTGATTGACACCCCGGGACACGTCGACTTCACTGTCGAGGTTGAGCGTTCGCTCCGTGTGCTCGACGGCGCGGTGGCTACTTTCTGTGCTGTGGGTGGTGTTGAGCCCCAGTCGGAGACTGTATGGCGTCAGGCTGACAAATATAACGTTCCCCGTATCGGTTACGTCAACAAGATGGACCGTTCAGGCGCCAACTTCTTCGAGGTTGTACGCCAGGTGAAGGAGGTTCTCGGCGCTACTCCGCTCCCCATCCAGATTCCTATCGGAGCTGAGGAGACATTCAAGGGCGTCGTTGACCTTGTAAGAATGAAAGCCATCTTCTGGCATGACGAGACCATGGGTGCGGAGTACAGCGTGGAAGAGATTCCCGCAAACCTCGTTGAGGAGGCAGAGGAGTGGAGAGACAAGATGCTCGAGACACTCGCCGAGTTTGACGAGACTCTGATGGAGAAGTATTTTGACGACCCCTCCACCATCACCGAGGAGGAGATCCGTGCGGCCATCCGCAAGGCAACTCTTTCGATGTCCGTAAATCCCATGATCTGCGGTTCATCATTCAAGAACAAGGGTGTACAGACTCTTCTTGACGCTGTCTGCGCATATCTTCCCTCACCTGAGGACTCAGGCGTTGTAGAGGGTCACGCGGTAGGCGATCCCGATGAGATCGAGACCCGTGAGCCGAGCCCCGAGGCTCCGATGTGTGCTCTCGCGTTCAAGATTGCCACCGACCCCTATGTAGGCCGTCTCTGCTTCTTCCGCGTGTACTCAGGCAACATCCAGAGCGGAAGCTACGTTCTCAACAGCCGTTCAGGCAAGAAGGAGCGTATCTCACGTCTGTTCCAGATGCACTCAAACAAGCAGAACCCGAAAGAGATGATCGGCTGCGGTGATATCGGTGCCGGTGTAGGTTTCAAGGATATCCGCACAGGTGACACCCTCTGCGACGAGAACGCTCCTATCGTTCTCGAGTCAATGGAGTTCCCCGATCCCGTTATCGGTATCGCAGTAGAGCCCAAGACTCAGAAAGACCTCGACAAACTTGGCGTTGGTCTTCAGAAGCTCGCCGAGGAGGACCCGACTTTCCGTGTTGAGACCAATGAGGAGACAGGCCAGACCGTCATCAGCGGTATGGGTGAGCTTCACCTCGACATCATCATCGACCGTCTGCGTCGTGAGTTCAAGGTAGAGTGCAACCAGGGCCGTC
>CANPMT010000010.1 GCA_947575235.1 uncultured Porphyromonadaceae bacterium
CGGCCTTATCAAGGCTCTTCAGGAGCGTCCTGACCTGCGCTATGTAAGCGACATCAAACCTGCCAAGGCTGAGGAGTTTGAGAAACTCTTCGGCGCAAGGGTATTCTTCACTCCCAAGAAGATGGGTGCCCAGACAGCAGAAGCGAATTTCAATGCCGGTGTGGCTGCCGCCGAGCAGGTGATCGCCTATCTTAAAGATGGGTGGAATAAGTTCCAGGTAAATAAATAAGCCTGTTTCTACGTTATATAGTTCATGGGTGTGTGATTTGCGTCACTACCCATGAACTAATTTTTTTAACCATCATCCCGGATAATCGAGTTTATCCGGGATTTTGATTGCCTATGACTGATTTAAAAGTAAACATTTCAACAAAACGGGGACTGATGGCGGTCTCCCCTATCATTATTTTTCTTCTTGTCTATCTCGTGACGTCGCTTGTCATCGGCGACTTCTACAAGATGCCTATAAGTGTGGCTTTGCTTATTGCCTCCGTGTGGGCAGCTTTCTCACTCAAAGATAGAACCATCACCCAGCGTATCGAGATATTCTCCAAGGGAGCCGGCTCGGAGAATGTCATGTATATGATATGGATCTTTATCCTTGCCGGGGCTTTCGCAGCAATTGCAAAAAGTATCGGAGCAGTCGAGGCCACTGTTAGTGCGGCATTGTCGGTGCTTCCGGCATCCTTGATAGTGCCCGGCCTGTTTGTGGCCACCTGTTTTATATCCATGGCGATAGGAAGCTCTGTCGGGACAGTGGTGGCCATTACACCCCTGGCGGTAGATATGGCGTCAAGCACAGGTGGAAATCTCCCCTTCTATGTCGCAATTGTGTTGGGAGGAGCTTTTTTCGGAGATAACCTCTCGTTCATATCTGACACTACTATCGCCGCTACACGGTCGCAAGGCTGCGGTATGCGTCAGAAATTTCTGGCAAACGTATGGATTGTTGTTCCTGCCGCATTGTCAGCTCTGGTATTATATTGTATTGTGGCTCCCGATATTGACATGATAGAGATAAGCCACGAAACGTCTGACTGGCTGATTGTCCCCTATCTTTTAGTGATTATTCTCGCGTTGGCAGGTATAAACGTGACCATTGTGTTGCTTACCGGTATAATCTCCGCTATTGTTATGGGATTAATTTATGGATTCAATCTCATTGACCTCTTTACTATCGGAGGAGAGGGGATATCATCTGTCGGCGAACTGATTGTGATAACACTTCTTGCAGCCGGTATGCTCGGCATGATAAAGACTGCCGGTGGCATTGATTTCATTCTTAAGGTGGTGGGCCGCAATATCAAATCCTCGCGTGGTGCTCAGATGAGTATAGCGTTGCTTGTAGGTATAGTGAATCTCTGCACGGCAAATAATACGGTGGCTATAATCACAGTGGGCTCTCTCGCAAAAAAAATCTCAACCCATTATAACGTCACACCCAGGAAATCCGCGTCATTGCTCGATACAGGGTCATGTATTGTGCAGGCCTTGATTCCATATGGAGCGCAGACTCTTATGGCGGCCTCGTTGGCCGGGATATCGCCGGTGGCACCATGGCCATATCTCTTTTATCCTCAGCTTCTGATTCTGTTTCTGATTATCTCAATAATTGTGAAGGACAGGCGCAAATGACAATACGGCATAAAAAAAGACTGACAGGATACATCCATTGTCAGTCTTTTTTTATGTCGTAACGTTGATGATTACTTGTCAGGCTGCATTCTTACAGTGAGCGTATATGTGCCGATTTCCGGGGCACCCTCAGGGAGGTCTTCTGCATCCTCAACAATCACGATAGGGAATTCCAAGGCAGCGTTGCTGATGCTCTTATCTACCTGAAGAACTGTGGCAGCTATAGAGATGGTGTGTGTTTTGGCAGAAAGCACTTCAGTAGGAATGGCGCAGCTGAAAGGAGCGGCCAACGAACCGAACAGAGGAGCGCCATCGAGGAAGTATCTCACACCGGTGACAGTGGCAGCTTGGTCAGTGAGAGAGGTTACAGTAACTGCGTCGATGTTGGCTTCATCCCCTTGCACTGCGTAGAAGGTGTTGTCAAGCTGTGTTACGCCGCTCAATGTGATTTTGAAATCAACTTCAGCCAGATCATCATGGTTGTCGCATGAAGCTAAGAGAGCCAGCGGCAACAAAAACAGAAGGTAAAATAACTTTTTCATAGTTTACTAATTGAATGTATTGATTTTTGAACTTTAGTTATGTATCAGCCAGCAGTGGTGGAGAGAGAAGTAATAGAAGATGCTTCCGAGGCAAATCACCCCTATTCCCAAACCGATCATCCAGCTTATAGGGATGCAGATGCCAACTATTGAGCAGGCCAGTCCGAGAATCATAACGATGATTGCGAAGAGATGGCTTGACCTGGATTTCTTTTCATAGTGGTGCGACATAGCATTGAATGTTTTGATGTGAATGTTTTCAAGTTAAAGGAGCGCATGACTGTCAGCGTCTCCTTGCTATATTAACGAATTAAAAGGGATAAGGTTGAGAGTGTCGCAAATAAAAACATCCGGCTGAACGATTCACTGTTCAACCGGATGTTATTTTATTTTAGAAACTGTTTAAACAGTTCCTTAGAATTTAATCAAGTTTGTGGATTACAAGGCCGGAACGCAATTTCGGTTCAAACCAGGTGGTTTTCGGGGGCATGATATTCCCTGAGTCGGCTATAGCAATCAGCTGGTCCATGGTGACGGGATAGAGAGCGAGGGCCATTTTCATCTCGCCGCTGTCAACTCTTCTCTTCAGCTCGCCGAGACCTCGGATACCACCTACAAAGTCGATACGCTTGTCGCTTCTGAGGTCGGTTATGCCGAGTATATCACGGAGAATGAGGTCGGAAGAAACAGTCACATCCAGTACTCCGATTGGATCCTTGTCGTCATAAGTACCCTCCTTTGCAGTGAGGGAATACCATTTCCCGTCAAGATAGAGAGAGAAGTTATGAAGCGCTGCGGGACGGTAGATCTCCTCACCCTTCTCCTCAACGATGAAATTCTCAGCGAGTTTCGCAAGGAATTCATCAGACGAAAGACCATTGAGATCCTTCACGACACGGTTGTAGTCGATAATCTTAAGATGAGATGAAGGGAATGCAACGGCCATGAAGTAGTTATATTCCTCATCACCCTTATGGTTGGGATTGAGACGGGCTTTCTCAGCACCTACAAGAGCGGCAGCAGCTGAACGGTGGTGACCGTCGGCTATGTAAAGATGAGGAATCTTAGCAAACTCTTCAGTAATGCGAGTGATAGTCTCCTGGTCATCGATAGTCCATAGAGTATGTCCGAACCCGTCAGGTGCAACAAAGTCATATTCAGGCTCCTTGGCAGTGACAGTGCGAATAATCTCCTCGAGCTTCTCATTATCGGGGAAAGCGAAGAATACCGGCTCGATGTTGGCATTGTTCACTCTGACATGCTTCATGCGGTCCTCCTCCTTGTCGCGGCGGGTGAGCTCATGTTTCTTGATTCTACCCTCGATATAGTCGTTGACCCAGGCGGCTACCACAAAGCCATACTGTGTGCGGCCGTCCATAGTCTGTGCATATATATAATACTTCTCCTCGTCGTCTTGAACGAGCCATCCCTTCTCCTGGAATTTCTTGAAGTTCTCTACAGCCTTGTCGTAAACCTGTGCGTCATGTTCGTCGAATCCGGGAGCGAAGTCGATTTCCGGTTTGATGATGTGATAAAGCGACTTCTCGTTTCCTTCAGCCTCCTCACGAGCCTCCTGGCTGTTGAGTACGTCATACGGGCGTGACACAACTTGCTCTACAATCTCGCGTGGGGGACGCACCCCTTTGAAAGGTTTTACTTTTGCCATGGTGTTAAATTTTAGTTTATTATTGGTTTTGCCGGTTTTCGTTGTTTTTACGGCATTTCTCACATATTCCATATATGCAGGTCGAGACATAGGCCGGTGTGAAATGCTTGAATTTCATTTCCGACAGACGGGAATCTATCTCCACCAGGTCAATCTCGTTGATCTCTCCGCATTGTGTGCACACAAGATGGCTATGCGACTGCTCAGCCCTCTCATATCGCGCCTGATGCGTGTCAAAAAGGAGCTTTCTCACAACACCACTCGCGCACAATAGCTCAAGGGTGCTGTAGATTGTGGCCCTGCTCACATGGTAGCTTTCACTCTCAAGCTTGTTATAGAGGAGATCAACGTCGAAATGCCCTTTACAATCAAGCACACATTTCAGTATCTCAAATCGCTCCGGAGTTTTCCGAAGGCGTTTTGTGGTAAGGAATGCCGTGAATTTCTCCACTTCTGCTTTTAGATTGATTGTTGTTTTCATTAAACAAGCTCAATTGTGAAAGCCGCACATGATTGTGTGGCTGCTGAGAGATATGCAAAGTTAGTCAGGGCAATTGATATAACCAAATTTATAGGTAAAAACTTTACATCCCCCTAAACCTACAGGGGGGCGGAATGTTATAATAGATGGATAGGATAATTAATCATCTTATCCCGTTTTTATAATCCAAAAATAAATAATGATATGAAAAAGTACAGATGTGAAGTATGCGACTGGATTTATGATCCCGCTGTAGGCGATCCCGAAGGTGGTATCGCCCCCGGAACCGCGTTCGAGGATATACCCAATGATTGGGTATGCCCTATCTGTGGAGTCGGTAAAGAAGACTTCGTAGAGGAACCGGAGGATTAATTCCAACAGCTCAAGAGGCCGGCCAATCCGTCAGATGCGGATTGGCCGGCTTTTTCATGTGAATTGGCCTGCTTCTTTTTGGCGCTTTTAAAGAATTGTATTAATTTTGCCCTATGAACTAACCTCTCTCTAATAGTAAATTTACAGAGGATTTACATCCCGTTAGACTTTAAAATCTTTTTATGCTTAAGTTTGGCCGTTCTTCCGGAGGAAACGCTTATACCTTGATGCTCGCTCATCTTGGTGCGTTGTTAGTTGTAATAGCCTGGGGTTGCTCCTTCCTGAGCACCAAGGTTCTTATGATTGATGGTGGGTTCACACCTATTGAAATGTATGTATACCGTTTCGCATTGGCCTATCTGATATTGTTGGTCTTCACATTCAAGAAGATTATGGCCAACAGCTGGCGTGATGAATTGCTTTTCCTGGTGTGTGGCTTATGTGCCGGTTCCCTATATTTCATAACTGAAAACTATGCCCTCATACATACTTCAACCGGTAATGTTTCTCTTCTCGCCTCCATCTCCCCTATCTTCACTACTGTGCTTGTGTCGGTGATATTCAAGGCCCGGCTCAATCCGGGTGTGATAATAGGCTCCACAGTGGCCTTTATCGGCGTGGGTTGCGTAATATTCAGTCATGGCGAGGGGTTTGTCATAAAACCGAAAGGTGATTTGCTCGCGCTCAGCGCAGCCTTGTCATGGGCTATATACACTTTGGTTGTGAAACGCCTTATCCCCTTCTATAATTCCTTCTTCATTACAAGGAAACTCTTCTTCTATGGAGTGCTGACCGCACTCCCTCTATTGTTTGCTCAGGACGAACCATACCATCTTGCCCTTCTGTTTGATTTATCAAATATTCAGTATGCAGCAAACATCCTTTTCCTCGTCCTTATTTGTTCTATAGGTGCATACCTTGTCTGGAATGAGGCTATGAAGGCTCTCGGTCCGGTGACATCAAACAATTATCTCTATCTCCAGCCGATTGTCACTATGATTGCGGCATATCTGCTGCTTGACGAGAGGATTTATCCGTTGGGATATCTCGGATGTCTGCTTGTAATCGGAGGCCTGGTGATTTCAGATAAATTAAAGTGGAAATCTAAATAAGAATTTTTAACTGATGAAAGATTATTTCAATTATCTTGAGGCAGCTCAGGAGATGGCGAGATTGGCGGGTGAGGTACACCTGTCATATTTCAGGACCGACAGACTGGATCTACACACCAAACTTAACGTAAGTGACGTTGTGACAGCAGCCGATAAGGAGGCGGAAAGAGTTATATTGTCTTACATTCATGACCATTTTCCCGGACATGGAATCATTGCCGAGGAGTCAGGGTCAGAATGTGAGGATGCTGAATGGCGTTGGATTATTGATCCCCTCGACGGCACCACAAATTTCAGTCAGGGCCTACCGGTGTTCAGTGTCTCCATAGCGTTGCAACATAATAAGGAGACGGTAGTTGGAGTGGTATTCGCACCATATCTCAGGGAGATGTTTCATGCGGTAAAGGATTGCGGTGCGTTTCTGAACGGGAAGGAGATTCATTGCTCTGACAAGAAGTCAATTGCGGAATCAGTTGTGGCTACCGGCATACCCTACGACAAAAGGGAGAATCCTGATAACAATGTGGCGGAGGTGACAAGAGTGGCGGTAAACGTCAGAGGTCTCAGAAGACTCGGTTCCGCTGCCATCGACCTTTCATATGTGGCGGCCGGATTCCTTGACGCATATTGGGAACTCAACCTTAAACACTGGGATGTGGCCTCAGGCTCTCTCATAGCCTCTGAAGCCGGAGCCTCTTTGGTGCCGATAAGGGAGAACAGAAATCATTCGATACTCTGTGCCACCCCCGGAGTGTTCCGGCAGATGCTTGAGCTTCTTCTGACTCCAGATATAAAACCATCACATTAATCAACGAAAAAAAGAGCTTCCGTCTTCTCGATGGAAGCTCTTTCTTTGAATGTGTCTGGGGTATGTCAGCTGTTTCTGAATTCTTTGGGCGACATCCCCATTTTCTTTTTGAAATACTTCCCGAAAAATGACTGGGAAGGGAAATTGAGTTCATCTGATATCTGCTGAATGCTGAGGTTGGTTGATTTCAGAAGTACCTTAGCTTCAAGAATTACGTAACGCTCAATCCATTCTACGGCTGAACAGCCTGTGAGTGCCTTCATGGTTCGAGACAGATGTTTTGATGTGATTTCAAGTTTTTTAGCGTAGAAATCAAGAAATCTCTCCTCTTTGAAATGCTGTTGTACAAGACTTATGAATCTGTCGGGGATACGGTTGTTTGCTATCGGGAACTCCTCTGTGAGTTTCCGGTAGCATTTTGAACCTGTCGCATAGAAGAACGACGACATGGAGAGCACAAGCGCCTGATAATTATAAGGGTTTCTTACATCATCCGATATGCTCTTCATGAGTTCATACTGGCGGTTGAAATCATCAACCAGATCCGGATCAACCGAAACTACTTCAAATCTCGTGGCCGGAGCATAATAACGGCAATCCTTAAGCATAAGAAACAGGTTCTCGGTAAAGCGTTTCGACATTACCACAAAGGCTGCGTCAAAATCATCGCTCACATGTTTCACCTGTATTATATGGTCGCGGTGGATATTGACCATTGCCGGCGCTTCCACTTTGTGTTGGATAAGATTGATGTCGACGTAACACCATCCCCTCCTTATAAATACTGAAACAGATGAGGAGAATTTCACGGGGTCACTCACCCCTGCTAAAAGAGTCCTGTTAAGATGTGTGAGAATCCAGCAGTCGGAAGAGAGAATGGTTGCCACATCCTCCGGCAGATTAAGGTCATATTTCAGCCCAAGGTCGGTCATAGGCATATTAATCCTTCTTCTCCTCTTTCCCTAAGAATCCTTTCTCACGAATAAGAGCGGAGAATGACTCAGACACTTCCTCGTTAAGTTTGCGCGGATACCTGATATCAGTAAAAAGCTCGGCAAGGTTGCGTTTCCCGTTCTCCTTTACAAAATTCCGGTTTGCCTCGAAGTCATCCTTCACCTTGAACAAGTCGGTAATCTCACGGTCGGAATCCTTGCGGTAGGTATCGAAATGCACAACAGCCTCAACAGGCAGACGCTCGCAGAGCTCATCCCTCTTTGCCGGGTAACCGATGGAAAGCGAAGCCACCGGCACAACAAGGTCGGGCAGTTCAAGAAGTTTGCTGATTTCCGCGGCATTGTAGTTGACAGTGCCCAGATAACAGGTACCCAGGCCATTCATCTCAGCCACAGTAACAATCTGCTGTGCCATAATCACGGCATCAGTTGTAGCCGTGATGAATGAGTGGAAATTGTCATACCCCGGGTCAGCACCGCTAATCTCACACCAACGTGTGAAACGGTTGAAGTCGGCGCATATGGTGAGGATGACAGGAGAAGTGGCGGCGGCCGGCTGGTTGAAGTGCAGTTCATTCAGTCTGGCTTTACGCTCCCCCTCTGTGGTGACCACGATGCTGTAGAGCTGCATGTTGCCGCACGTGGGGGCTCTCATTGCCTTTTCAATGATGTCAATCAGCAGCTCCCTGGGGACTTCCCGGTCGGAATACTGTCTCACGCTTGAGCGTGTGGAGAAATAGTCATCTCGCATAGCAGAAATATTAGAAATAAAAAATATAATTGAGAGTGCAAATATAAACTTTTTTTTTTAATTTTGCACACGTTCTGTGCCGGGAGAATCTCGACTGGCACTGCCGAACGTTTAACCCTGAATATTCATCCATAAATAAATGACTGAGTTAAAACAATATACTTTTGAGGAGGCATATGAAGCCTCGGTAAAGTATTTCAATGGAGACCAGCTCGCGGCAAGAGTCTGGGCCACCAAGTATGCTTTGAAGGATTCCGAAGGTCACTTCTATGAGTTGATACCCGACGACATGCATCATCGCATAGCCTCTGAGATTCATCGGATAGAGAAGAAATACCCCAATCCGGTGCCGGAGGAGGAAATTTTCAATCTCTTGCGGAATTTCAAGTATATTGTACCACAGGGTAGCCCAATGGCCGGAATCGGCAATAATTTCCAGGTGGGCTCTCTTTCCAACTGTTTTGTAATCGGTCTTGACGGTCATCCTGATTCATATGGTGGTATTGTCAAGATTGATGAGGAGCAGGTGCAATTGATGAAACGCCGTGGCGGCGTAGGTCATGACCTGTCGCACCTTCGCCCCAAGGGGACCGCTGTAAAGAATTCTGCCCTCACATCCACAGGCCTGGTGCCTTTCATGGAGAGATACAGCAACTCCACAAGAGAGGTGGCGCAGGATGGCAGACGTGGTGCCCTGATGCTTTCGGTTGATATACGTCATCCGGATGCGAGCGACTTTATTGACGCAAAGATGACCCAAGGTAAGGTTACCGGTGCGAATGTCTCAGTTAAGATCGACGATGATTTCATGCAGGCTGCCATCATGGGCCAGCCGTATGAGCAGCGTTTCCCCGTGGATGACCCGGATGCCCCGATCAAACATCCTATAGATGCCTCTGCACTTTGGCGTAAAATCATTCACAATGCGTGGAAAAGCGCAGAGCCGGGCGTCCTCTTCTGGGACACTGTGAAGCGTGAGAGTCTGGCCGACTGTTACAAAGAGGAGGGTTTCGGTTCTGTCTCAACAAACCCTTGTGGCGAGATTCCACTCTGCCCTTACGACAGCTGCCGTCTGCTCGCGGTCAATCTCTATAGCTATGTCAAGAACCCTTTCACTGATAAAGCTGAATTCGATTTCGATCTTCTGCGCAAGCACATGGTGTATGCACAGAGAATAATGGATGATATCATTGATTTGGAGGCTGAGAAGATTGAGCTTATAATCAATAAAATCCAGGGTGACCCTGAAGTCGCGGAGGTGAAGGCCACGGAGCTTAATCTATGGAAGAAAATCATGGATAAAACTCTCAAAGGTCGTCGCACCGGTTGTGGCACTACCGGCGAGGGGGATATGTTGGCTGCCTTGGGCCTGAGATATGGCACCAAAGAAGCCACGGCTCATTCAGTGGAGGTGCACAAAACATTAGCACTCGCCTATTATGGTGCCTCAGTCGACCTTGCTGAGGAGCGAGGTGCCTTTGCCGTATATAATGCGGATAAGGAGAGAAACAATCCCTATTTGTGTCGTCTTCGCGAGGCCGATCCGGCTCTGGTGGAGAAAATGGAACGTGTCGGCCGTAGAAATATAGCCTGCCTTACCATAGCTCCTACAGGCACTACCTCTATAATGACACAGACATCATCAGGTATTGAGCCGGTGTTCATGCCTATCTATAAGCGACGCAGAAAAGTGAATCCGAGCGACGAGAATGTGAGGATTGACTTCGTCGATGAGGTCGGCGATTCTTTTGAGGAGTATGTGGTGTATCATCATAAATTCCTTGAATGGATGAAAATCAACCATATCGAGGTAAAAGATAACCTCTCAGCCGAGGAACTCGACGAGTTAGTGGCTAAGTCTCCTTATTATAAGGCAACGGCCAATGATGTTGATTGGCTTGAGAAGGTAAGGATGCAGGGTGCTATCCAGAAATGGGTTGACCACTCAATCAGCGTCACCATCAATCTACCAAACAATGTTACAGAGGATCTGGTGGCCGAGCTTTATGCTGAGGCATGGCGCAGCGGCTGCAAGGGTTGTACTGTTTATCGTGATGGCTCTCGCAATAACGTGCTTGAGTCTGTGACGAAGAAGGGGGATAAGAAAACCATCAATCTCTCAGAGCAACTCATACATGTGGCCGACCATGTGGCCAAACGTCCCGAAGAGCTGGAAGCTGACGTGGTGCGTTTCCAGAATAATAAGGAGAAATGGATCGCATTTGTCGGTCTGGTTGATGGTAAGCCTTATGAGATTTTTACCGGACTTGCTGACGATGAAGATGGAATCTTCTGTCCCAAAAGGGTAAATCATGGCAAGATTATCAAGGTGACTGATGAGAAAGGTAACAAACGCTATGACTTCCAGTTCATCAACAAGCGTGGGTATAAGACCACTATCGAGGGATTGAGCGAGAAATTCAATCCTGAATTCTGGAACTATGCCAAGTTGATTTCCGGTGTTCTCCGTTATGGAATGCCTATCGACCAGGTGCTTAAATTGGTAGGAGGTCTTGAACTCGATTCCAATAGCATCAACACCTGGAAGAATGGCGTTGAACGTGCCCTGAAAAAATATTTGCCGAACGGTACGGAAGCAAAAGGTCAGAAATGTCCGAATTGCGGTGCTGAGACGTTAATATATCAGGAGGGTTGTCTTATCTGTACCACCTGTGGAAATTCGCGTTGCGGATAATCCTCAGGTGTGCGGCCTGATGCCACTCTTATTAAGGAAGTAAAATTTATTAAACTAAATAAATTCTCTCATGAAAATCTCTTTTAATATTAATTACCATACCGAATGGGGAGAGGCGCTCTATATCTGCGGCGATCTCTTCCAGTTGGGCAATGGTGATCCGAAAGAGGCAGTCGAGATGAAACTTTCATCGCCCGATACTTGGGTGCTGGAACTTGAGTTGGAGACGGAACCTCAGGATTTCAATTACTATTTCATCGTCAAGGCTCCTGAAAAGGAATGGCGTTTCGAGTTTGGCAAACCTCACAGATTTGTGGCCGGTCAGGACATAAAGGAGGTGAAGATATTTGATTCATGGCAAGACCAGCCGTGGAACAAACCATATTATTCATCGGCGTTTGTCGATGGAATCCTTTCTCGTAAAGATCGCGACGCTAAGGTGCCCTCTTTACCCGGAACTATCCAGTTCAGGATTAATGCCCCGATGATTAATCCTGATGAGGCTCTGGCCATCGTTGGAGAGGGTGATTATCTCGGCAATTGGCTCCCAGCCAATGCCCGCCTGCTGAGCGATGCTCATTATCCGGAGTGGTCAATTAATCTTCCGCTGCATCAGTTTACAAAACCTTTTGAGTATAAATTCTTGATTGTCAAGAAATCTACTCATGAGGCAGTGGCTTGGGAAGATGCCAACAACCGCATATGCGGTCTGGTCAACGAAGACCCTTCTTCGCAGATTGTTGTGGATGGTCTCAGATTCCACAACCCTCGCAATGATTGGAAAGGTGCCGGAACAGCAATTCCTATCTTCTCAATAAGAACTGAGGAGGATTTCGGCGTAGGCGATTTCCTTGACATCAAGCAGATGGTTGACTGGTGCAAGAAGACTGCACAGACTGTACTTCAGGTTCTCCCTATCAACGACACAACAAAGACGGGCACCTGGGTGGATTCATATCCTTACAGTGCCAACTCAACTTTCGCACTCCACCCCATGTATTTGCGTCCGGAGGCCGTTGGTGTGCTTGATGATGAGAATCGCAGAATTCATTTCAAGAAAATTGCAGAGGAACTCAATCAGCTTCCGCAGATTGATTATGAAGCAGTAAATAATACCAAGGATGAGTATTTCAGAGAAATATTCAAACAGAATGGTAAGAAAGATCTCGCTTCATCTGAGTTCAAGACATTCCTTGCCAAGAATGAAAGTTGGCTGAAGCCTTATGCCGCATGGCGAGTGTTGTGTGCTAAATACGGCACCCCCGATAATAATCTCTGGGAGCAGTATAGCACTTATGACAGTAACCTCGTAGATGAGTTCTGCAAGGAGAATGCCGAGGAGATCAACTATCATTATTTCCTCCAGTATCATCTCGATAAGCAGTTGCGCGAGGTTCGCGACTATGCCCATAAGAATGGTGTGGTTCTGAAAGGTGATATTCCTATCGGTATCAACCGCTACAGTGTGGACGCATGGCAATTCCCGAGATTGTTCAATATGGATTGCCAGGCCGGCGCACCACCGGATGACTTCTCTGTTCTCGGTCAGAACTGGGGATTCCCGACTTATAATTGGGACGAGATGGCACGTGACGGTTTCAAATGGTGGAAAGATCGTTTCCGCAAGATGGCCGAATATTTTGATGCCTACCGTATCGACCATATCCTCGGTTTCTTCCGCATATGGCAGATTCCGATGACAGCAGTCCACGGATTGTTGGGCTATTTCAATCCGGCACTCCCCTTCTCACCTGAACAGTTGCGTCATGATTACGACTTCTGGATTAATCCTGATGTACAGACAAAACCGCTCATTCTCGAATGGATGCTTTCTGATTTCTTCGGTGAGTACACTGCCGAGGTTAAGGAGTCTTTCCTTGAGTCTCTTCCTGAAGGTCGTTATCGCCTTAGGGCTTTCGTCGACAATCAGCAGAAAGTTGAGGCATATTTCTCTCATCTTGAAAAGAATGAGAAGAATGAAAGAATCTGCAATGCTCTCATGGGAATCATCGATGATGTGCTGTTCATAGAGGATCCTTATCAGAAAGGTCACTATCATCCCCGCATCGCTGCGCAGTATACTTATCAGTATCGTATACTCACAGATTATGAGAAGTGGTGCTTCAACCGTCTATATAACGACTTCTTCTATCATCGTAACAATGACTTCTGGTATGGCAAAGCAATGTGGAAACTTCCACCCCTCCTTGATTCAACCGGAATGCTCACTTGTGCTGAAGACTTGGGAATGATTCCTGACTGTGTTCCCGAAGTGATGCGTCGTCTGCAGATTCTCTCACTTGAGATTCAGAGAATGCCGAAAGACCCTGCTCTTGAGTTTGGTGATACTTGGCATTATCCCTATTTCTCAGTCTGCACTACTTCAACTCATGACATGGGCGGAATCCGTTCATGGTGGGAAAGCGACCGCGACGTTACTCAGCGTTTCTACAATGTGGCGCTCCATGAGCATGGCGCGGCTCCCTACTATGCCGAGCCCTGGATTTGCGAGAAGATTCTTGATCTTCAGTTGAAGAGTCCTTCTATGTTCTGCATCATCCCGTTAGCCGACTGGTTGTCGGCCGATGGCAAACTCCGTAGAGAGAATCCGCATGATGAACAGATCAACGAACCGGCCAACTCCAAGCATTATTGGAGATATAGAATGCATCTCACTGTCGAGAAATTGTTGGCAGCTGATGAATTCAACACAAAATTGCGTAACGCAATCATTTCATCCGCTCGATAAAGGGCAAAATAACCCTAAATATACAATAAAAAAGTCTGAATCATTCAAGATTCAGACTTTTTTATTAATTCAAATTGTTTTGATTTATTAATTAGGAGAGATTAAAATTTATATAGAATTATTAAGCGCTTGAAAATTCATATTCCAAATATCTAATGAGTGGAATTTTGTATTTTTATTTTTGAATGAGATTTAAAAATTCCTGACGCATTGAGGGACTGTCCACGAATTCTCCAGTGTAGTCGAATGTAATTGTGGAAGAATCCTGTTTCTCCACCCCTCTCATCTTCATACAGAGGTGTTCGGCCTCACATGCAACAATCACCCCCTTGTTAGGGAGAGTTGAGGAGAGAAGATTACAAATCTCAGCAGTGAGTCTTTCCTGAACCTGAAGTCTTTTGGCAAAGCAATCAACAATTCTCGCCAGTTTGGAAAGTCCGATCATCTTACCATCCGGGATATAGCCGACGGCAACTTTGCCAAAGAATGGCAGAATATGATGTTCGCACATGCTATAGAATTCAATATCCTTAACGATTACAATTCTTGAGCCTGCATGTTCGAAAATAGCTTGGGTTGCCACCTCAACAGGATCTGACGTATATCCTGAAGTCATAGCCACAAGAGCCTTCGCAGCTCGCATGGGAGTTTTTACAAGACCTTCCCTTTCCGGGTCTTCACCGATGAGACGAAGAATCTCCTTGTAATGGAAGGCAATCTCTTCAATCCTTTTATCCTTGGAAATTTCCATACTCATTGTTTAATGACAACAATTTGACATTTCACCACTCTCATTTCGGAGGCATAGTTTGGGAATGCCTTTTTTAATTCAGCCAACGCAGCGTTCGCTTCTCCACTTGTGCGGAAGTTACCTACTCGTGTATACCAGTTGGGAGAATTAGAGAACGTATAAATCTGTCCTCTGTATTTTGGGAACTTTGCCAAAATTGCGCTCCCACGGGCTTTGGCTCTGGCTTCCAGAGTGTGTTGGTTGCGTCCGTCGCTGAAAACCTGAATCCTATATCCGGATAATTTATTAATGCCGGGTTTTATCTCGTGTGTCGCCGATTTGTGCTGAACCGGAGTTAAGATCAATTCCAGAATCGACTGGGGAATCTCAATTGTGATATTACCATTTGAATCCTCCACTATCTGTTCGATAATGTTGGATTTGCCCTCCTCATTATCTGCAAAGGCACACGTAAAGTGACCGCCCCCGGTGATTAGAGCCAGGGTCAGTCCAAGGGATTGATAAAACTTTTTGTTCGGCAATAGATTCATGGAATGTGATAAGAGCCGGTATAAGTATTGAGGCAAGTGGCCGGATTAAATCGGCCACTTGCCTGAGAGTATTCAATATTAATCAAATGCTTCGATAATGCCCATGAATGAATCAGCCTGAAGTGCTGCTCCACCGATAAGGCCACCGTCTACGTCGGGTTTTGCGAAAAGCTCTTTTGCATTTGAGGGCTTGCAAGAACCACCATAGAGGATAGAAGTGTTGTCGGCAAGTTCCTTGCCGTATTTGTCAGCTATCACTTTACGGATATGTGCGTGCATATCCTGTGCCTGCTCAGCTGTAGCTGTCTTACCTGTGCCGATTGCCCATACAGGCTCGTATGCGATAACAATTTTTGCGAACTCTTCTGCAGGAAGTTCAAAGAGAGCCTCTACCTGACCCTTTACTACATCGTTGTATGTGCCGTTCTCTCTCTCCTCAAGCACCTCACCTACACAGAAGATAGGAGTCAGACCATTGGCAAGAGCCTGTTTTGTCTTGGCGAGAAGCTGCTCATTGTTCTCTCCGAAATACTGACGACGCTCGCTGTGGCCGAGGATAACGTGGCTTGCGCCGGTTGATTTTACCATCGATGCGCTTACCTCACCTGTGTAGGCTCCCTTCTCATGCTCAGAGCAGTTCTCCGCTCCAAGTTTCAGGGGCTCGTCGATAACTCCCTTTACTGAAACGAGATGAGTGAAAGGAACACACATGATTACTTCACAATTCGCTTTCTTCTCCTTGAGAAGTTCGTTGACCTGATTGGCAAGCTCAACACCCTCCTCAAGAACGGTGTTCATTTTCCAGTTGCCAGCTACAATATTTTTTCTCATTGTTTTTATTTTTATCAAGCCGTGCTTGCGGCTCATTTGTTTCAATGTGCAAAGTTAATCCTTTTCTTTCTCTTACGCAAAAATTGGAGCCTGCAAAATGAGTTTTTTGGTTTTATTAGCGAAATTAATTATCTTTGCGTAATATACTATCCCACATCTCCCGCTATGGCTGTGCCTCCCGGGTAATTACGGATAACTGACGACGCAGAAGATTCTGTATCGCCTTGAATTTGAATGAAATGTAGAATAATGGATTTCCAGATTACATCACAATATCAACCCACCGGCGACCAGCCTGAAGCTATTCAGGAACTCTCAAACGGTGTTTTGTCGGGAGCTCCCCACCAGACTCTTCTCGGTGTTACGGGTTCCGGCAAAACATTCACTATGGCAAATGTAATTCAGGAGGTGAAACGCCCCACCCTTATCCTTTCCCATAACAAAACTTTGGCTGCACAGTTATATTCAGAGTTTAAAAACTTCTTTCCCGATAATTCTGTACAGTATTTTGTAAGTTATTACGATTATTATCAGCCGGAAGCCTACATTCCTTCCTCCGATAAATATATCGAGAAGGATCTGATGATTAATGACCAGATCGAGAAACTGCGTCTTTCCACAGTGTCATCTCTCCTCTCGGGCAGGCGTGACATAATTGTTGTGTCGAGCGTAAGCTGTATTTACGGTATGGGCAACCCCGACGATTTCTCCCAAAATGTAATCTCTATTAATATAGGTGAGAGAATATCAAGGAATGCTTTTTTAAGAAAACTCGTTGATTCACTATATTCACGTTCGGAAGTTGAGCTTAATTCCGGACAGTTCCGCGTCAAGGGTGACACCGTTGATATAATGCTTTCGTTCGAGAATATACAGTTGCGTGTTTTGTTCTGGGGTGATGAAATCGAGAAAATTCAAACCATCGACCCGGTCAATGGTCTGGTGCTCTCCAATCTTGAGGGATTTAAGATTTATCCGGCCAACATCTTCGTCACCACCAAGGAGAGGATGGCTTCGGCTATCGACCAGATAGCCGTTGACCTCGGCGCCCAATGCGACTTCTTTGCAAAAGAGGGTAAGATGTTGGAGGCCGACCGTTTGCGTGAACGTGTCACTTATGACCTTGAAATGATGAAGGAATTAGGTCATTGTGCCGGAATTGAGAATTATTCCCGTTATTTCGATGGCCGGGAACCCGGAATGCGTCCGTTCTGTCTTCTTGATTATTTCCCTAAGGATTTCCTTACCATAATTGACGAGAGTCATGTCACTCTGCCACAGATCAGGGGCATGAACGGTGGTGACCTCTCCCGAAAGATGAATCTTGTGGAATATGGTTTCCGATTACCGGCAGCTATCGACAACCGCCCGCTGAAATTTGATGAGTTCGAGCAACTTACGCCTCAGACCATATATGTAAGCGCCACACCTGGCGATTATGAACTTATGCAGACAGAGGGTATTTTTGTGGAACAGGTGATTCGTCCTACCGGTCTGCTTGACCCGGAAATTGAGATTCGCCCCACAATGAATCAGATTGACGACCTCATGGAGCAGATTCAGCAGAGAATTGAGGCTGGGGAGCGAACTCTTGTCACTACCCTCACCAAACGTATGGCTGAGGAACTTGACGAACACCTCCGTAAATGGGGTGTGTCAAGCGCGTATATCCATAGTGATGTAGATACCCTTGAGCGCATACGGATTCTCGAGGATCTGCGCGAAGGCGTGTATGACGTTCTTATAGGCGTGAATTTGCTCCGCGAGGGTCTTGACCTTCCTCAGGTGAGTCTTGTTGCAATTCTTGATGCCGACAAGGAGGGATTCCTGCGCAATCACAGGTCATTAACTCAGACAGCAGGTCGTGCCGCCCGAAATGTTCATGGCAAGGTGATTATGTATGCCGATAAAATCACCGACAGTATGCAGCGTACGATTGATGAGACCGAGCGACGTCGTGCCAAACAGATGCTTTATAATGAGCAACATGGCATAACACCGACTCCGATTGTCAAAACCTCCTCTGCGCGTGAACTGATAAGTCTTTACAGTGGGGAGGATATGCAGGATGCCGAGCCACTTGCATCTTCACTCCGGAATGCATCGGCCGCTAAGGGAGCGGATAAGAGAACTCCCGTTTCTCCTGTGGCCAAGAGAGCTGCCAAGAAGGGTAAGGCGTTGCCTCAACAGGCACCGCGTCCCTATATTGAGGAGGAGCATGAACTTGGAATGGCAGCTGATCCGGTTATAGAATATATGTCGGTTAATGAACTTGAAGTAAGGATACAGAAAACGAATGCCGATATGATTGCGGCGGCACGTAAAACTGACTTCCTGGAGGCGGCCCGTCTGCGCGATGAGCTGCTCTCGCTTCAGGCATTGCTTGATGGCAAGAGAAAGGAGAGTGAAAATGAGAACTGAAAATAACAAGAATATACAAAAGGAGACGTTGACATTTCCCCTTGCTCCGCGCGAGCTTTTCTTGCCAACTTCCAAGGAGGAGATGGAGAAATTGGGCTGGGATCAGCCTGATGTGATTCTCTTTACAGGCGATGCGTATGTGGATCATCCATCTTTCGGAGCTGCCGTTATTGGCAGGACTCTCCAGAAATATGGTTATAAGGTGGCTATTGTGCCTCAGCCTAACTGGCGCGATGACCTGAGGGATTTCAAGAAATTGGGTAAGCCCAGACTCTTTTTCGGAGTGTCGGCCGGTGCGATGGATTCGATGGTGAATCACTATACCGCAAATCGCCGTCTCCGCCATGACGATGCGTTCACAGCCGGTGGCCGACATGGGATGCGCCCTGACTATCCCACGATTGTCTATTCCGGAATTCTCAAGGAGCTCTTTCCGGATGTGCCTGTTATTGCAGGTGGTATCGAGGCTTCGTTAAGGAGAGTGTCGCATTATGATTATTGGGAAGACCGCCTGCGTCCATCCATACTTATTGATGCCCCGGCTGATATGATCAGTTATGGAATGGGTGAACGCACTGTCATAGAGATTGCCCGTCGCCTTGAGGCGGGAGAGAGGATTGCCGACATGACCGATCTGCCACAGACTGCTGTTATAACCGATGAATTGCCCGGTGATGGGGATATCGTGTTAGGCAGTTTTGAGGAGTGTCTGAAAAACAAGAAGGTTCAGGCTCTTAATTTCCGTCATGTAGAGGAGGAATCAAACCGCTATCATGGAAAGACGCTTTGGCAGAAGACCGGTGAGAAATGGGTGAAAATCAATCCTATGTATCCTCCTATGAAGATGGGCGAGATTGATGCTTCGTTCAATCTCCCCTATACCCGTCTGCCGCATCCACGCTACAAAGGCAAGGTTATCCCCGCCTATGAGATGATTCGTCATTCCATCAATCTCCACAGAGGTTGTTTCGGAGGGTGCGCATTCTGCACAATCTCTGCACATCAGGGAAAGTTTATCTCTTCGCGTTCAAAGGAGTCGATACTTGATGAGGCCCGTAAAGTGATTGGGATGGCAGATTTCAAGGGCTACATATCTGACCTTGGAGGTCCCTCGGCCAATATGTATGCCATGGGTGGATTTGACAAGAGTATCTGTGAGAAATGTGCGCGTCCCTCTTGTCTGCATCCTAAACCGTGTCCAAACCTCAACAATGACCATTCGGCCCTCCTTGATATATATAGGAGTGTCGATGCGTTGCCTGGTGTAAAGAAGTCGTTTGTGGGAAGCGGTGTGCGGTATGATCTTTCAATGGCACCGTCAAAGAATGAGAGAATAAATAAGGTGAACCAAAGCTACATGAAAGACCTTATCAAGAATCATGTGAGCGGACGTCTCAAGGTGGCGCCGGAACATACCTCCGACCGTGTGCTCGACTGCATGCGGAAGCCCTCATTCTCGTTATTCCGGAAATTCAAGACTATTTTTGACAACGTCAATAAGGAGTGCGGGCTCCGCCAGCAGCTCATCCCCTATTTCATCTCCTCTCACCCTGCCTGTCATGAGGAGGATATGGCTGAACTGGCTGTGATAACGAAGAACCTTGATTTTCATTTGGAGCAGGTGCAGGATTTCACACCCACTCCCATGACACTCGCAACTGAAATATATTATACCGGCTACCATCCATACACAGGTGAGAAGGTATTTACTGCACGCACGGAGAGAGAGAAACTCAACCAGAGGCAGTTCTTCTTCTGGTATAAGCCGGATGCACGTAAAGAGATTGTCGACTCCTTACGGCGTATAAACCGTCAGGATTTGATTGAAAGGTTATATGCCGGTAGCAAACCGAAATCATATAATCCAAATTTCACTCCTTATAATATAGGACGCACCATCCGCGATGATAAAAGAACGGCTCCCCAACAGGCAAAGAAAAAGAATAAAACTTCAGAAAACATTGAAGATTATTTGAATAAACCTGAGGGTAAGTCCGTTAGTAAATTAAGGAGAGAGAGGAAAGGATGGAAGTCGAGATAACCACAATAAACACATAATACTAATTATCTTAACAGCTATTTTATGAACAAATTCAAAATTGCTATGGGTGGCTTGATATTGCCGATAGCGTTGACAGGCTGTCAAGGAGGCAATCAATCATCAGAGAAGGTGATTGAGAAGCCTGAAGTCGAGATTACCGACGGAATGCTTACACCGGAGGTGTTGGAGGCATTCGGAAGAATCTCCGAAGTAACGCCATCGCCCGACGGTACGCGTGTTATCTTCACCCTCGCTTACGAGGATATCGAAGAGAATAAGGCTAATGCCGAAATCTATTCGATGGATGCCGACGGCAGCAACATGCAGCGCCTCACCACGACGGCTGCCTCTGAGTCTAATCTGCGTTGGCTCGACGGAGGGAAGAAGATTGCGTTTATCCGCAAAGATGACGATTCCCAGAAGCGTCAGATATTCGTGATGGCAGCTGACGGCTCTTCCGTAAAGAGAGTATCTCAGATTGAGAATGGCGTTGAATGTTTCGAAATCTCGCCCGATGGCTCCAAAATCGTATATGGCGCCCCTATCGCGGCTTTCAATAAAGATGAGGAACTTTTCAAGGGTATCCCCAACACTACCGGCCGCGTGGTTGATGATCTCATGTATAAACATTGGGACGAATGGGTAACTGAGATTCCTCATCCCTTTGTGGCCGACTTCAGCGAGAGCGGTGTAAGCAATCCTGTCGACATCATGGAGGGGGAGCCGTTTGAATGCCCTATGCGTCCTTTCGGCGGAGCTGAGTCATTCGCATGGTCGCCCGATAGCAAGACACTTGTTTACGTATCCCGTAAACTTAAAGGTCAGGACTATGCTTTCTCTACCAACAGCAATCTCTATCTCTATGACCTTGCAGCCAAGACTACTGTAAATCTTACTGAGGGTAACGACGGTTATGACACTGACCCGGTTTTCTCTCCTGACGGCAAGTCTCTCGCATGGCTTTCTATGAAGACTCCTAAGTTTGAGAGCGATAAGAAACGCCTCATGCTGATGGATATGGCTTCGAAAGAGAAACGCGACCTCACTGAGAATTGGGATTACTGGCCCGAGCATATAGCATGGGCAAAGAATGGTGGCTCAATCTGGTTCTCAGGTTATTATCAGGGAGTTGAACCTATATTCAAAATTGATGTCAACACTTGTGCCATCGACACTGTGGCCATGGATATGTGCGATTTCGGCACAGTTATTCCCGTTGCCGACAATGCCGCCCTCACGCTCCGTCACTCAATGCGTTATCCTGACGATATCTGCCTTGTGAGAACTGACAGCAAGGAGGTGAAGCAGCTGACTGAGGTCAACAAAGATCTTCTCTCAAAACTTAAGATGGGTGAAGTGAGAAAGGTGCTCGTGCCCACAACGGATGGTAAGGAGATGACCACATGGGTTGTTCTTCCTCCGGATTTCGACCCCAATAAGAAGTATCCCGCGATTCTTTATTGCCAGGGTGGGCCTCAGCAGGCTGTA
Source organism: uncultured Porphyromonadaceae bacterium (assembly GCA_947575235.1). Lineage (GTDB taxonomy): Bacteria > Bacteroidota > Bacteroidia > Bacteroidales > Muribaculaceae > Lepagella. The sequence goes on from CANPMT010000010.1 coordinate 21,827, forward strand.
AGCCAGTTCTGGAGCTATCGTTGGAACTTCATGATAATGGCAGCTCATGGCTATATTGTCATTGCTCCCAACCGTAGAGGTCTCCCCGGCTTCGGCACAGAGTGGAACCGTCAGATTTCAGGTGACTACGGTGGCCAGAATATGCAGGATTATCTCGCGGCAGTCGATTACATGGCAAAGGAGCCCTATGTTGATGAGAAACATATCGGCGCTATCGGAGCAAGCTACGGAGGTTTCTCTGTTTACTGGCTCGCAGGTCATCATGAGGGAAGATTCGCCGCGCTCATAGCCCATGCCGGAATCTTCAATGTCGAGGCCCAGTATCTTGAGACTGAGGAGATGTGGTTTGCCGATTTCGATCTCGGCGGTCCCTACTGGGAGAAGGATAATGCCATTGCACAGCGCACTTATGCCAATTCACCTCATAAGTTCGTGAATAATTGGACCGCTCCTATCCTTGTGACTGTTGGTGAGCTTGACTACCGTATCCTCGCTTCGCAGGGTATGATGGCTTTCAACGCAGCCAAGATGCATGGCCTTGAGGCAGAGATGCTCGTGTTCCCCGATGAGAACCATTGGATTCTCAAGCCGCAGAATGCTATTCTCTGGCAGCGTGTATTCTTCCGCTTCCTTGATAAATATCTTAAGGAGAACAAGCAGTAATATCTTATAGCTGATACACATAATGGTGGATAACCGGCGAGTGAGGCTCAACGGTTATCCACCATTTTTTATCCGTCGTTCGCGTAAGCCTATACCTACTTCATGGTATTTTTAACAGAAATGCCCCGATTGATTTTTCTAACCTCTTATTTTAAGTTAATTTTGTACTTAATTTGGAGGTGATTTGGCTTGACACCTTTACGCCATATCATTACTCCTTTAAGTTATAATTAACGATGAAAACATTATAAACAATGAGGCTATCTGACCTTAAGCCGGGCGAAACCGGTGTCATAACCAAAATATTAGGACACGGAGCTTTCAGAAAGCGTGTCATGGAGATGGGGTTTGTCAGAGGACGTGAAGTCACCATGATTCTAAACGCGCCTCTCCAGGACCCGATCAAGTACAGTCTGATGGACTATGAGGTTTCCTTGCGTCGCGCCGAGGCTCAGCTAATCGAGATTGTCCCTCTCGAGGAATGGGTGAAGGAGGAGGATAAGAAACTGATGATTCATCCGGTCGATAACAATGATGAGGATGCTGTTGACGTGCGTAAAGACCGTATTATCAATATCGCGCTCGTGGGCAATCCTAACTGTGGAAAGACTTCTCTTTTCAACATTGTCTCCGGTTCGCATGAACGTGTTGGCAACTATGCCGGTGTTACAATCGGAGCCAAGGAGGGTTCAATGAAGTATAAAGGCTACAAATTCAATATTGTTGACCTTCCGGGCACTTACTCACTCTCGGCATATTCTCCCGAAGAGCTATATGTAATGAGGTATCTCAGGGAGGAGGTGCCCGATATCATAGTCAACGTGGTGGTGGCCTCCAACCTGGAGCGTAACCTATACCTCACAACCGAGCTTATCGATATGAACCGCAGCATGGTGATTGCTCTCAATATGTATGACGAACTTGAGAAGAGCCATGCCAAGCTCGAATATGAGCAGTTAGGTAAAATGCTTGGTGTCCCTATCGTACCTACAAAGGCATCCTCCGGCTGGGGAATCGACAAACTGCTCGACACAATCATCGACGTGTATGAACTGAAGAATCCCGACACAAGGCATATCCATATCAAGATGCGCCCCGAGGTAGAGCAAGGTGTGACTGTGCTGAAGGATGAATTTAAGAAAGACCCTACAGTGTCGCAGAAATTCGCACCCCGCTATCTCGCCATAAAGATGCTTGAACGTGATCCGGAGGTTGAGCATCTTCTTCAGGACAGTCCTAACTATACCAAATGGTGTACGCTCCGCGATGAGGAGAACCAGCGTCTGGAGAAAGAATTGGGCGACGATGCAAATTCGATTATCGCTTCCGAAAAGTATGGCTTTATCCAAGGAGCCCTGGCAGAGACCTTCGAAGGTGGAGAGAAACAGGAGGAGCAGTCAACCAAAATCATTGATGCCTTTGTCACCAACAAACTGTTCGGTTTCCCAATCTTCCTTCTGGTGATGTGGCTCATGTTCTGGGCAACCTTCCAGATAGGTGCATACCCTATGGAATGGATTGAGAATCTCGTCAGCTGGATTTCTGTAGAGATTGGTAAGTATATGGCCGACGGACCGTTTAAGGATCTGCTCCTCGATGGCATAATCGGCGGTGTAGGTGGAGTTATCGTATTCCTTCCCAATATTCTGATTCTGTATGCTTTCATCTCATTTATGGAGGATTCCGGATATATGGCTCGAGTGGCATTTATCATGGATAAGCTTATGCACAAGATGGGATTGCATGGCAAGTCGTTCATACCTCTCGTAATGGGATTCGGCTGTAATGTGCCGGCAATCATGTCAACTCGAATCATAGAGAGCAAGTCAAGCCGTCTCATAACTATCCTTATCAATCCCTTTATCAGCTGCTCAGCAAGAATTCCGATTTACATTCTTCTGGCGGGGGCTTTCTTCCCCCATTATGGAGCCTGGGTATTTGTAGGCCTATATGTATTAGGTGTTATTGTGGCTGTAATTACAGCCAAGTGCCTGCGTAAATTCTGGTTCAAGGCTGACGAGACACCCTTTGTGATGGAACTTCCACCCTACCGCATACCTACTGTGAAAGCCACAATCAGAAACATGTGGACCAAGGCCAAGCAGTATCTTCAGAAAATGGGTGGCATAATTCTTGTAGCCTCCATTATTATATGGGCACTCTCCTACTTCCCCAGATATGAGTCGGCCGACGTTCCGGCCACATTCAAGGAGGCTGCTCTTGCGGATATGCCGGCGGAGACACTCGAAAGCAACAGCGAAGATGAGATTGATGAACTTATCACGAATGAGTATCAGCAGGAATATTCAATATTAGGCCATATTGGAAAGGCTGTTGAACCTGTGGTGCGCCCTATGGACTTCGATTGGAAAACCACTTGCTCACTCCTTGCAGGGTGTGCCGCCAAAGAGGTGGTAGTTTCAACTCTCGGTGTCCTTTATGTCGGCGATGATGACGCTGAACTTCTTTCCGAGCGACTTCAGACACCGTCCAGGATTACGGGGAAAGCACCTTTCAATCAAGCCACGGCCTTGGCATTCATGGTGTTTGTGCTTCTCTACTTCCCCTGCATAGCCTCAATTACGGCTATAGTCAAGGAGACAGGTTCCTGGAAATATGGAGCATTCTCCGTGCTGTATAACACTGCATTAGCATGGATATTGGCTTTAGTTACTTACCATATAGCTATTCTGTTCTGATCCAGATAACATATAATCAAATAGAGAGGGCGCAACCAAGTCTAACGGTTGCGCCCTCTCTATTTGATTATATGTTATCTACCTTTACGCGTTCAGTGCATTGTATGTCAGGACGGGTTTCTCATCACCCTCCTTGTAGCTCACAACGATGGTTCCACCGATCTCACCATCGGCATTGAGTTTGAGCATGAGTTCGGCAAGCTCATCCTCCAGATATTTCTGGATAGCCCTCTTGAGGGGACGGGCACCGAAATTCTTGTCATAACCCTTGGTGGCGATGAAATCCTTGGCCTCCTCGGTGAGTTCAAGTTTGAATCCGAGTTTCTCGATACGTGTGTAGAAATCCTTCAGTTCAATATCGATAATCTTGAAGATTGCCTCCTTATCGAGCTGGTCAAACATAATGATATCATCCACACGGTTAAGGAATTCCGGAGAGAAAGCCTTGTTCAAAGCCTTTGAGATAACTCCGTGGGCCTGCTCCTTGGTAACAACTTCAGTATTGAAACCGATACCTCCGCCGAAATCTTTCAACTGACGCGAGCCGACGTTGCTGGTCATTATGAGGATAGTGTTCTTGAAATCAATCCTGCGTCCGAGCGAGTCAGTGAGTCTACCCTCATCCATAACCTGGAGCAAGAGGTTGAACACATCAGGATGTGCTTTCTCAATCTCATCGAGCAGCACAACTGAATAAGGATGACGTCTTACCTTCTCAGTAAGCTGTCCACCCTCCTCATAACCTACGTATCCCGGAGGCGCTCCCACGAGACGCGACACGGTGAACTTCTCCATATACTCGCTCATATCCATTCTGATAAGAGAGTCTTTCGAGTCAAAGAGATATTCAGCTAATTTCTTCGCGAGGTGGGTTTTACCTACACCGGTGGGGCCTAAGAACATGAACACGCCGATAGGCTTCTCCGGATCCTTGAGTCCGATACGGTTTCGTTGGATAGCCTTAACTACCTTCTTGATGGCATCGTCCTGGCCGATGACCGCGCCGTTAAGCTGTTGACCCATCTCAAGTAGGCGTGCGCCCTCGGCCTGAGCTATTCTTTGTGTAGGCACGCCGGTCATCATAGCCACAACCTCAGCCACCTTATCCTCGTCAACCTCCTGACGCTCGGTGTCGAGACGTTTCTCCCAGTCAGCCTTGGCCTGTTCAAGCTGTTGCTTCTTCTGGGTCTCCTTGTCGCGCAGTGAGGCGGCCAGTTCAAAATCTTGCGAGCGTGCAGCCGCGAGCTTCTCCTGAGTCGTGGCATCAACTTCAGCTTCAAGACGCTCTATCTCTTCAGGCACAACAATGTTTGTGATATGCACCCTTGAGCCGGCCTCATCGAGCGCATCAAGTGCCTTATCCGGGAAGTTACGGTCGCTTACGTAGCGTTCAGTCAGATCAACGCAAGCCTGCAGTGCTTCATCCGTATAGATGACGTTATGATGGTCCTCATACTTCTCCTTCACCTGTTGCAGAATAGCCAATGTCTCTTCCGGAGTGGTGGGTTCCACCATAACCTTCTGGAATCGGCGTTCAAGCGCTCCATCCTTCTCAATATTCTGACGGTATTCATCGAGAGTAGTGGCACCTATACATTGAATCTCACCGCGTGCAAGTGCCGGCTTGAGCATATTAGCCGCATCCATCGAGCCCGGAGCGCCACCGGCACCCACAATAGTGTGTATCTCATCGATAAAGAGAATGATGTCCGGATTCTTGGAGAGCTCGTCAAGCACTGCCTTGATTCTCTCCTCAAACTGGCCTCTATACTTTGTGCCGGCAACCATCCCGGCCATATCCAGACCGATGACGCGCTTGTTGAAAAGTATTCTCGATACTTTGCGTTGCACGATACGGAGAGCTAACCCCTCCACGATGGCCGACTTACCTACACCGGGTTCGCCAATCAGAACAGGATTGTTCTTTTTTCTGCGTGATAAGATCTGTGCGAGTCGCTCAATCTCATTCTCACGCCCTACCACCGGGTCAAGACGTCCATCGGCAGCCGCTTTCGTCATGTCATAGCCGAACTTATCAAGAGCCGGAGTGTCGGAACCAGGTTTGTTACCTTTGGGCTGACCTTTACGTGAAGACTTGCCTGAGGGTTCTGATACCGGTGAATCACTACGCTTGAAGGGTGACACCTCCTCTTCCTCATCCCCCTCATCATCGTCAAACTCTTTACCGGCAGCCGGAGAAGATGCTTCTGAAAGATTCTGGATTGAGATATCGAAATCAAGATATTTCTCCTTCAGCTGACGCAGGAACTCACTGTCCATGGCACGCTGGTCATGCACCAGGGCAAGCAATATATGCTCTCCTGAAATAGAGTGAGCATTCATTTTTCTTGCCTCCGATGTGGCGAGCTGCAGATGACGTATTGCTGAGAGTGAAATCTTGAACTGCTGTTCGAATAATGTGGTTGTCTCCGCCGGAGCTCCGGCCCCGGCAAGAAATTCCTCCAATTCTTGCGTCATCTCGTCCACAGGCACTTGCAACTGGCTAAGAATCTTGTAGGCATAGCCATCCTTGTTACGTAATGCGCCCAGAACGAAATGCTCACTTAGAATTGCAGGCGACTGAAAGTGCTGCGCTTCGGCGTAGGCCACCTCCAGTATCGGTCGGAATTGCTTTGAGAAATCGTTTTTCATCCAAATATGGTGTTTTTTAATTATCTGATTTATAGGCTCCTTCTCTGATATGAAGCTTAGATTGCAGCTAAAAGCTGATTCTTATCTTTCAAGTGGAGCAACATAAGATAAACAATTTTAAAGGGAAAAGTTGCAAATGGCGTGCCAATTTTTACAAATCATAATTTAAAAATTGTTATTTTGGAAAAGCAAACGGGTCGGTCGCATCTTTGCAACCGGCCCGTTGTCAATAATATGATATCATTCTCCATCATGGAGTGAGCCCCATTATATCAGGCTTACCCCAAGATATACAAAGTGAGCTACCACTGCCGCCACTATGCCGCCAACCGTGTGTGCGAGAATGGCTTTTGGAGTGAGTTCTCGGTAGCCAAGTGAATCGAGCATGGCAGTATGGGTGCTCAGATAACCGCTCCAGCACATGCCGATGGCCGTGAATACTGCGATTGCGTTTCCATCAATCCATCCTTGTGATGCGAAATTAGGCACAAGCCCCAAAGCGGCACCAACCGCACCCAATGCAGTGATCGGGAAAGCAATCAGATGGGGGTCATGAAAACCGAAGAGCCATTCAAAGAGGAGATTCACTTTTGAAGCGAGCCACGGCAGAAGTTCAATACCCTCGTAGGCCGCTCCGGTATACCCGGTTGCCGAGGCACCGAATGTAAGAATCATGACCAGCGTAGAGATAATCAACACTCCCGGAATAATGGCTATACCTACTTCCACCCCCATCTTTCCACCGTCAAGAAGAGAATTCAGCACACGGATGAACATCGATTTATTGGCGTCGGCATTCTCAGTCTCTTTAATCTCATCCACCATCTCATCAACAGCATTCTCTACTGCGTAATTGGGATATGCCTTTATTACGAACCTCTGCATCAGTCTTGTTGAGACGATACACCCGCAGAAGGCACCGAGCAGACCTATGAGGGGTTCTTTGAAATACCCCTGGCCAACCATGAACACCATAACGAGAAGTCCCATACCGAAAGCCGTTCCGAAATTGGTGAGTGAAATGAACTGGAACTTCTTGAAATAGCTGCTGAAACGTTTATCCTGCGAAAGAGAAATGATGGCGGGATTGTCGCTTAGAAAAGTCATGGTGGCACCCAACGCTGCCACTCCGGGCAGATTGAACAGGGGGCGCATGAGGGGGCGCAGTATATTCTCAAGAAGCTTTACAACGCCGAACTCGACGAACAGACGTCCTATGGCTCCTGTCACCACGCAAATGCCCATAAGATAGAACACGGTGTTGAGAAGAAGGTCATGCGCCGTATTCATTATGGAGTTGAGCATGTTTGCCATTCCCATGATCGAACCGATATACCAGAAAAGAGCCACCACAATGACAAGGCATGGTATGCCGGTTGGGATAAACTTATACAGCGAGGCTTTTTTGCCAACTTCAGCTGTAATATCAGACGATTTATCCATCTTTGTTATTAGTTAAGTTATTTTCTTTTTATTGAGAGTAGATTCATAGTCCATTTCACGCCTACTGAAGCCAGGAAGGTATTGTTCTGCATCACATCTGCCTCATTGGCGTTCCGTCCCCACGCATAGAAAGCTGAAGCATGTACCGAGAGGGTATGGCGGGAATTCACAAAAGGGAAAAACTCGACACCCGCACCTACCATCTTAAGTTCAGTGCCATTGAGTACGGTGGTGTCGTAATCAGTGCCGGAATGATTCACATCATAAGTCATCTTTCCGAAAATATTCCATTTCCCGTTCGGACGGTATGAAAGCTCACCCATTACCGACACATCCTTGAAAAGGAATGTCTGATGGCTTGAGGCGCGGTTCATCAGGTCGAGTTCAAGCGAGCAGTTCCCCACAGTGAACTTATTTCCGAGAGCTATGTAATTGATGAATCTACCCGGCTGAATCTCAATGAAATTGACCGACCATATAGCGTCAAACAACCCATGATGTCCGTTCCACATCAGGTTATAGGCATACATATTCTTATTGTCAGACGTGTGGAAAGGACTTTGGCAGAACTGGGCGGTGAGTTTATCATCGGGTGTGACATTGAGAGCCACCGAGGCACCTATTTCGTAGCAGGGCACATTATTCCAGAACACAGAACATCCATAGAGGTCGATCGGGGCGCGGTCATATTCCCATCCGCCGATAGCCACCACCTGTTTTCCGCCGGCGAAGTTCCAGCGGTCGAGCTTATAATTAAGGTAAACCCAGTCGGTGGCATCAAAATAAGAGGCATCCTTATGCGGCTTGTTAAGTCGTTGCCTCCATGAATAGCTGAGGTTGTCGGTGATGTTTCCGTCAAGATGGATATTAAGATATTTACCTGCGAATCCGGTGTTATCCTTGAGCATATCACCCTCCTGCCAGTCTCCTTGCCAATCGAGTCTGGTGTCGAAATAGAGGTTGAGGATTTTTTCATCGGTCTCGGGCTCATCGGCTGCCAGGCCGCTGATCGGGGCGATGGCTGCCGCCATCATGAATATGAGTTTTTTCATTGTGGTTAGAATGAAGGTGTATTTGGTTTAGGCGACTCTTCAGATGAAGAATCCGGCTGCAAAAATACAAAATTTATTTTCATCATTATACGGTAAGGTAAAAATATTTCTGATTCTTTTCATTCACCCCTGAAAAAGGTGCGTCGGTAAGGGAGGCTCCCCGATAAAGATACTTGAAACTGTTGTCAAGTTGATAATTTTTTTGTAACTTTGCTCCTTGGAAAGGGGAGTCGGATGACTCTCCGCCCCGCCTCAACGGGGCCACATCATAAGAATAATTAAAACATGCAAGGAGACGATAAAATTATTCCGATTAATATCGAATCGGAAATGAAAAGCGCCTACATCGACTATTCAATGTCGGTGATAGTATCGCGAGCCCTGCCCGATGTTCGAGACGGCTTCAAGCCGGTGCACAGACGCGTTCTGTTTGGAATGAACGAGCTTGGCAACTTTTTTTCAGGCGACACTAAGAAATCGGCACGTATTGTCGGTGAGGTAATGGGTAAGTATCACCCTCATGGTGACTCCTCAATCTACTTCACGATGGTCCGCATGGCCCAGGAATGGTCGCTGCGCTATCCTCTTGTTTTTGGTCAAGGTAATTTCGGCTCTATCGACGGTGACTCTCCTGCCGCGATGCGTTACACCGAGGTGAAACTCGCCAAGATGGGCGAGGAGATGCTGAGGGATATTGATAAGGAGACCGTTGACTTCGTGCCAAACTTTGACAACACTCTTTCTGAACCCTCTGTATTGCCTACCCGAATCCCTAACCTCCTCGTGAATGGAGCGTCAGGCATCGCTGTGGGTATGGCAACAAATATGCCCCCGCATAATCTCACTGAATCGCTTAATGCAGCTATCGCGCTGATTGATAATCCGGAACTCGACATAGAGGGCCTGATGGAATATATCAAGGCTCCGGATTTCCCCACCGGCGGTGAGATTTTCGGAATCCAGGGTGTAAAGGATGCTTTCGAGACAGGCCGTGGCCGAATTGTACTCAGAGCCAAAGCCGAGATAGAAAGCGATGGCAATCATGACCAGATCATCATATCGGAAATTCCTTATGGCGTTGTCAAGAATGACCTTGTAAAGAGCATCGCCGACCTTGTGGAGGAGAAGAAAATCGACGGAATTTCAGATATTACCGATACCTCCGCCCGCGGACAGATGCACATAGCTCTTGACATCAAACGTGATGCCAATGCCAAGGTGGTGCTGAACAAACTCTTCAAGATGACTCAGCTCCAGACCTCATTCAGTGTCAATAACGTGGCTCTTGTCAACGGCCGTCCTAAGACTCTCAATCTCAAGGAACTCCTTCAGGCCTTCGTTGACCACCGCCATGAGGTTGTGATACGCCGCACCAGATATGAACTGAGAAAGGCTGAGGAAAGGGCTCACATCCTGAAAGGTTTGATGATTGCCGTCGACAATATCGATGAGGTAATCTCGATAATCCGCTCATCGCAGACTACCGAGGAGGCCCGCACCCGACTTTCCGACAGGTTTGAACTCGACGAGGTTCAGACCCGCGCTATTGTGGAGATGCGCCTGCGTCAGCTCACCGGTCTCGAGATGGAGAAACTCCGTGCCGAGTATGACGAGTTGATGAAGCTGATCGCTCACTTGAATGATATCCTTAATAATGATGAGGTATGCCGCAATGTGATGAAGGAGGAACTTATCGAGATCAGGGATAAATATGGCGACGAGCGCAAGACTAAGATCAACATGTTCTCAGGCGACCTCAATGCAGAGGATTTCTATCCTGATGACGAGATGATCATTACCATCTCCCATCTCGGCTATATAAAGAGAACCCCCCTCTCTGAATTCCGTGCCCAGAACCGTGGCGGTGTCGGTGCTAAAGGGAGCGACACGCGCGACTCTGATTTTATCGAGTACATCTACCCTGCCTCCAACCATAATTATATGCTCTTCTTCACCGGCAAGGGAAGATGCTACTGGCTCAAGGTATATGAGATTCCCGAAGGTGCGAAAAACTCAAAGGGCCGCGCAATCCAGAATCTGCTCAATATCGAGCCTGACGACAATGTGAATGCCTTTATCAGAGTGAAGCATCTGCGCGATGAAGAGTATACAAAGAGTCATAATCTGATCTTCTGTACCAAGAACGGTGTTATCAAGAAGACATCTCTCGAGGCTTACTCACGTCCGAGGGCAAACGGTGTCAACGCTATCATTATCCGTGAGGATGACCGCCTTATCCAGGTGCGTCTCACCGACGGCAATGCTGAGATTATCCTTGCCAACCGCGAAGGCCGTGCCATCCGTTTCAACGAGAGCAGAGTCAGGGAGATGGGACGTATGTCGACAGGCGTGCGCGGCATGACCCTCGGCGAGAATGGTGATGAGGTTGTAGGTATGATCACTATGACCGGAGCACCTGACGAGACCGTGATGGTTGTGTCGGAGAATGGCTACGGCAAACGTTCGCCGCTTGAAGATTACAGGGTCACCAACCGTGGTGGTAAAGGTGTCAAGACAATGAATATAACCGACAAGACAGGTGAGCTTGTGGCTATCAAGAATGTCAACGACTCGAACGACCTTATGATCATCAACCAGAGCGGCATAACCCTCCGACTTCCTGTAGCCGGGATCCGGGTTATGGGTCGTGCCACACAGGGTGTGAAACTTATCGACCTTACAAAGCGTGGTGATACAATCGCGTCGGTATGTAAGGTAGACTCCGATCCTGAGGAGGAGATAGAGAAAGACCTTGAGGAGGAGAAGAACACACCGGACTCCCGTAAGGCAGAGCCCTCTCTTTTCGACCAGGAACTTGATGAAGAGTTAGAGGAAAAAGCCGAACTTGATAATGAGGCTGAAGCCGTTATCGAGGAGGATGAGAGGGAGGATGACCCCGCAGTTGAATAATAATTGAAAATTCACTTATCATACATACCCCTAAAATGAACAGATTTGTAGCATTAGCACTTTGCATGGCTGCTGTAGGAGCCGCAAGTGCACAGAAAGCAAATGTAGATCAGGCAAGCAAGCTGTCGGGTAAGACCGACCAGCTCGGCAATGCCCGCAACTTGATCAAACAGGCCATGGAGAACCCCGAGACCGCCAACGACGTAAGAACTTATTACGTTGCCGGCAAAATCGAGTTCGATGCCTACGACAAGGCCACGACTGCCCAGATGATCAATCCGGATGACGCCTCTGCCAAACCGACCGTTATGGCTGATGAGCTTCTCAACGGATACAAGTACTATATGAAGGCTCTTCCCCTTGACAGTGTTCCTAACGAGAAGGGAAAAGTTAACCCGAAGAATTCCAAGAACATGATCAACACAATCGTTGGTCATGCAAACGATTTCTTCACCGCCGGTGCAAGCTACTTCAATGAGAAGATGTATTATCCCCAGGCCTACGAGGCGTTCGTGACTTATGCGTCACTTCCCGCCTCCGGTCTTATGGGTAAGTCAGCTTCGCTCATCCCGGCTGAGCAGATTGCCACCGCTTACTTCAATGCCGGTCTTTCAGCTTATTCAGGTGATGCTGTCGAGCAGAGTGCCGAGGCTTTCAAGAACGCACGTCTTAACGGTTACGACCAGCCCGAGGCTTATATATATGAGATAGCTTGCTGGCAGACCATCGCACAGCGCGACGAGTCACGCAACCAGGAGGCACAGGATAATATCATGGCGGTAGCTAAAGCCGGTTACGACAAGTTCGGAATTGAGCAGCCCGTCTTCATCAACAATCTCATCAACTCTCTCGTGGTTGACAACAAGATTGATGAGGCTCTCAGCCAGCTCAACGAAGCCATTGCTGCTAATCCTGACAACGCGGCTCTCTACGGTCTTCGTGGCTTTGTGTATGACCGTGCCGAAAATGAGGATGCCTCAGAAGCTGACTACCGTAAGGCAGCCGAGATGGCAAACGTGGATTTCGACACCCTTCTCAATGCCAGCAAGAAGATTTTCCGCATCGGCACCAACAAATGGAATGAGATTGAGGGTGCATCTGCCGAGGCTGCCACAGCACGTCAGAATGTAAAGACCAACTATTTCGATGTTGCCAAGAGTTATGCAGAGAAGGCCGGTTCAATGAACCCCAACGATCCGGGTCTGGAGGCGCTCATGGAGAGCATCGACTATGTACTCGAGACATATTTCTAAGAAACTGTTTGGAATAAATTTAAAACAGATTCTGAAAAGGTCGCGATAGCGACTGTAAAAAAAGCGTGTCATCAGGTTGATGGCACGCTTTTTTCGTATTCTTTCTATTTTTTAATAGTTACAATTTTCAGCTACTTGTTTTTTTTATTAACTTTGCAGAAAAATAGAGCGCACGCTGAAGAAGCGAGTCGCTTAAATATTTTACCCGCTACGAAACATTATCCATACAATGGGAATATTTTCATTCACACAAGAAATAGCGATGGACTTGGGAACCGCCAATTCCATCATCATTCATAATGACAAGATTGTTGTCGACGAGCCCTCAGTTGTGGCTATCGAGAACAAGACCGACAAATTGCTGGCGGTCGGCACCCCTGCGCATCAGATGGAGGGTAAGGAACCCCCCGGCATCCGCACCATCCGTCCGCTTCGCGACGGAGTAATCGCCGACTTCAATGCCGCCGAACAGATGATACGCGGCATGGTGAAGATGGTCAGCTCAAAACGTCGCTGGTTCTCCCCTTCCCTCAGAATGGTGGTATGTATACCCTCCGGTTCAACGGAGGTTGAGATTCGTGCGGTGCGCGACTCTTCAGAGCATGCCGGAGGCCGTGATGTCTACATGATATACGAGCCTATGGCCGCCGCTCTCGGAATCGGTCTTGATGTGGAGAAACCTGAAGGCAACATGATTGTCGATATAGGTGGCGGAAGCACCGAGATTGCTGTAATCTCATTGGGTGGCATAGTTAGCAACAAGAGCATCCGTCTTGCCGGTAACGACCTTACAGCCGATATCCAGGAGCATATGGGTCGGGTGCATAATCTTAAGGTTGGTGCCACTATGGCCGAACAGATTAAAATCAATGTTGGCTCTGCCCTTCCGGTTCTCGACAATCCGCCGGAGCCCTTCATAGTTTGCGGTCCCAACAGGATGTCAGCTCTTCCGATGCAGGTGCCTGTGACTTACGAGGAGATTTCGCATTGCATCGACAAGTCAATCTCCCGTATGGAAGCGGCCATACTTGCCGCTCTTGAGGAGACTCCGCCGGAACTGTATGCCGATATCGTCAAGAACGGTATATATCTTGCCGGAGGTGGCGCTCTTCTCAAAGGTCTTGCAAAACGCTTCACCGACAAAATACGCATAGAATTCAAGATTGCCGAAGACCCGTTACACGCTGTTGCAAAGGGCACCGGAGTGGCCTTGAAGAATATCAATAAATTCTCCTTCCTCATCAGATAAAGGGCCATTTGATGAAATGGATCCTGACTTCCGCCCAATTGAGGCGGTCGGAATAAAATCGCATGCCTCAGAGCCGCTGTCTGAACCAAGATAGCGGCTTTAAGGTTATAATTATATGATTCCGGATGATAAACTTTATCCACTTTATTCCAGATGAGAAACCTGATTAATTTCTTGATAAAATACGGGACGTGGTTCATATTTATGTTCTATGTCCTGATTAGTTGTGTCTTGCTATTCAGCCACAATCTTTACCAGCAGTCGGTCTATCTGACATCGGCAAATATCGTGGCTTCCTCAGTAAATTCCACCTCCTCGCAAGTGACCGGATATTTCCACCTGCGAGGCATAAACGAGAGTCTTCAGGAGAGCAATGCCATGCTTGAGAATGAAGTGTTGAATCTCCGCCATCAGTTGGCGGAATGCCAGACCCTTCTCTCTGACACTCTGAAATCGAATATTTTTCTCAACAGGTTTGACTATATTCCGGCCACTGTAATAAATAACAGTGTCCGCCATCCGCGCAACTATTTCTCAATCAACCGAGGAAGTGCCGACGGCGTTAAGGTCGGAATGGGTGTGGTTGACCAGAATGGAGTAGTCGGTATGGTGAATGTGGCCGGTCTCCATACAGCCCGCGTCATATCCCTTCTTAACCAGACCCAGCGTTTCTCTGTCAAACTCAAGGGTACGAATTACATAGGCTCACTCTCCTGGAAAGGTGCCGACCCCTCGATTGCATATATGGAGGAGGTGCCCCGTCACGCAAAATTTCATGCGGGTGATACTGTTGTGACAAGCGGCTATTCCACCACCTTCCCCGGCGATATACCTGTAGGTATAGTCATGAACCGCATCAAAGGGAGCGATGACAACTTCTTCATCCTTAAGGTGCGTCTCAATTCCGATTTCAGGGCATTGAGCACAGTCAGGGTAATCAAAGATGAATACAAGGCAGAATTGGATTCCCTGCAACAGTATGATATCAAGTCAGATAAGTAGTAACCTCAGATAAGTAATCTCTTATAGTAATGAATAAGGAAATATTAAAATCGACATTCCTGTTTATCCTCCTATTGTTGGCTCAGGTGCTTATCTGCAATCATATAGCCATCTTTAATGTGGCGGTGCCGATCATATTCATCTATTTCATAATCCGGCTGCCGATTGATGTGGGGAAAGGCCTTCTTTTCACCCTGGCATTCCTTATGGGATTCTGCGTGGATATGTTTTCTGACACACCGGGTGTGAATTCTCTTGCCTCGACACTTCTCGCGGCCTTGAAACGCCCGGTCTATTACGCCTACGTTCAGCGTGATGACAAGACCATGACTCTCTTGCCCTCAATCTCCACCTTAGGGGTGGCCACTTATTGCAAGTACCTCCTGTCGATGGTTGGAATTTATTGTTTATTAGCATTTACCATAGAATATTTCAACTTTGCCGACGTTAAGGATATAGTGATATTATCGGCTTCCAGCTGCCTTCTCACTTTCATCATGTTGCTGGCAATAGATTGTTTGATAATCAATAAATCGTGAGTAAAGACTATAAGTTAGCTAAACGTAGATACGTTATAGCAGGGTTCATTTGCGTTATTGTGGCCATTTACATCTTCAGGCTCTTCAGTCTGCAGGTTGGCGATACGAAATATAAGGAGAATGCGGAAAGCAATGCTTTTCTGCGACGGGTGATCTATCCTGCACGAGGATTGGTGTTTGATCGTGAGGGTCGTCTGGTGGTGTTTAACCAGCCGGCCTACGATGTTATGCTCATCCCTAAAGATGTCGGGAATTTCGACACGTTGGCGCTATGTAAGGTTCTGAGCATTACCAAGGAGCAACTGCTCGAGAAATGGGCGGAGATGAAGAATCCGCGGAAAAATCCCGGTTATTCCGCCTATACCCCTCAGAAACTTATCTCTCACCTTTCTGCTGAGGACTATGGACGTCTTCAGGAGAAACTTTACCTCTTCCCCGGTTTCTTCATACAGACCCGAACTGTAAGACAATACAATTACGTAGCGGGAGCCAATATCCTCGGAAATATCAGGGAGGTATCGGCAACCGACGTTGAACGCGACCGTTATTACCGTTCAGGTGACTATACCGGAGACCTCGGTGTGGAGAAAAGTTATGAGACCCACCTCCGAGGTGTGAAGGGTGTTGAGATTCTCATGAAGGATGCCTACGGACGAATCAAAGGTAAATATGAGAATGGCGTGCATGACGTCGCCCCCATATCCGGACGCAACCTCACCCTCTCAATCGATATGGAACTCCAGGAATATGGCGAGCGTCTTATGGCAAATAAGATTGGTGCCATAGTGGCCATAGAACCTGCCACAGGTGAGATTCTCGCACTTGTGACTGCCCCGAATTACGATCCCGCCCTCCTTGTGGGAAAGGAACGTGGAAAGAATTATGCGGCGTTGGTGAATGACCCTCAGAAACCGCTATACGACCGTGCTCTGCAGGGAGCTTACCCCCCGGGCTCAACGTTCAAGCCTACCCAGGGACTCATCTTCCTTCAGCAGGGTGTCATCACCACATCCACCCAGTATCCCTGCTATCATGGCTACATCAATAAGATAAGGGTAGGATGTCACGGACATGGTTCCCCCATAGCATTGAAACCTGCCTTGGCGACCTCATGCAACGCCTACTTCTGCTGGGGTTTCAAGAATATGATAGATAAGCGCGGCACCAAGGCTTTCGACCAGTTTGAGATCTGGAAGAATTACCTTGTGCAGATGGGCTACGGCTATAAGCTCGGAGTTGACCTCCCCTTTGAGAGCCGTGGATTCATTCCAAACTCTGAGTTCTACTCAAAATCATTCCGTGGAGCCAACTGGAGTGCCAACTCTATAATCTCTGTCGCCATCGGTCAGGGAGAGGTGCTCGCGACTCCTCTTCAGATTGCGAATCTTTGTGCAACTATCGCCAACCGCGGTCATTATTTCACCCCGCATGTCGTGAAATCTATTGCCGATACGGTGATTGATGCAAAATACAAAGAGAAACACACCCCCGATATAAAGAGGGAGTATTATGAGAATATTGCGGAAGGAATGAGGATGGCCGTCCTCGGTGGTACTTGCCGCACAGCCGCGCTTCCCGGCATTGAGGTGTGTGGAAAGACCGGTACTGCCCAGAACCCTCATGGCAAGGATCACTCTGCATTCATGGGCTTCGCCCCATATCATGATCCCAAGATTGCCATTGCGGTCTATGTCGAGAATGCCGGTTTCGGTGCTACGTTCGGTGTGCCGATCGGCAGCCTGATGATGGAGAAGTATCTCACCGGAGATATCAGTCCGGCAAGAAAAGGTATCGAGGAACGAATGTTAAATTCAAATACGATTATTTACAGTGGAGTCAAGAAGCACTGATGCTAATGTTTCTGTATTCCGGTCGTTAGACTGGGTTACGATATTCCTTTATCTCCTGCTCGTGTCAGCGGGAGCGGTGAGCATATATGCCGCGAGTTACGATTTTGACAATGCGAGCATGTTCGATTTTTCCGAGTTCTCGGGAAAGCAGTTTCTATGGATCGGACTCTCCCTGATAATCGGCTGCATTATCCTGCTACTTGACTACCGTATATATGAGGCCTACGCCTATCCCATATACGCCATAGTGATTCTGATATTGATAGCCACCATTTTTCTGGCGCCCGATATCAAGGGATCACGCTCATGGCTTGTATTCGGCCCGGTAAGTCTGCAGCCTGCTGAGTTCGGTAAATTTGCCACGGCGCTTGCTCTGGCAAAACTGTTTGATTCCTACAATTTCTCGCTCAATGCCAAGATAAGCAACTACTTCAGGGCTCTTATCATTATCTTCCTCCCCATCTGTCTGATTCTGCTGCAACGTGAGACAGGGAGTGCGTTGGTCTACATCTCACTGATATTCGTGCTTTACCGCGAGGGCATGAGCGGTCTGGTGCTCTTCTCAGTGCTTTGCGCCATCGTATATTTTGTTGTGGCGGTGAAATTCGTCGAACCCCTGATATTAGGTGTCCCGGCTGGTGAATTCTCGGTGTTCATAATCATCATGTTCATCTATTCAGCCATGCTTGTATTCTATTGCCGCGATTTCATAATCTCTCGAAATGTCATCATTGGATTTGTGGGATCGGGCGTAATAGTGACCGTGCTGCATTTCTGTGGTGTAGATGTGAATGGCACTGTCTACTTCCTCTCAATATTAGGATTGGCCATAGCCTATACTCTCCTCGCTATGTTCCATCATAAGATTCAGAAGTTTCTCATCACAGTCTCTTTCGCCCTTATCTCAGTCTCATTCCTCTTCTCGGTGAACTATGTATTCGGCAACGTTCTTGAGCCTCATCAGCAGTTGCGTATCAAGGTCGCATTGGGTATAGAGGAAGACCTCAGGGGAGCTGGCTACAACGTCAACCAGTCGAAGATTGCCATTGGCTCGGGGGGTGTCGCTGGTAAGGGATTCCTTAACGGCACCCAGACTAAACTGAAATATGTGCCTGAACAGCATACCGACTTTATCTTCTGCACAATCGGAGAGGAGGAGGGCTTCATCGGCTCGACGGCAGTGTTGGTTCTGTTCTTGGCTTTGATTCTCCGGCTTATACATCTGGCAGAACGACAACGCACACCCTTCGGAAGGGTCTATGGATATTGTGTGGTGGCTTGTCTTATATTCCACCTGTGCATAAATGTTGGAATGGTGATTGGGTTATGTCCGGTTATCGGCATACCGCTCCCCTTCTTCAGTTATGGCGGCTCCGCTCTCTGGGGATTCACAATCTTCCTGTTCATACTTTTAAGGATAGATGCGTCAAGAAAGGAACGTCGTGACTGACAATAGATTGCGGGAAAGTAATTACATAAATTTTAACGAAAGATGGGAGACAAATAATAAATTTGTCTCCTTCTTTGTTATATAAGTGAAGGGTTGTTAAATTTTACCGTAATAACAGGGTAAACCCAACCACTCCTTCAGAAACTAAAAAAACAGTTTCTAAGAAACTTTTTTCAGTTTCTAAGTGATTACAGACCAGATAAACTTATTCAAAACTTATAGAAATGGCAAACAAAAGAGAATTCAAGAAATATGCAGACGCTGTAGGCGCATCCGCATGCGAGGCTATGATGACCACATACTACACAGTAGAGGGAGCTGACAAAAAAGCTATATCAGATGCAATAGAGCAGGTATTGTGCGCAGTGGCTGCCGCCAGATCAAACGCCGACATCACTTTCGACAAAGGTGTGAAGGCATTCGACTCACTCGCCGACTATTCAAAAGCAAAGAAAGATTTCTACAAAAAGCTCTTCGTCAAGGTGAACGACGATTTCGCTAAAGATCTTGACAAAGCTATTAAGGCATTCAATGCCGCTATTCCGGCTCAGGCCAAGGAGGAGAACAAAAAAGCTGTTGCAGCTGAGTAATCAAGTAATCCTTAAAATATGAATATCTGGGGAAGAGTCCTCAAATTAGCTGGATGGAATGTGGATATAACCGCCCCGCGACGTGACAAATGCGTGATTTGCGTGGCGCCTCACACATCCAACTGGGATTTCATACTCGGTCTATTCGCATATAAGTCATTGGGAAGAGAAGCCAATTTTCTTATGAAAAGCACTTGGTTTTTCTTCCCCTTGAATTATATACTCAAGGCTCTCGGAGGTATCCCTGTCTATCGCGACAAGACCAAAGGGAGTCTCACCGATTATGTGATTGATCTGTTCAAGAAGCGCGATTACGTCAATCTCGCCGTTACACCGGAAGGTACACGCAGCCGTACTGAAAAATGGCATACCGGCTTTCTCTACATAGCCTATGGTGCCAAGGTGCCTATTCATCTTGGTGTGATTGATTATCCGGATAAGGATATAGTCATAAAATATGAATTTATACCTTCCGGAGATGTTGAGAAAGATATGGCAAGTATCAAACGCTTCTACGATAATTATTACGATGTAGGTAAATATCCCGAAAAATTCGCATTATGAACACTCATAACCTCAATATCTGCCTTATCCCTCTTGAGATAAAGTGGGAAGATAAAAGCTATAATCTCTCGCTACTTGAGGAGAAGCTGCAGCTGGTGCATCCCGACACTGATCTTGTGGTGTTGCCTGAAACCTTCACCACCGGGTTTCCGTCAGGAGAGGAGAAGGAATATGTGCGTGGATTTGCTGAAAGAAACACAGGGGATACTATCGACCGACTGAAATTTCTGGCACACAAGTTCAATGTGGCGTTGGCCGGTTCGTTTATCGCCGACACTGGAGGAAGCCTCTATAACAGGGGGTTCTTCATCGAACCTTCAGGTGATGAATACTTCGCCGACAAACGTCATCTCTTCACAATGGCAGGAGAGGATAAGGTTTTCTCAAAAGGACACAGCCGTATGCGTTTGCGTTATCGAGGCTGGAATATCAGTATGATTATCTGTTACGATATCCGGTTCCCGGCCTGGTGCAGAAACCGTAATAATGAATATGACCTGCTTATTGCAGTTGCCAACTGGCCTGTTGCCCGCGTCGACGCCTGGAACAAACTGCTGTTGGCCCGTGCCATCGAGAATGAGGCTTATGTAGCCGGTGTGAATTGTGCCGGCACAGATAAGAAGGGGTTCAAATATGACGGCAGCAGCATGATAGTTGATTTCAAAGGTAAGGATATCTCCTTCAGGGCAGATGAGTGTGGATTGGTTTATGCCACGCTGTCGCTCGACAGACTGGAAGATTTCAGAAAGAAATTTCCGGCGTGGAAAGATGCCGATGACTTCACATTATGATACCGCTTAGTCAGTGGTGGAAGTTTTATAAACAGTAATACTTCATGATAAAAATGGAGGAGAATACGGATAGTCCGATATTCTCCTCCATTTTTATTTGGAGTAACTTATTTTACATTCTGAGCAGCTGTGAGCAGAACCTCACTCACTGTAGGATGTCCGAATATTATCTGGGTCATTTCTTCCAGAGTTATATTCCGGTTCATCATATCTGCGCATTGCTGTGCGAGGTCGGCAGCCTCGACACCCATGATATGCGCTCCGATAAGCAAGCCGTTATCTTTGCGGAATATCAGTTTGCAGAGGCCCTCGGTCTCACCCATGGCCATAGCCTTTCCGTTTGCACGGAAGAAGCTCTGCCCTATTCTGATTTCGATACCCTCCTCTTTGCACTGACTCTCTGTCTTCCCCACCATTCCGCACTCAGGCGAAGTGAACACAGCTGAAGGTATGAGATCAAACCTGATATTATCCTCTCTCCCTTCAATTGCATTCAAGGCACGTTTCCCTTGGAACGAGGCTGCGTGAGCAAGCATCATTCTACCGTTGACGTCACCTATGGCGTAGATATGTTCCACATTGGTGCGCATATTATCATCAACCGCAATACCTTTGGGAGTAAACTCGATTCCGGCATTCTCAAGATTCAGGCCGGAGAGTCTGGGAGCACGACCTACAGCCATGAGGATGTCAGTAGAGATTACGCGTTCCTCCTTACCCTTGGCTTCATAAGTGACAACCACCTCACCATACTCATTGCATTCTATACTCTTTGCAGCGGCACCGGTGATGATTGTAATACCCTTCTTTGCCAGGGATTGCTTCAGACGTTTTGCGATATCGGCATCAAACGGCGGAAGAATCTGCTTCATGAACTCTATGACGGTCACCTTAGAGCCAAGACCGTTGAAGATTGAGGCAAACTCCATGCCGATTACTCCACCTCCTATTATGATAAGAGAGGCCGGTATGTGGTCGATACCTAACAGACGGGTTGAATCCATCACACACCCGAGGCCATGTCCCGGAATCGGAAGACTCTTCGAGACACTGCCTGAGGCAATGATAATTCTGTCTGCTGTATATTCCTCACCGTCGGCTATCACGGTATTGGCATCCTTGAACGAGGCCATGACGTTCACAACGTTCACCTTAGCTTGCTTGAGCATCGTTGCTATACCTTCGCGTAGGCTGTTGGTGACTTCATTCTTTCTTGACTGCACCTTATTGAAGTCAAGAATAAACGAGAACTCGTCAATGCCGAACTCATCACCGTTTTTCAAAGTTGATACAACCTCGGCATTGCGGCAGAGGCATTTCGTGGGTATGCAACCTTCGTTGAGGCATGTGCCTCCCAACTCCTTACCATTGAAGAGAGTCACACTCCTCCCCTCACGGGCTGCTTCGAGGGCTGTCTCATAGCCGCCGGGGCCCGCTCCGATTATTATAAGGTCGGTCTTCATGCTTCGGCAGCCTTGAGGGTGCGATAGTTAAGGATAGGATTCTTGGCAGCTGTGGTCTCGTCGAGTTTCCTCACAAGAGTTGTAAGCGGAGCCTCCTTTACTACTTCCGGAGTCTCACGTGATTCTTTCGCCACTTTATGCATCACCTCGATGAAATCATCAAGAGTCTCCTTGCTTTCAGTCTCGGTGGGCTCAATCATCATCGACTCATGGAAAAGAAGCGGGAAATAGATTGTGGGGGCATGGAAGCCGTAATCAAGCAGACGTTTCGCAACATTGAGAGTTGTGACACCTGTCGACTTATCTTTCAATCCATCGAATACAAACTCATGCTTGCACACGCCATCGATAGGAAGAAGGTAATCATCCTTGAGCGACTCCTTGATGTAGTTGGCATTCAGAGTGGCCAGCGGACCCACATTCTTGATATTCTCCTTGCCGAGCGAGAGAATGTAGGCGTATGCCTTCATCATCACACCGAAATTACCTAAGAATGTAGAGATATTTCCGAGACTCTCCTCACCTTCCGAGATAGTGAAGGTGCCATCCTCTCTCTTCACGACATGAGGATTGGGTAGGAACTGAACAAGATGTTTTGCCACGCCTACCGGACCAGAACCGGGTCCACCACCGCCGTGAGGTGTGGAGAAAGTCTTGTGAAGGTTGATGTGCATGATATCGAATCCCATGTCGCCCGGACGGACTTTGCCGAGAAGCGGGTTGAGGTTGGCTCCATCATAGTAGAGAAGACCACCGGCTTTATGCACAAGGTCAGCTATCTCGAGAATTTCAGTCTCGAACATACCTAATGTGTTGGGATTGGTCATCATGATGCCGGCAATGGTGTCGTCAAGAAGCGGTTTGAGATCCTCAACGTCGATCGAGCCGTTAGGTTTTGATTTCACCTCCACTACTTCAAGACCTGCCACCATGGCTGAAGCAGGGTTAGTGCCGTGGGCTGAATTGGGCACAATAACCTTTGTACGCTTATGGTCGCCTCTTGAACGGTGATACTGGCGCATCACCATCAATCCGGTGAGTTCTCCGTGTGCGCCTGCATAGGGATTGAGAGTGAACTCAGCCAGACCGGCTATGTTGGAGAGCATTCTCTGGAGATTCCAATAGAGTTCAAGCGCACCCTGAATAGCTTTCTCATCCTGCAACGGGTGAAGTGACATGAAAGCAGGAAGAGCCGCAAGTTCCTCATTGATCTTGGGATTATATTTCATGGTGCAGCTTCCCAAGGGATAGAAGCCGGTGTCGACACCGAAATTCTTGTTGGAGAGATTGGTGTAATGACGCACCACCTCAAGTTCGCTCACCTCAGGCAGTTCAGCCTCCTGTGTGCGGAGAAGGTCGGCCGGAATCTCAGCCATGCCGTCAACACCATATTTGTCGGCCGGCAATTCATATCCCTTTCTTCCGGCACGTGAAAGTTCGAAAATTATCTTATCGTAATGTTTCATTGCTCTTCTGTCATAAGGTTAACAAGGTTGTCGATCTCCTCTTTTGTGCGCTTCTCAGTCACGGCAAACTCAACCATGCCGTCACCTAACAAGATACCGCCCATGATGCCATTGTCAAGAAGACGCTTGTTGATCTTCTCCATGTCAAGGTCGGTCTTTACAACAAACTCCTTGAGGAACGGCTTATTGAATGCCGGAGTGAACTTGCCGGTTGCGATAAGACGGTTGTACAGATAGTGAGCGCCGTCGCACGACATCACATTCACCTCTTTCAGACCCTCCTTACCCAAGAGAGAGAGATAGATAGTGGCATAGAGAGCCATAAGACTCTGGTTTGAGCATATGTTGCTGGTAGCCTTCTCGCGTCGGATATGCTGCTCACGTGCCTGGAGTGTGAGCACAAAAGCACGTTTTCCATCGGCGTCTTTTGTGGCACCCACCACTCTACCCGGCATCTTGCGGATCATGCTCTTGTTGCATGAGATGAAACCGAGATAAGGGCCTCCGAACGCCATAGGCATACCTAATGACTGGCCATCGCCGCATGCCACATCGGCACCCCACTCTACCGGAGTCTTCAGTACAGCCAAAGTTGAGGGGTCGGCATATACACCAAGATAACCTTTGGCAGCATGTACCTTATCGGCAAGACCTGTGAAATCTTCGATAATGCCATATTTGTTGGGAGTGGGAACAATAACACCTGCTACATCACCGGTTTCAAGTTCCTTATCGATAGCTGCCAGATCGGTGACACCATCCTTCTCAGGAATGACAGTGACATCCACTCCATGGAATGATGCATAGGTCTTCACAACCTTAATGACATTTCCGGCGATAGTGTCAGAGATGAGAACACGGTTCCTCTTCTTGGCACTCGCCACCATCATGAACATAACCTCGGCTGCTGCAGTGGCACCGTCATACATTGAGGCATTGGTAGCCTCAAGGCCGGTGAGTTCGCTGATCATGCTCTGATATTCGAAGATATATTGAAGAGTGCCTTGCGAAATCTCAGGCTGGTAAGGGGTATATGCTGTGTAGAACTCGCTTCTTGCAAGAAGATGGCCGATAACAGAGGGTGAGTAATGGTCGTAGACACCGCCGCCACCGAACACGGTGAGTGTGCGGTTCTTCCCGGCCAGTTCCTCGAAATGTTTGCGAAGTTCAATCTCCGACATTGCTGACGGGATGTCATATTCCTCTTTGTAGATTACTTCACCGGGAACATCGACATAAAGATCGTCAATCGAGGCGACTCCGATTTTATCGAGCATCGCCTTCAGGTCCTCCTCTGTGTGAGGCATATATCTGTTTGACATATTAATTTCGGATAGTTAGGATTGGTAAAAACCAAGAAATGCACAATCCATTCTGTCTGTGTCAACATAATGAATCATGCATCTCCTTATTTGTCACTCTATTACTCCTCACAGATTTTTCCGTAAGCAGCTGCGTCCAGAAGCTTCTCCACCTCAGAAGGATCGGTCATTCTCACCTTCATGATCCAGTTTTCGAAAGCATCCTGATTTACGAGCTCGGGCTCATCCTCGAGAGCTTCATTGATTTCGATCACCTCACCGCTTATCGGAGAGATAAGATCGCTGGCAGCCTTTACTGACTCCACTGCACCGAAGTCCTCACCCTGGGTAACTTCGTCGCCTACCTCCGGCATATCCACGTATACGATATTGCCAAGGGCGTGCTGTGCATAGTCTGTGATACCGACGGTGGCGATATCGCCATCCACTTTTACCCACTCGTGAGAATCCGCATAGCGGAGATTGTCCAAAATCTTGCTCATGATATTTTATTTTTTATAGTTTTTGTCGTAGAATCTTTTTTTCACTACTGTGCCGGGGAAGGTCTTCTTTCTTATTCTTACCTCTACCTTTGTGCCGAGTTTGTCATAGGGCTTGTCAAGCATCGCCATGGCCACACTCTTACCGGTTGATATGGAACGGTAACCTGTGGTAATCTCGCCTATCTGCTTGCCGTCAGCCTCTACCGGATAACCGTGACGCGGAATCGCGTTACCCTCCAGCTCAATGCCTACTATTCTGCGCTTCACACCCTCGGCCTTCTGAAGAGCCAAGGCCTCTTTGCCGATAAACTCCGGTTTGTCAAGTTTGACAAACATGCTCAGACTTGCCTCAATCGGGGTAATCTCCTCTGAGAGCTCGTCGCCATAAAGAGGGAGACCTACCTCAAAACGGAGAGTGTCGCGGCAACCGAGTCCACATGGCTGCACACCCGCCTCGATAAGCTTGTCCCAGAGGCGAACTGTAAACTCGTGACTTCCATAAACTTCGAAGCCATCCTCACCTGTATAACCGGTGCGGCTTATAATCACATCCTCGCCATCAATATGGAATGTCTTGAAGTTATAGAATGCAATCTCCTTCAGGTTAAGACCAAGAACTTTCTCAAGTGTCTCCTCCGCCTTCGGACCCTGGATAGCTATCTCGCCGTAGTAGTCGCTCTGGTTATCCACCACAACATCGAAGCCTTCGGCGTTTCTCTTTATCCACTCAACATCCTTGGCGATGTTCGAAGCGTTGATTACAAGGAAATATTCGTTGTCATTCACCTTATATACCAGAAGGTCATCGACTGTGCCACCGTTCTCATAGCACATCATGCCATAGTAGATCTGGCCGTCAGGTGCGCCTGTAACGTCGTTTACGAAAATATGGCTGACGAATTTGTAAGCATCAGGACCGGTCACTCTCACCTCGCCCATGTGGCTAACATCAAACATTCCCACATCGTGTCTTACTGCATTGTGCTCTTCGGCTATACCCTTATACTGTATGGGCATGTCGAAACCTCCGAAAGGCGACATCAGCGCTCCTAACGCTGTGTGGCGGTCGTGAAGACAGGTTTTAATCAGTTTTTCTTCCATTTTGTTATCAGACGTTTTGGTTAATTTCTATTTGATAGCTAAAGTGCGGTTGCTTCGCTCTATTCTTAAGAGCTACTGACATCCGCCAGCCTCATTTCATCCCCAAAGTTAGCAAATGGTTATTCAATCTCCAAATTTTTTCCGATTATTTTTAATCCATCTTATCTCGTACCCTATGTATAAGGAATATTTTTTGTAATTTTGCATCTATGAATTACGCTCTTTTCATCGCCAACAGGCTCTCCCTCTCCTCAGGTGGTAAAAAAAAGGCTCCGGCGGTCGCTGTAGCGGTCGCTGCCGTTGCCTTGTCCGTGGCTGTGATGATTGCCTCGGTGTGCATAGTGATGGGTTTCAAACAGGAAATCCGCGACAAGGTCGTGGGCTTTAACGGCCATATCACAATCTACCCCTCACCCACTAATCCGGATGAGGAGAATGTCATTACCCTTACCCCATCGCTAAAAAATGAGCTTTCGGCGCTCCCTTTCGTCACTGATTATAGTCTGCAAGCCGCTATCCCGGCCATAATGAAGACTCCTTCTGATTTCAAAGGGGTATATCTGAAAGGGTTGAGCGGCAAGACCACTTCCGATTTCATCCGCAAGAATATCGTGGAGGGGGACACGGTTGATTTCTCAGATCCTGAAAATAAGGATAAGGTAATCATCTCGCAGATTGCAGCCCGTCAGCTTGGCTTGAAAGTCGGTGATAAGATCGACACCTATTTCATAAGCGATGATATCCGGGTGCGTCGCCTCCTTATTGAAGGTATTTTCAATTCCCACTTCGACCAGTATGACGATATCCTGATCTATGGGTCGATGGGGCTGGTGCAGCAGCTCGGTCAAATCGGGGATGACCAGGGCACATATCTGCAGGTCGCCACAAACGATTTCGACCATATTTATGAGAATACAATCGAGCTGCAGCATCATCTTAATGAGGCTTTGGCTAATGGCAGATTGTTCAGGCTCTATCACACCGACAATGTTATGAACCAGGGATTAGGTTTTTTCAGCTGGCTCCGCCTTCTCGACACCAATGTAGTGGTGGTGCTGGTGCTTATGATGATTGTGGGATGTGTGACCCTCGTTTCGGGTATGCTCATTATTATAATAGAGAAGAAACGTTTCATAGGGATGATGAAAGCCCTCGGCGCCCCCACGTCGAAGGTGCGTCAGGTGTTCGTTTATCTGGCCCTGCGCATAGCCCTGTGGGGGATGCTTATCGGAAACGCTGTGATGCTATCGCTGATGGTAGCCCAGCGTGAAACCCATTTCATTCCGTTGGATGCCGACTCCTATTATATTGACTTTGTGCCCGTGCATATCTCCTGGGGAGCCATTCTCCTCCTTAATATAGGAGTTCTGGTGGTGACATATCTTGTTCTGATTCTCCCGTCACGATTCGTGGCCGGCATATCTCCGGCCGAGACTATGAGATATGAGTAAGTAATAGAGAAATAAATTATGAAAGATATATATGAATTTTTGAAAGACCTGAGTTGCAACAACAACCGTGAATGGTTTAATGCAAACAAGGAGCGTTATCTTGAAGTGAAACGTAAGAGTGAGCTTCTCGCACAGGAGCTTATCAATGGAGTGGCAACCTTTGATCCGGAGGCGGCCTATCTTACTGTGGCCGACTGCACCTACCGTATTTACCGCGACACCCGTTTCTCTCCGGACAAGACCCCTTACAAGACCCATATAGGAATCTTCATCAATCCCCCCTATGGAAAGAAGAGCAACCGCATGGGCTACTATCTCCATATAGAGCCGGGGCACAGTATGGTAGGTGCCGGAACAATCTGCCTCCCCTCAAAGACTGTTACGGCAATCCGCCAATCGATTTTCGAGAATATCGAAGAGTATCTTGAGATTGTCAGGAATCCCGACTTTTCATCCACTTATCCTGTCGTGGGTGAAAATTGCGTAAAGACCGCTCCCAAGGGGTTTGCCAAGGATTGGGAGCACATTGACCTTGTGCGTCCGCGCGACTTTGTGGCATCGCATATGCTCACCGACAAAGAGATGACCGGCAGTGACATTGCAGTCAAAGTGACAGAGATATTCAAAGTCGCCAAACCGTGGAACGATTTCATCAACTACACAATCGATGAGCAGGGGAATCAATAAGCGGGAAACCCCGTTAAACATGGGTGAGATTTGAAAGGTAGCATAGGTGATATTAGAAAGGCCAACCATTAAGCCATCTGAGGCGTTTTATTTTTGGCATGGTATTTGATACATTACCGAAAAAGAACAATAAAACACAAAACTTAATTATGGCTAATGGCAAGATTGGGGTTACTACTGAAAACATATTCCCCATTATCAAAAAATTCCTCTATAGCGACCATGAGATATTTCTGCGTGAGCTGGTATCGAACGCTATAGACGCTACCCAGAAATTGAAGACACTCTCCTCGTTCGGTGATTTCAAAGGTGAACTCGGAGAGATGAATGTGAAGGTGACTGTCGATAAGGAGGCAGGCACACTTACGATTTCCGACCATGGTATCGGCATGGATGCGGATGATGTCAACAAGTATATCAACCAGATTGCATTCTCCGGTGCCGAGGAGTTCCTGGCTAAATATAAGGATACGGCCAACTCGATCATCGGCCACTTCGGACTCGGCTTCTACTCGGCATTCATGGTGTCGAAGAAGGTTGTTATAAAATCTCTCTCATATAAGGAGGGTGCCAAGGCGGTTGAATGGTCGTGTGATGGCAGCCCTGAATATGAGATGAAGGAGATTGACAAAGAGTCGAGAGGAACTGACGTCATTCTCTATATAGATGATGACAACAAGGAATTCCTTGAGCAAGACCGCATTGATAACCTTCTCAAGAAATATTGCCGTTTTCTCCCTGTGCCCGTGATATCCGGTAAAATCAAGGAGTGGAAAGATGGCAAATATGTCGACACTGAGAAAGATAATGTTGTCAATTCATCAGAACCACTCTGGACCAAGAAACCGTCAGAACTCACAGATGCCGATTATCTCAAGTTCTATCATGAACTGATGCCGGGTAATGAGGATCCGATGTTCTGGATTCACCTGAATGTGGATTATCCGTTCACTCTCACCGGTATTCTCTACTTCCCGAAGATCAGAAACAACTTCGATGTGCAGAAGAACCGTATCCAGCTCTACTGCAATCAGGTGTATGTCACTGATCAGGTTGAGGGTGTGGTGCCTGAATTCATGACACTCATGCAAGGTGTGATCGACTCCCCCGATATCCCTCTGAATGTGAGCCGAAGCTATCTGCAGGCTGACCAGCAGGTCAAGAAAATCTCCTCATACATCTCAAAGAAGGTTGCCGAGAAACTCGCCAAGATGTTTAATGACAACCGCAAGGAGTTTGAGGAGAAATGGCCCGACATCAAGATATTCATCGAGTATGGTATGCTTACGGATGAGAAATTCTATGAATCGGCCAAGAACTTCTTCCTCCTCGAGGACGTCAACGACACTGACTACACACTTGAGGAATACCGTAAACTTGTAGAGGCAGCCCAGACCGACAAGGATGGCAACATCATATATCTGTATGCCACTGACAAGACCGCGCAATATACCTATATAAAAGGTGCTGAGGATAAGGGCTACAATGTGCTTCTTATGGATGACCAGTTGGCTCCCCACATCATAGGATTGCTGGAGCAGAAACTTGATAAAACCCGCTTCGTAAGAGTTGACTCCGACATTCCGGAGCGTCTGATTGTCAAGACTGACACAAAGGATGCCGGACTGACACCCCTCCAGACCGATATTATGAGCACACTCTTCCGCAGTCAGATTCCTGCGATTGAGAAGACCACTTTCATCGTGTCGTTTGCAGCACTCAAGGAGGAGGATGCTCCTGCCACGGTTACACAGAATGAATTCATGCGCCGTATGAAAGAGATGGCGGCCATGCAACCGGGCGGAGGCTTCTATGGTGAGATGCCCGACAGCTACGAACTCATCATCAACACAAATCAGCCGGCAGTGAAGAAGATTGTGGAGCTGGCCACATCATCACTCGAAAGCCAGGTCGCTCCTCTGCGTTCAGACATTGAGATTCTAAACAACGAGATAAATGCCGCCCGCAAAGAGGCCACCGACCAGAAGAAAGAGCTGCCTGACCTCTCCGAGAAAGAGAATAAAGTTGCCGAGGAACGCAAGAAAGAGGAGGATATCGTGAGCCGCTATGCCTCCGAACAACCTGTTGTAAAACAGATTATCGACCTCGCTCTCCTTCAGAGCAACCTTTTACAAGGTGAAAGTTTGAATGCCTTTATAAAGCGTTCAATATCACTTCTGAAAGACTAAATTCCAAGACGGGAGACAGAGTTTCCCAACCCTCGGATTTTTAAAGTCTGACAAATTGCCAAATAAGGCTCCCTGTAAAGTATGCAGGGAGCCTTTTTATTTCGACTATTATTATTTATAAATATACAAATGATGTTGCCGAGTCTAATAACACAAAAGTGAGGGTAAAAGTTCAATTAAGGAATGTTAATAGCATTATGATATTATAGAAATATATCTGATTTCTTCATGTAATAAATTAAGGGGATTTAAAATTTTTAAATTTATTTTTAAGAAAATTTGTTGTTTTAAAAATTGTTTATAAATTTGCAGCGCAGGTTCGAAGATGGAACCTGTAATTAATGTTTCACAAAAGCTTTAATTTATGAGAAAAATTTTTACTGTCTCATTGGTTGGCTGCATGGCGATATCCGCATTCGCAGGCCAGTTCCCCAATCAGCTCATGCCGGCACAGGGTAAGACGAAAGCCCTGAGTTCCGATTTCAGGAGCAACATCGTGAAAAGCAGACAATCGTTGCAGCTTACCCGGAAAGCTGAGAACATTCGTCAGAAAGTTACACAGAAAGCACCACAGTACACATTCACTCAAGATGAAGTCATCTATGCACCGCAAGGTGAGGCGAAAACCTTCATGAAGGTAGCTGACGGCTATTTTTTTGGTGGTTGGTATATTGTTGCCTATGATGATGATTCTTTATTCTCAACAGTCTACGAGACAGAATCAGGAGAGGTATATTTCGAGAATATTCTTTCCTACTATTCCGGTGCGTATGTGAAAGGAGTGCGCGAGGATAACAAAATTACAGTCACTCTTCCTCAACCCGTCTACTATTCTAAATCATACGATGCTTTCGTATATCTTACCAGACTCAATATCGGGTTTGATGATGAGGGATACGCGGAAGTCGATATTGATGAAAAGAATCTCACCGTCACCTATACAATAGGAGAGGACGGTTCAATGGTTATGGAAGACCTTGGAGAGAATGCAGCTATTGGTTTGGTCTGGAACGATGACAGTTCATGGACCGGATACGCCGACTTCCATCAGTCATACACTCCCTACACACTTGAATTGCAGGAAATCCCCGAAGAGGCTGATCAGAAGAGTTATGTAAACATTTCCGGAGACTATGGTTATCCTCTCACTGTAGCATTCGATGGAGATACGGTATATCTGAAAGGATTGGCAGAATATATGCCTGACGGAATCATCTCAGGTACACTTAAGGATGGCAAGATTTCTATACCTCAAGATCAGATTATGTGTGCTTACAGCAGCCATTTGGTATACACAAAGGTTGCTGATGTCGAGATGGATGAGGAGGGATATGGAACGTTTGTACCGGCACCTGCCGATGAAGCCTATGAGCTTATCTATGATGCCGAGAATCAGACTCTCAAGTCAGCTAATCCGGAGAAATATCTTATCTTGAATGACAATAAGGAGTCAATCAGCTATTTTGATTATTTCAATGACCTTGCACTCAACTATCAGGCTTCTGCAGCAGGCACACCCGTCAATCCAACAGGGTTGGAGTGGAATGAAGACTTTATTGAATATGGCTACTATAGCTTCATATTCTCCATGTCAAACATTTCGGATGGCGTGGTGCTCAATGCAAATGACCTCTATTATAGAATTTTCGTAGATGACGAACTCTGGGAATTCTATGAGGATGGATATGAGTACAGCGGACTGAGCAATGCTAATCTTGATGGCACTACCGAGCTTCCCTATACATTCGATAATGGAAATGACATCTATTCATGGGACAGCATAACCCGTGAGGTAGGTATCTATCCTGACGGTATAACAACCATCGGCGTCCAGGCTGTCTACAAATATGATGGCGTGACAACTGTCAGCGATATCGTTACTCTCGACATCGAGACTGGCGAAATCTCAACCGGTGTCAACAGCATAGCTACAGAT
This sequence comes from uncultured Porphyromonadaceae bacterium, assembly GCA_947575235.1. Taxonomy (GTDB): domain Bacteria; phylum Bacteroidota; class Bacteroidia; order Bacteroidales; family Muribaculaceae; genus Lepagella. Next base: position 54,631 of record CANPMT010000010.1, read on the forward strand.
AACAACGTGAAGTCAGTACGCTACTATGACCTTAATGGCCTTGAGGTATCGAAGCCCTCAAAGGGAATCGTTATCGAGCGTCAGACTCTTGAGAATGGCGACATCAGATTCGTAAAGCGTGTTGCCCGTAAGTAATAATCTTTGATATTCATCTAATCTTAACTAAAGGAGCGGAGGCGGATGCCTTAAGGCAACTCCTTCGCTCCTTCTCTTAAAATTTCTTTGATATGAATAAAATTTTACCGGTTGCCCTGACAGCTCTCTTCGCTGTTTCATCTTATGCCGAGACTTCAACCGTAGTCTATACTTTCGCCAATGACGAGATTGCTTACTGGGGAAAGGGGAAAAAGGAGACTATTGACGTTGCAATGGCTCTCAGCGATCCAGCTCTGAAAGGTAAGAAGATTGTATCTATTTCAGCCCTTCTCAATACCGATAAGGGGAGCGATGTTTCAATGTGGCTCACAAAAGAGCTGAAACTTGAGAAGAAGGTGAATGTTCCCGATATTCTTGAGGAATCCGTGACACCGGTTCTCACACCTAATGAGGATTTTCCTACCCTCTCCCAGATTTCGCTCACACTCGCAGATCCGTATGAATTGACGGGCTCACCCGTCTATGTGGGTTATACCCTGACTGTTGATGATGTTGAGACTGATGAATTGAAATACCCTCTTATCCTCTCTCCCGGTATCGAGCAGGATGGTCTCTACCTCCATATGAGCAAGTCTGTGCTCAAGTGGATGAACTATTCCGAGAATATCGGTGGTGTCGCAGCAATCTATGTCACACTTGAGGGCGACTTCCCTGCAAGTTCACTCGGAGTGAAAGGGGTTGACAGAGCATTTGCTGAAGATGGAAAGGATTTCTTTATTTTCACATCTGTTACCAATATGGGTAGTGATGAAGCTAAGTCAATCGACTATACCATAGCAGTGGATGGAGGTGAGGCTGTAGAATATCACCTTGATCTCGAGTCTCCTGTAGTTCCCGATATTGTTCATTCAACAAAGATTGAGCTCCCTGTCAACGGAATCGATGGCCTTGGCAATCATGACGTTGATTTGACAATCACAAAGGTCAACGGCATCGCTAATGAGACAGCGTCACCTTCATGCTCATTTGTAGTGGAGATCTACCCCTTCGTTCCGGTGACCCGTCCCGTGGTTGAGGAATTCACAGGCACTTGGTGCGGATGGTGTACCCGTGGTTATCTCGCCATGGAGCTTCTCAATGAGAAGTATGGCGATAACATTGTAGCCATTGCATATCATAGTGGCGATCAGATGGAGGTTACATCTACTTTCCCTGTATATGTATCAGGTTACCCGGCTGCATCTCTTAACCGTGCTCCTTGTGTTGACCCATATTATGGCAGTTCAAATGAGGAAATCTTCGGACTTTCTCTTGAGGTGGAAGCCCTCACAAAAATTCTCGCCCCCGCAGATATTTCAGTAAACGCAGTATGGAATGACGAAGAGAAGAACGCTATTGATATTGAATCTACCTCTAAATTCATACAGAGCTATGAAGAGGCCAACTATAAGGTAGGTTATGTACTTGTGGCTAACGGACTTTCATCTCCTACATGGCTGCAGAATAATTCTTATGCTGGCAAAACAGAAATGGTGGCAGGAACACCTCTTGAGGAACTCGCGACATGGCCGTCAACCGTTCCCAATCTTAAATTCAATGACGTCGCCATTGACGTGAAAGGTATGATGGGCGTTGCTGAGAGTATCCCTGCCAATATCGAGGTTAACGAAGCCATAACTCACAACTACAGCATCGACATCACAGGGAACGCTCTCGTGCAGAACAAAGATAACCTTGTTGTGATGGCTCTTCTTATCGACGGCAAGACCGGCAGAATCGTCAACTCTGCCAAGTCAAAGATCAATGTCGCACAGAGCGTCAATGGTGTGGAGATTGAGAAGAGTGTTGTAGCCGAGGATTATTACGACCTCAATGGTGTCAAGGTGACTAACCCCTCAAATGGCATCTATGTCAAGGTAATCCGTCACTCAGATGGTTCAATAAAGACAAATAAGACAGTTATCAATAATTAAGGATAGATCAGATCATTTCTGACACAATCATTTATTAATCGATACGTTCTAATGGAAACAGCCCGTCAACATCTGACGGGCTGTTTTGCTTGTTATTGATGAACGAAGAACTGAGTTGTCGATAAGCCTCACACCTACCCTCTCCTTGCGGGGATATAACGAAGGAAGCAGTAAATGGCGGCACACAGCGCCACGCCTCCTCCGAGGTAGCCGATTTGCGGCAACATTCCATGGTTTACGGCAATCCCGCCAAAGAATGCGCCACCCCCTATACCAAGATTGAATATTCCTGAATAGAGACTCATCGGCACAGCGGAATCGTTGGGGAAAAGGCTTACCAGCTCATTCTGAAACGTGATATTATAGACAGTTATCCCTAAGCCCCAGGCAAGACACACCGCGCTCAATCCCCATACTCCGATAAGCGACGCGGGAGCAACTGCAATCATGGCGCAGGGAAGCCCCAGGCAGACAGCTCGGATTATAAGCTGCCGGTGAGTAGTGAACCATTTTGCCATCATCCAGCTCCCTAACAGTCCGGCCACTCCAAAAAGTGCCAATATCACCGTTATAGCCTCCGGAGCAATTCCATCGCGCAGCATGTACGGCTCGATATAACTGTAACCCATGTAATGGCCGGTCACCATTACCACGGTTATCAGATATATCATAAGGAGCGGACGGCAATGCACAAGCGACGCGAGCATCTTTTTTCTCGACTCATCCTTACCTGTCTGGTCGGCCGGAATGTCGGGAAAGAACCGCCACATAGCCATCAGTATTATGAACGCCAGTATTCCAAGCGACGCGAATGTGATTCGCCACCCGGCGATAAGACCTAATATTCTGCCGAGAGGCAAACCTGCCACAAAGGCGATTCCGCCACCGGCTACAAGTGCGCTTAGGGCAGTGGCACGCTTATGGTCGGGAGTCACGCTGACAGCCATCGCCGGTGCGATCGACCAGAATATGGAGTGAGCCAGCGCAACACCTATCCGTGAACATAGCAGTGTTGTGAAATCATACGAAAGATATGTGCCTGCATGCGACATCACAAACAGAGAGATGACCCCCATCATCAGTTTCTTGAAATCAGCGTGAGCGAAAAGAAGCATCAGGGGTAATGACATGAGTGCTACAACCCAGGCATATATGGTGATGACAAGAGCGGTATGCGGCTCCGAAAGACCAAGATCTTCCGATATCCCGGTCAACAGACCGATAGGCACCAATTCTGAAGTATTGAAAGTGAATCCGGCTACAGTAAGAATAATAAGAGGAAGCAAATGCTTATTCATATATTTCCCGATATACTACTGATTAAAGATGTAATGAAATGTAATAAGAGGAATGGCCAACCATACCGGACAGCCATCCCTCTTTAGAAATATGAGTTTGCGATTACTTGCAGGTGTCGAGCGGACAACGGGGTTTGATCTGCTTGAAGAAGTCGTTCCCCTTGTTGTCTACAAGGATGAATGCGGGGAAATCCTCCACCTCAATCTTCCAGATTGCCTCCATGCCGAGCTCAGGATACTCGAGCAGCTCAACATTCTTGATTGAGTTCTTGGCAAGGATAGCTGCCGGGCCACCGATCGACCCGAGGTAGAATCCGCCATGCTTCTTGCAGGCATCTGTAACCTGCTGGCTACGGTTACCTTTGGCAATCATCACCATTGAACCTCCGGCGGCCTGGAACTGGTCGACGTAAGAGTCCATACGTCCGGCTGTTGTGGGGCCGAATGAACCGGAAGGCATACCCTCCGGTTTCTTAGCCGGACCGGCATAGTAGATAGGATGATCCTTAAGATACTGAGGCATCGGTTCGCCGGCATCAAGACGCTCCTTGATCTTGGCGTGCGCGATGTCGCGGCCTACAATGATGGTGCCTTTGAGCGAGAGGCGGGTTGATACGGGATATTTGTCGAGCTCGGCAAGTATCTCGTTCATCGGACGGTCAAGGTCGATCTTCACAACCTCACCCTCACCGGCCTGACGGAGCTCCTCAGGGATAAGCTCACCGGGGAACTCATCAAGTTTCTCAATCCAGAGACCATCCTTGTTGATTTTAGCCTTGACGTTGCGGTCGGCCGAGCAGCTCACACCCATACCTACGGGGCAAGATGCACCATGACGGGGGAGACGGATCACTCTGATGTCATGGGCGAAATACTTTCCGCCGAACTGAGCGCCAAGTCCGAGGCAGTGGGCTGCCTCGAGAAGCTCCTTCTCAAGTTCAAGATCGCGGAATGCCTGTCCATACTCGTTACCCTCTGTGGGGAGATTGTCATAATATTTTACAGAAGCCTTCTTTACAGTGGCGAGGTTAAGCTCGGCTGAAGTGCCGCCAATCACGAATGCGATGTGATAAGGGGGGCAGGCAGCTGTGCCAAGCGATTTCATCTTCTCGATAAGGAAAGGAACGAGTGTCTTCTTATTGAGAATGGCCTTGGTCTCCTGATAGAGATAAGTCTTGTTGGCTGAACCGCCACCCTTAGCAACGAAGAGGAAGTTGTATTCACCACCCTCAGTGGCATGTATCTCAATCTGAGCAGGAAGGTTGCAGCCGGTGTTTACCTCGTCATACATGGTGAGGGGAGCATTCTGCGAGTAACGGAGGTTATTCTCGGTATATGTCTTATAGACACCGTGCGAGATCTTCTCCTCATCATCGCAGCCTGTCCATACATGCTGGCCTTTGTAGGCCACGCAGATTGATGTGCCTGTGTCCTGGCAGAAAGGGAGAACACCCTTTGAGGCAACCTCGGCATTGCGGAGCATGGTCAGGGCAACGAACTTATCGTTCTCAGAGGCCTCGGGATCCTTGAGAATCTTCGCTACCATCTCATTATGCTCACGTCTGAGCATGAACGAGCAGTTATGGCTGGCTACGTTGGCTATGACTGTGAGTGCCTCGGGGTCAACCACCAGCATCTCATGTCCATTCCAGTTCTCAACTTTTACATAATCTTTTGTAATAAGCTGATATTCAGTTGTATCAGGTCCCAACGGGAACATCTCCTGATAATGAAACGGTTTTGTAGGCATATCTGTATTAGAGTTATAAAATTCTCTGTTAGTTACTTCTTTTGCAAAAGTAATAAAAAATCTACAATTACAATTCACTTCATTGCTTTTTTCTTTGCACATTCCTCTGCAACACCCCTCTCCTTGAATCTTTAACATTAATTAAGTTGGGAATCTCTCCCTTTTTGGTTAATTTTGTAACTTGACTATGAAAGGCCGTGCGGTTTTTTAAGGTCGCTTTTTACTCTAATTTTTACCCTTTCTCCCGGATATTCCGTAATAAAGATGAAAATCAGCAGATTAACTTTCATACTATCGGCCTTGATTCTTGGGCTGGCAGCCGTGTCGGTGATTGATGCAAGCGCTGCGAAGAAGAAAACCAAAGCCAAGACAACTGCCGTGGCGAAGAAATCAACCAAGAAGAAGACTACTAAGAAAAAGACTACCACATCAAAGTCAAAGAAGAAAACCACCACGAAACGCAAAACCACCAAGAAGAAAAAGACTACTTCAAAATCAACGGCCTATAAGCCCTATACACCCCCTGCGGATCCGGTGCTCGATGACTCCCTGACTCTCATGGTAAACGACAGTGTATTGACCTGGTTGCCTGCCATACTGAATCCCGGTGGACTTAGGGTGAATAGTGTAAAGCCCGACTCCCGGACCAAGACTGCCAAAGTCAGTCTTAACGAAAACTTCACATATCTCCCGGTCACATCCGAGCTTATCCAGGATATGCGCAAACGTATATCGCAGGTGCTCCCCGACTCTATCAACGACTATTATGTGTCGCTCAATGTGGGTGATAAGAATTACTCCTACTTCATAACAAAGGTTGACCGTCTCCCCGAGAAGTATCGTAAGAATCCCCCTTTCGTAACTGAAGTGGATCCTGTCATCACACCCAAGAAGGGTATGGAGAATGACATCATAGCCATGTGGCCAAGCCATGGCCGTTATTACAAACCAGGAAGTGGAGGCTGGCTGTGGCAACGCCCTCAGTTGTTTGAGGTCACCGAGGATACCCATACTATGGGTTATATCCTCCCTTACGTCGTGCCCATGCTTGAGAATGCCGGAGCTTATGTGATGCTCCCCCGCGAGAGGGATATCAACCGCAACGAGGTGATTGTGGATAATGACGTGAATGATTACGGCCAGGTGTATTCCCAGCCATATTATAAGGAGATGACGGGGGCTACAAGCTGGGCTACCGGTGAAGGAGAGGGTTTCATCTACGACCTGCCGGATTTCCGCGACACTGAGAATCCTTTCGAGAACGGCACTTACCGTCAGACAACTACCGTTACCGGAGGCGCCCCATCTGTGGCTGCATGGTATGCCGATATTCCTGAAGATGGTGAATATGCCGTATATGTAAGCTACAAGACTCTTCCCAATTCTACCAAGGATGCACGGTATACGGTGAATTATTCAGGTGGAACAAAGGAGTTCAAGGTAAACCAGACTATGGGTGGGGGTACATGGATCTATCTCGGCACCTTCCCCCTTGAGGCAGGTTACAGCGATACGGAACCTGTGGTGACACTCTCCAATCTCTCTGAGGAGACAGGACGGGTAGTGACTGCTGATGCCGTAAAGATCGGTGGCGGCATGGGGAACATTGCCCGAAGCGACCGACGCAGCGATATCTACTATGATCCCTCAACTCCTGAGGACCTCTCGACACTCCTGTCATCAAAGATTGCCGCTGATGAGGCTGAGGCACTTGACGATGATGAGGATGACGAGGAGGATGAGGAGGATGACTCTGAATCGGATTCTGACAAGGTTGACGATGCGGAGCCTGTTGAACTGCCGGCTACGTTGATCGCCGAGAAGCCCAAAGGGAATGCTCCTGTATTCAAGACCTCCGGACTGCCTCGTTATCTTGAGGGCGCACGTTATTGGATGCAGTGGGCCGGCATACCGGAAGATGTATATTCCCCCTATCATGGCACCGACGATTACAAGGATGACTACACAGCGCGTGGTCATTGGGTGAATTATCTTGCCGGAGGCTCAAGAGTGCTTCCCGGCAGGACCGGCCTCAACATCCCTGTTGATATGGCAATGGCTTTGCATTCTGATGCGGGTAAACGGGCTGACGACTCTTTTGTGGGCACATTGGGCATCTATTACACCAATGGAGGCGACCAATATGTAGATGGCACGGCTCGCAACAATTCACGCACACTCACAGACATGCTGATGCGCCAGATCACCGGTGATATCCGCCAGACCTGGGAACCTAACTGGACGCGCCGCTCCATGTGGGACAAATCTTATGTCGAGGCACGTGTGCCTGAGGTCCCCACGTCGCTCATTGAGTTCATGAGCCACCAGAATTTCGCCGATATGCAATATGCCCTCGATCCGGCTTTCCGGTTCACTGTCAGCCGCTCGATATATAAGGCTATCGGCCGTTTCCTTGCCGAGCGCAAGGACCGCAAGTTTGTAGTGCAGCCCCTCCCTGTAAAAGATTTCAGTATCGAGCGCACTAAAGAGAATCATTACCGTCTCTCCTGGCAACCTACCACTGACCGTCTTGAACCTACAGCTGTACCCGACAAGTATCTCGTGATGGAGCGCACTGCCGATGAACTCGGTTTTCATCTGTTGGGGATGACCACCGCCACTCACTTTGAAGTAATAGTTGAGGATAACGATATCCATTCTTTCAGAATTGTGGCGGCAAACGACGGTGGCGTATCTTTCCCTTCGGAGACACTTGCTCTGAGAGAAGCCCCCGGAAAAGAGAAGCCTGTGCTTATAATCAACGGATTTACCCGCGTAAGCGGACCCGGACATTTCAGCGAGAACGGTATGGCTGGATTTAATTCGGAGGATGACTTCGGAGTGCCTTATAAATACGACATCTCCTTTATCGGTCATCAGACTGAATTCCGCCGTAATGCCGGTGAGGCGTTTGGAAGAAGCAACGGCGATTATGCTGATATGGTTATAGCGGGCAATACGTTCGATTACCCTTATCTCCACGGAGTGGCGATTGCCGATGCCGGGCGTGGTTTCGTATCAACTTCAATAGGTGCAGTCACTAACGGTGACGTAAAACTCAGCGACTATTCGGTGATTGACCTTATTTTAGGGAAGCAGCGTGTCACTGTCACCGGAAACGGAAACACCGGTCAGAGATTCTTCGCCTTCCCCAAGAAACTCCAGACTGAACTCGAAAACTTCACCTCACATGGAGGCGACCTTTTTATCAGCGGTGAGTATATTGTCAGTGAGCTGTATGATTTCCGTTCGCCCGATGGAACTGTCGGATTCGCCCGGGATGTATTGGGTGTCGGCCAAGGGACAGCTCCAAAGAGTCTTACGGGGAAAGTAAATGTGAGGAACGTCAAAGGGACTTCATTCCCGGCCGGGGCACTCACCTACAGCAATACCCTCAATGAGAAACAGTATGTGGTGGAACATCCTGACGTGATTGAACCATCGTCAAACGTGAAGGGTGAGGTCTTCATGACCTTCTCCGACACAAATACTCCTGCCGGAATTGTCAACGGCAAGGATGGCAGCAACAAGGTGATCATGACAATCCCGTTTGAGTCGATTGAAGATCCCGCCACCCGCAGCTTGATGATGCGAGGGATACTTGATTATCTCTCACGTTAAGATTATCTCTCACGTTAAGATTATCTCTCACGTTAAG
>CANPMT010000011.1 GCA_947575235.1 uncultured Porphyromonadaceae bacterium
GGCACGCTCGGGACTTGCACCCGTTAGATTATGCCCATGTCGGGCGAACAAAAAGCGGGGGAGATTCAGAGAATCTCTCCCGCCTGAGTGAATGGATACTTCGGATTAGCCGTTGTATTTCTTCATGATAGCGATGAGGTCGAGAACCTTGTTTGAGTAACCGATCTCATTGTCATACCAAGAGATAACCTTCACGAAGTTGTCAGTGAGGTAAACACCGGCGTTGGCGTCGAAGATTGAAGTGAGGGGGCAGCCGAGGAAGTCAGAGCTTACCACAGCGTCCTCAGTGTAGCCGAGCACACCCTTGAGCTCGCCCTCTGCAGCCTCTTTCATGGCAGCGCAGATAGCCTCTTTAGTAGCGGGCTTCTCGAGGTTGCAAGTCAGGTCGACTACAGAAACGTCGAGAGTGGGGACACGCATAGAGATACCGGTGAGTTTACCGTTGAGCTCGGGGATAACTTTGCCTACAGCCTTGGCAGCACCTGTTGAAGAGGGGATGATGTTGCCTGAAGCGGCACGGCCACCACGCCAGTCCTTCATAGAGGGACCGTCAACAGTCTTCTGAGTAGCAGTTGTAGAGTGAACAGTTGTCATAAGACCCTCCTTGATACCGAACTTGTCGTTGAGCACCTTAGCGATAGGAGCGAGACAGTTGGTGGTGCAAGAAGCGTTTGATACGAACTGCTGGCCAGCGTAAGTATCGGCGTTAACACCGCATACGAACATCGGAGTGTCGTCCTTTGAAGGAGCTGACATAACTACATACTTGGCACCTGCCTCGATGTGAGCCTGAGCTTTCTCCTTTGTGAGGAAAAGACCGGTTGACTCAACAACGTACTCAGCGCCAACCGCACCCCAACCGATCTCAGCGGGGTTCTTGCATGCTGTTACGCGGATCTCTTTGCCGTTGACGATGAGAAGGCTCTTCTCCATGTCATAGTCAACAGTACCGTCGAAACGACCGTGCATTGTGTCATACTTGAGCATGTATGCCATGTAATCTACGGGAAGAAGGTCGTTGATTGCTACAACCTCGATGTCGTCTCTCTTAGTAGAGGCACGGAAAACGAAACGTCCGATACGGCCAAAGCCGTTAATACCAATTTTTGTCATTTTTATAAATTATTGTTTTGGGTTGGTAATATTTTTAATATTAGCTGTTTACTTTTTGTGCTGTCTGTAGATCCGACATGACCCACACTTTGGCATGCGTCGCGGCCGGGTGCACCTCCAGCCCTTTTTCAGTACGCAAAATTACTAATTTTTTTCCGTATTACAATCATTGATGAACGTTTTTTAACTCTTTTACGTTGTTAGTTTGAGAAAATATCCTTTTTTGGACATTTTTATATCTACTAAACTAATTCGTATTATATAAGTTATGGGTAAATTTTTAGCTGATTTTAAGGAGTTTGCAATGAAGGGCAACGTCATCGACATGGCTGTCGGCGTTATCGTGGGCGGTGCCTTCGGCAAAATCGTATCCTCTCTCGTCAATGACATCATCATGCCGGTGGTGAGCCTCTGCACCGGTGGCTCAGGTTATGAGAATCTCAAGTATGTCATCAAGGAGGGTGTCCCGGCAAGCGCCGACGGCTCGGTGGCCGCCGTCGAGGAGGTGGCCATAAACTATGGCACTTTCATCATGAATATCGTTGATTTCTTTATCATCGCCTTCTCTATCTTCGTGGCCATACGCCTCGCCATGAAGCTCAAGAAGAAGGAGGAGGAACCGGCTCCCGCCGCTGACCCCGCTCCCACCAAGGAGGAGGTCCTCCTTACTGAAATCAGGGATATCCTGAAGGAGAAGAAATAACCTCGTCAAACCTGAACGAGGGGCTATCCTGCATCTGCCGGATAGCCCCTCGTTGTTATTTTTATACCCTTATCTTACAGGGGTAAGATAGTAATCGTAGGCGTAGGAGGTGGCGCGCATACGGTATTTGTCATGCGGACTCGCTCCCCAGCTGTTGTCGCCACCCAAGCCGCGCTGGCCGAGGTCGACGTTCAGATATACGTTGTGACGGTCGCGAACCACATCGCTGTTGTGGCGCTGACCCTTGGTGACACCGGGGTCGATTGTCTCCGCCGCGAAATCGAGCGCGGTAACATTCAGAGGCTCTGTGCCCCAGACTTTCAACCCTTTACCGCTGTCGTCGGTAAGTTCAGCCCAACGCACACCGGTCTTGTTGCCGCTCTCCTGCGGACGTATGTAGGGGAAATACTGTTCCCCCACTTTTCCGCTCCAGACACCCATGAAGGCGGCCGTGTAGCGGTCGGAGTAGTTCTCCCACGGGCCGCGGCCATACCATTCGAAGTTGTCGTAGCTCTTCGGCAACGCCATCCGCATGCCGAAACGCATCACCTCGGGCACTTCCGATTTGCCGGCATCCCATTGGGCCGAAACCTTTACCGTGCCGTCAGGATAGATGGTGTAGACGTTGCGGTAGGCTGAATTGGCTATGTCGGGGAGAGTCCATGAGGATGTCACTGTCACCACACCGTTCTCCGTGCTTACTGTTGCACCGGCCGACTTGCGGTTGTCGGCCGCGCAACGCCAGGCGTTAAGATGGCGCTGGGCATTCTCACCCCAGTCGTTGTCGGTCGGGGCACGCCAGAAGGATGGTTCGGGACATTCATTGAGCAGACGCTTCCCGTCGACACTATATCCCCACATGCGGCCATCGCGCTTGCTGTAACGTGTCTCGACGCCGTTGGCTGTGACAATCCAATTATCGTTATCCTCTGTCAGAACGGGTGCGGAGCCTTTGGTAAGGTCGGCCACCATCGGCGATACACCCTCACCGAGCGTGAACTGCTCGCGTGCCACCTCATGGTCGGCTGGCACGATGTCATCACCCTTGGTGGTGTAGGCATAGATCGAGAGATGTGTGTCGGCGTCAGGGTCGAGCTGCGACTTCGAGATTGGTATAGCCACCACTGTGCTCTTTCCGGGAGCCACATTCAGGCGCGGCAGTGTGCCTGACGCCTCTTTCACCCCGTTGCGGAGAAGTTCCCACTCAAAGCGGTAATTGTCGAGATTGGTCGAGAGGAAATGGTTCTCAACCTTTATCTCACCCTTGGCCAGATTCACAGGCGCGAAGCGGATATCCTGATAAACCTTCTTCACCTCCATAAGACCCGGATGGGGGGTGCGGTCGGGCTGCACCATACCGTTGATACAGAAGTTCTCGTCGTGGGTATAGTTGGTGGCGCCGAAATCACCGCCATAAGCCCAGTATTCGCGGCCATTCTCATCCTTGGTGAGGATACCCTGGTCGACCCAGTCCCATATGAAACCGCCCTGCATCTGCTTCGAGCTGCGTATCAGGTCGAAATAGTCCTGGAAATTGCCTGAGCTGTTACCCATTGCATGGGCATACTCACACATTATGTAGGGTCGTGTCACATCCGTGCGCTTCGCATAATCCTCCATATGCTGTATAGAGGGATACATGGGGCAGACGATATCGGTGTTGTCGCCACCATAAGCCTGCTCATACTGCACGGGACGGCTTGAGTCCATGCTCTTCACCAGATCATAGGCGTCATGGAAGTTAGGACCGTTTCCGCTCTCGTTTCCAAGGCTCCATACAATCACACTGGGGTGGTTCTTGTCGCGTGTCACGAGGAGCACCTCACGGTCAAGGATGGCATCGCGGAAATCGGGCGATACGGCAGGGTGGGCCGGGTTGTCGCGCCAGTCCTTCTCCCTGACACCGAATCCATGATTCTCGATATTCGCCTCATCAACGATGTAGAGGCCATACTGGTCGCACAAGTCATACCATAGGGGTGACTCTGGATAGTGGCACATACGCACAGCGTTGACATTATGGCGTTTCATTGTCTGGATATCCTTGATCATTGTGGCACGGTCAATCACATGGCCTGTCACCGGATGATGCTCATGCAGATTCACCCCATGCACCTCAATCGGAGTGCCGTTCACCATAAGCTGCGCATCCTTGATCTCAATGCGGCGGAAACCTACTTTTGATGAAGTAGACTCCACTACCTTACCTTTTGAATCAAGCAGAGTGATGACTGCCGTATAGAGGTTAGGATGCTCGCCGTCCCATCTCTTCACATTCTTCACAGTAGATGAGAAGTCAACCACGTCAGTGCCATCGGCCTTGATGTCGACATTCTTGGTCTGGCTGAGCACCTGCTTCCCTGCAGTGTCATAGAGTTTCACCTCCAATTTACCCTTGGAGGCTTCTGAGGCATAGTTACGCAGATTCACCTTCACGCCAAAGACTCCAGCCTTATAATTGGGGGTGAGGTCCTGTGTGATTGTGAAATCCTGAATTCTTTCCTGCGCTGTGGAGTAGAGATATACGTTTCGGTCAATACCGGAGAGGCGCCAGAAATCCTGGTCCTCCAAATACGAGCCGTCGGTCCAGCGGTAGACTTCACAGGCCACGTCATTCTTACCCGGAGTCACAAACTCGGTGATGTCAAACTCAGCCGGGTTCTTGGTGCTCTGCACATAACCGACTTTCTTTCCGTTGACCCACACATACATACCGGCTGTAGATCCGTCGAAATGCAGATACACCCGGCGGCCGTTCCAATCTGAAGGAATCTCGAACGAACGTTTGTAGCTACCTACAGGGTTATCGTCATGCGGGATGTAGGGTGGATTCATAGGGAAGGGATAGGTGGTGTTGGTGTAGATAGGCACACCATACCCCTTCATCTCCCAGTTTGAGGGGACCTCGATTTCGTCCCATCCGCTCACGTCATATCCATTGCGGTAGAAATCGGCAGGGCGGTCGTCAGGTTTGGTAGAAAATTTGAATTTCCAGTTGCCGTTGAGGTTACGGTAATAAGACGATACCGTGGCGTCAGCCTTCAACGCGCTCTCGCGGGAGTCGTAAGGGAAGGCAGTGGCGCGGGGGGTTTCGCGTCCCTCGGCAAATACTCTTGAGTTCTCCCACTCGTTTGCGGCGGCGAAAGTGGAAATTGCGCCGAACGAGAGCAGAGACAATAACAGAAGTTTGTTCATAAACATGATTTAGATTAAGCTTACATGGTAAACAGCCACAAATTTAATAAAAAAGCCGAAAACAACAAAATGCGGGGCATATTATCAGGTTACAATCTGAAAATATGCCCCGCACTTAGTGCAATAAGTCACTGATAAGCAATCATATTATATTGAAGGATCGGCCTGTAACTCGGCAGGAATGTATCAGAAAGAAGCAGAATCGGAACAGTATCCGGCAAATTATAATCCGCCGCACTTCCAAACTGCAAGTTCTTACCACTCGTGGGGTCATATACACGATATAGATTTGACTTGGTGAGAATCCTTACAGGCTTATCCCAACATAAGTCATCCGCTTTTACTTTAATAATATCGGCATCTACCCGCTCAATAGTCAGACATTCAGAATATACTTTTTCACCATCCGAGGGGAGACTCTCAATCTTCTCCACTTCCCCATCATAGTAGCTGACCGAATTCTCCTCTATCAGTGTGTTATCACCAAGATTAATTTCCACCACACTGGTAAATGAACAGGAGAGAAGGGGAATAGGGATGACATACCCTTGCGCTTTTGGATACATCATCGGCCCGTTAATACTATAGATAAGCTTGCCGTCAGAATCTTCCAGACTGATAACACCGTCATAGAAATAGATATTGTTATCACTCTCGCCACGGGTATTTTCTGTTTGTTCCCCCATAGTCGGTTCGTCATTATTGGAACATCCGGCAAGACCGGATAATACCGCAATAAGACTACAAATCCAAATCTTCATTTTCATATGCCATTCGGTTTAAAACAGGCCTTTCAAAATAAAATCTTATCAATGAAGCATCCTCTTCTAAAGAGACTGTCAGATATCGATATCAAAAGTCAAGTATCCATCTGAATACATTGACAAATAGCTAACACATCACCATGCCACATTCAGTATACATACATGCGATCCTGTCGTATTGGTCGATATCGATCCAAGAACATATTGGGTGTCAGAACGAGGGGGACTGTATCATTGAGATTATAATCCCCACTGTTAAAATGTCTGACAAATCTATTCTTATTATTATCGAAGACATCAATTGGATTAGGCTTCGTAAGTATTTTCACTGAGCCATCAAAATATCCACACATACTGACCCGAATCACCTCTTTGGATACTCTTTGAATAGACAAACCATCTGAAAAAATCCTGTCTCCAGATTCGGGAAGATTTTCAATCCTTTCTACTCCATCATGGGTAAAAATTACCGATTTATCCTCTATCAGAGTATTATCTCCAAGATCAATTTCCACCACACTTGTAGTATGATACTCCAGAAGAGGGATGGGAATATAATCTTCGGCCTCTCTTGGAAATCTTAACATCGGACCTTTTATTACATAGACCGTCTTACCATCATCGCCATTTTCAAGAGCAATGACACCATCGTAATAATATAGATTATTATCCACAACCTCTCTATCAACCTGCTGCTGCTCCTCCTGCATAAGATCATAATTATCTGAGCAGCCTACAGTCACAATGAACACTGATATTAGGCTACAAATCCAAACTCTCATTTTCATATATTCTTCGGTTTAAATGTGATATACTCAAAAATCTCATCTTCTGATATGTCCATTGGAATATCTATTCCCGAATCTCTAGAAACAGGATCAAAGACAAACTCTTCATGATAGCCATCTACAAGAATAGCGAAGTAGCCATTGTACATTCTTCCTCTACCCCACACACAATGAAACATTGTATCTGTATTATACTTTGAGAGGGTGGGATGCTCATCAAATCTAATAAATCCATCCACTACACATCCAATTCCAGAAGTCACTTCTTTACACCCTTTAAAATCTGATACTGTAATAAGCCGTCCCTCATTAAGAGCTCTTATCCACATATCGACATCAATCCAATACGGCTGATCAAAACAATGTCCTCCGGCATAGGATGCGGGAGTACACAGACTCTTTATATCATACCCCAATCGTTCCTCCATAGGATGAATCATGCCAAGTTCAAAACCAAGCTCTTTGCTTGGAGACAAAGGCCAATTATAATCAAAAAAACTTTCGACAATTAAGTCAAGAAGTTTCTGAATCTCCTTATAACCGGCATCTGAAGATGAGTAATTGGAATTGAATTGATAGTTCTGAATTAATGCCCAATTCAACTCAACATTTCCATAATAAAAAGACTCCCAAATAGCAGGTTTCCCAAAATAAGCCATCGCTTGCGCTATACAGATAGCACTTTTTGGATAGGTATTATACAATTCAGTTTTTGCTCCCCCAAACCAGTACTGTATTGTTTTTGGCAATTTCGGAAAAACTCTCTCTTTAGGTATTAGAGCTTGGTAGATTGTAGTATCATTTCTTCCAGTATTAACAGTAACACTATCTCTTAATGACAAACTGGCAGAGGAAGCATACGAATCCAAACCATTAAAGAAATGTGCCAGAATCTTATTATCCACAGTATCTTCCATCTGGAGCCTCCCCTCTTCTCCAATTGCAAAAACACTTCCGAGATGGCGATTTGCAGACAACACCGCAAAACCATCCTCCTCACCATAATTGACAAGATAATAAGCAGGAAACTCAATATCTTCTCCCCGGGTAGATGTCTTCACTGTTAGGGTCTGTATTGAGGAAACCTCCCGTGCCCCACTTCTTGTGGTGCCATCTAATTCCGCAAACATACGGTCGGCGGTGGCAAGTGCTTCCTCCAGGGAAATTTCAGGAGACAATGCTTTTGGCTGTGATTCCATAATAGCATCCTCCATTGTCTGAGAACATGCCGCCATCAGCACACATATTCCGATAAGATAAAACAATTTTAAATAACGCATACGATGATTTGATTTAGTTACTTATACTTTCAAAACGCAAACTATCCAGATATATTTTGTATCTGTTAATATTTTTTTAAATTATTTTTAATTAGTGTAAAATGCACACTTAATAATAGTTTTTATTTGCACATATCCAACTCTCCTGAAAACTATCTTTTATTTCTCGGGGAAAGGGGGAGAGAGAACTGAAGAAGAGATGAGGCCTTCTATGGTTTCTATCTATTTTCTATCTATGATGTGATAAACAAGAGGGTGGATCATGATGATCCACCCTCTTCAGGTCGTACACTCCTGACGTGTTATGCCGGATATGGTCAGGGGAGTGTCACTGTGATTTTGACGGGGAAATGGTCGGATGGGAAGCGGAGTGCATACCCCTCGGCTCCGGCCGCCTCTCCCTCGATGGCGGGAGCCCGGTAATTGTCGGTGAGTACTCCGTAGCGTTCCACTGTCACATCCGGACTCACGAAGATATGGTCGATGCGCTCCTCCGTGAATCGGTTAGGTTTGTAGTCGTTCCACGTGCCGTTGGGAGCGTAACGGAAGCCTGTCACTTCATATGAGTCGTTGAAAGTGCCGTCGGTCGTCAGAGTGGCATAGCTCTGATGGGTCTGGTCAACGTTGAAGTCGCCTGTCAGGAAAGCGGGGATACCCTTACCTAACTCCTTGACCATCCGCTTCACCAACTTGCCGCTCTCGACACGCGCTTCCTTCCCTACGTGGTCCATATGCAGATTGAAGAAGAGAAACTCCTTCCCAGAATCCTTATGGCGGAAGTGAGCCCACGAGCAGATGCGCGGAAGCACGGCATCCCAGCCTATCGATGGCTTGTCGGGTGTCTCAGAGAGCCAGAAGTCACCTTTATCCACCACGTCAAACATGTCGGTGCGGTAGAAAATGGCTGAGTGCTCGCCGGCCTCCACACCATCCTCACGACCCACACCCACATAGGCATAGCCGGGAAGAAGGGCGTTCAGCTCATCAAGCTGATTACGGAAACCCTCCTGGGTGCCGAACACGTCAAACTCATGATATTTCACCAACTCGGCAATGTGAGGCACACGCTGTCCCCACCCGTTACCATTGACAGAGTCGCCATGGTTCTGCTGACGCAGATTGTAGGTGGCCACATTCATACGGACAGGGTCGGTGGCAGATTCTGCTTTGCTGTTGCCGCAGGAGGTTGTCACTGCAGTAACTGAGAGCAGCAACGCCACAAGGGGGAAGAGAAATCTCTTTTTCATATCTTCAGGTATTATTTGATTCGCAAAATCCTATTTCAGGAAAGGCTGTTGAGGAGGTCGAGTTTACCCTCGTCGATGAGTTTCAGTATAAGTTCGCCGAAGAGTGAGTTCTGCCATGCAAACCATGCACGGGTGAAGTCGGAGGCATCATCCTTGTTGTACGACTCATGAATGAAACCAAGACCGGCATCTGTATTCATCAGAGAGGTGACACATTCAGCAATCTCCTTGTCGTCGGTCGATGTGAAAGCCTTCATCATGACGCTCATAGGCCACACCATGTCATAGCCGATATGCGGTCCGCCGATACCCTCGCCGGCCTTCCCCTTGAAGAAGTAGGGGTTGCTGTCGCTCCATACGAAACGGCGTGTATTCTGATAGATGGGATCATTAACGTCGATATCGCAGAGATAGGCGAGACTGAGGAGGCTCGGGGCATTGGAATCGTCCATGAGATGCTGGTTGCCGAAACCATCCACCTCGAAAGCATATATAGGCCCGAACTTCGGATGATTGTTGATGGCATACTCCTTCAGGGCTCCGTCAACCTCATCGGCAAGGGCACAGCAACGTTTGGCAAGGTCATTGCGGTGGTTTACGGTGCGAAGAATATCGTCAGCCTTGCGCAATACGGATACGGCGAAGAAATTCGAGGGTATGAGATACTGGAATGTGGTTGCGTCGTCGCTGGGACGGAAGCATGACACAATCAGGCCGCAGGGCCTCACCGGCGCACCCATGCCGTTGTTGTTGAGAGTGTCGAGTTGGCGCTCTGTCTTGCGCTGGAAATTATACTTGCCGTTACCATCCTTACGCTGCTGGTCGACAAAAGTGTCGAGAATGGTTGAGAGGGCAGCTATCCACTCCTCGTCGAAGATTGAGCTGTCGCCTGTGACTTTCCAATACTCGTAGGCCAGACGGATGGGATAGCATAGTGAGTCAATCTCCCATTTACGCTCATGCACCTCCGGACGCATATCAGTAAGGTCAGACATCCACTCGCCACCTGTTGGGCCATCGTTGAACGCGTTGGCATAGGGGTCGATGAGGATGCACTTGAACTGGCGGCGTATCACACCCTCCAGCATATTCTTCAGGTCCTTATCCTCGTTGGCAAACTGCACATAGGGCCATACCTGAGCACCTGAGTCGCGAAGCCACATGGCATGGATGTCGCCGGTATAGACAAACGTGTCATGTTTCCCATCCTCACCCTTGCGGTAATGCACGGTGGTGTCGATAGTGTTGGGGAAACAGTTCTCGAACATCCAGGCCAGCTTACGGTTGGTGAGCTGCGCGCAGACATCCTTGATTTTCTTCTCCACCGCCTTTGAATGGAAAAGGCGGTCTTTCTTTGCAGGACGGCAGCTCTTGTAGTTTACAGAGGCCGTCCTGACATTATCGGCAGGACAGGTGGTCTCGCCGGCTATCGCGGTCAGGGGAGAGGCGAGAAGGAGCATCCCCCCGAGAGCTAAAAGATATCGGTTCATGTCAGATTAATTTGTGTTGATTTCTTGGCCGCAAAGTTAAATTACTTTGCATTAATAATGTGTACACAATTCTGACAAGCATGTCCTCATATGCGCAGTGCCGCTATTGAGGACATTTTTGGCACAATCGGAGACATTTCAGGCTACCCTCATTTTGCGAGCGACTCATCCTTCTCGTGGTGTTCCTTACGGAAATCGAGGGGAGTCATATGATATACCTTGTCGAATTCCTTATAGAAATGCGAGCGGTTGGAGAAGCCGATACGGAACAGAATCTCCTTTACAGGGAGATTTGTGGTGATAAGGAGTTTGGCGGCAATCTTCATGCGGCGGTTCTTGATATAGTCGTTGGGGGAGGCCACATCAATCTCCTTGAAGCGGCGATACAGATTGCGCAACGAACAGCCGAGATAGGCGGCGAGCTGCTCGGGCGACAGCTTCGTATCCTCCATGTGCGAGTCGATGTAATCGTTGATATTCTCGAGCAGCTCCTTATCCTCGCGTGCCACAAGCTTACCCTGCGAATAGTCGTAGGCACTGGCCGAGGTGTTGTAATAATTCTTCAGCATCTCGCGGCTCTGCAGGAGACGTGCCACCACGGCCTTGAGATATGTGAAACTGAAGGGCTTCCCTATATATACATCGGCACCGCTCTCGATACCCAACACCTTCTCCTCGTTGGTGTTCTTGGCCGAGAGAAGAATCAGGGGCACGTGCATTGTGTGACGGTTACCCTTTATCTGGCGTGTGAGTTCCAGACCATCGGTGCCGGGCATGATCACATCACTTATAATGAGGTCGGGGAGAGTGTTGGTGAGTATGGCGAGACCCTCCTCAGCTGACGAAGCGGTCTTGACATTGTAATCGCCCAGGCCCTCTGCCAGGAGCGTGAGAATCTCCTGATTGTCATCTATCACCACTACGGTGGGAATCTTCTTGTCATCGTTATCCTGCGCCTCCGCGATATCCTCCTGCAGAGTGTTATCCTCCGCGCCATCATCTTCTCCGGCTGCACCCGGTGCAGTCTTCCTGACTTTGGTCTTGCGGGGACGTTTTTCATCGGCCACAGGCTCAGCGGGAGCAGAGGGAACAACAGGGATAACCGGTTTTTTAGCCTCCGCGGGGAGTTCCATGGCCGGAAGGCGCACTATGAACATGGCATACTTGCCAACCTCGCTCTCGATATCAATCACACCGTTGAGCATCTCAACCATGGTGTGACATATCGCCAACCCCAGACCGTTACGGCTCGACAGACCCTTGACAGCGTTCTCCTCGACATTATCGAGCACACTGTATCTATTGAATATCTTCGCCTTATCCTCCTCGCGTATGCCACGGCCCGTATTATAGACCTCCAGATTGAGCTTACCATCCCTGACCTTTGCCACAACTCTGATCATTCCACCCACGGGAGTGTATTTGAAAGCGTTTGATATGAGATTGGTCATCGTCTTGCGTATGCACTCGAAGTCGGAGTTCCATACAATACCCGGCTCCACTTCATTACGGAAGTCTATCCGGTTGCGCTCGGCAAGGTCGGTGAATGAATGTATTATGTCGTTGCAAAGCTCTGACACACCCACAATCCTAATCTTCAGCTGTTTATGGCCGGTCTCTACACGTCTGAAGTCAATGAGTTCCTGAATCAGGTTGTTCATACGCTCGGTGTTTGACTGCACCAGACCGACATACTTCTTGATATAGTCGTCAGATCCGGGGTAGGAGAGCAGTCGCTCGCACGGGCCGTACATGAGTGTGAGCGGCGTGCAGAACTCATGGGTGATATTTGTGAAGAACTTCAGTTTCTCCTCATAGAGATCCTCCTTATGGCGCCGGCGCATTGTCTCGAGCTGTTCCTTCTGACGCAGACGCTGACGTCGATAAAGATACACGGCAAGGGCCGCCAGGCCACCCACCACAATGACGCCATAGAGAATCCTCGCCCAGATTGAGAGATACCAGGGTGGAAGCACCGATATCATGAGCCGGTAAGGCGCGCTCTCGGTATTTGTGGCACGGTTCACGTATTTCACATCAAGGCGATAGTCGCCATACTCCATCTCATTGAAAGTGATGGTGTTGTTTGAGCCGTTGTTAATCCAGTTCGAGCCGTCGAGCGTATAGTAGAAGGTATAGTTCGAGGCGTTCATATAGTCAGGGGCGGTGAATGTCACCGAGAAGTGGTTCTGTCTGTGCGAGAGGCGCAGACGGTTCTCCCCGTTCTTTACCGTGAGATAGTCGGTTATGGCCACATCCTTTCCCGAGATATTCAGCAGGCGGGGGGAAAGTGTGGGATTATATGGGTCGAGCGACTGATAATCAGGATTTTCAGATATTATGGTGAGGCCGTCGATACCGCCGAACATCAGGGTGCCGGGGAGGTGGAGCGACGCGCCGTCGCTATATTCCATTACAGTTACGCCCGAATTCTTGTCGTAAGTCTGAATCTCGTTTGTCACGGGGTCAAATTTTGCCAGACCCTTGTTGGTGGATATCCAGAGCTGCCCGTTCTGCCCCACCTGCATGTCGTGTATGGTGGAGTTATCGAATCCGCTCTCCTCGCCGTAGAAGAGTTGCTCAGAGGAGGGAGTTATTCTGAGCAGACCATGTCCTGTGCCGAGCCATAGAGTTGTGTCAGTCTCAGCTATGGCGAATATATCGTGCACGGTATTGGTGCCGTAGTCATTCTTTATCTCTATAGGTTTCAACTCATTACCTTTAATCTCAAACGCACCCATACCACGGTTGGCAAAGAGCATGCGGCCGTCGGGGGCCGGATAAAGCGAGAAGAAGAAGTTTGATGAGAATGAACCCTTGTCGGTGTAGTAATGACGGAAATTGGTCAGCACAGGTGCGGAGGGGGTGCCCCCTATTCTCACTTTCACAACTCCCATTCCGATTGTGGCGAGCCATAAAGTGGTGTCGTTCTCCTCATAGATGCCATGAATGAACTTTATCCGGTCACCCCCCGGGAGGCTCTTGATACGTTTGTCGGCATAATCATAATAGTTCACCCCATTCTCACCGGCAATCCACATAAGATTGCGACGGCTGTCGGCAAAGCCGAACACCGAATAATCAAGCAATTGTGAATTGGCCGGAGTGAAAAGAGTGCGCTGAGCGGAACGGCTTATGCCGTAAGGGGGATGGAATCCGTCGATACGCAGCACACCGTCACCCTTGGTGCCGATCCAGAGGGCATTATCGCGGTCGACCCACATCTTCCTTACAGGATGGGTGAGCTCAGGCGAAAGATTTGCGAGGGGGAAGGTCCGGAAGAGATAACGGTCGCCGAAATATGAGAAAAGTCCCTGACAGTCAGAGCCTACCCACACCACATCTTGCGTGGGAGAGCTCTCAAGGCAGAACACACCCACGGTGACAGCGGGCAATGACTCGAAAGAATTATCCGACGGAGAGAGCTTAATCACACCGTCAGGATGGAACGACACGAAGATATCGCCATGCACATCACGCATTATATCGGATATGCTGCCACGTGTGGCGGCGGCCTCCGAGATATCGGCCACGCGATGCAGTTTACCTTTGGAATCAAGGCGGGAGATCACGTTGTCGGTGGTCACCACAAGTATGTCGTCGCCGTCGATTGTGGCGAAGCGCACCTTGCTCTCATTGAGTTTCCGTGCTCCTGAGGTGCGGAACCCTTTCCCGTCGGTTGCCGAGAGGGGATAGGAATATGTGGCATTGTCGGTGACTATCACCAGGGCATTGTCGCGGCATGCGAAGGCGCGCACCTCCTGAAGATGAAGCCCCGTCTGCATCACAGGCTGGAATTTGGCCTCCGGGGCGTGTGAGTAGGAATAGACGGTGCCACCCTCGGTAAATACGAAAAGGTTCCCCTCATTGTCATAGGCCACGCGCTCCTGACCCTGAAACTGCGGGAAGAGTATGCTTGAGCTGCCGTCGCGCTCCACCCGGTTGAGACAGTAGTTGGTCTGCACCCATGTCGAGCCGTCGTTGAGATGACAGATGGCCTCGATTATGTCACCCTCAAGCCGCAGCCCGGGAAACATCTCCGAGAAGAGACGCACCTTCTGTCCGTCGTAGATATTGACGCCGTCGCAGGTGCCGATCCAGAGAAATCCCTCGGGGTCGAGTTTCATCGCCAGGATAGCACTGTTGGTAAGACCATCCGCATTCGTGGTGCGCCTCACATTGTAGGCGGCATATGTCTCGCCGGCCGGAAAGAGCCCCGCCAGCAGTATCATCAGTGAGAGAAGTAGATCGGTCGGTTTAATTTTCATGGTTAAGTGTGTTCTGAAAATCCAGCGGTAAAGTTACGAATAAATTTTCTCAAAAATAGTAAAATCTGTTCAATCTGACCAAATTTTACTATTAAAAAATTGTGTCGGCACGATTTTACCATTCTCCGTCAGTGCTGTGTACGTTTATGGCAGAGAAGCGCACACCTTATTTGAGAAAGGTTGACTAACTTTGCCATCGTGAAAATAACGCATCAACCTAACCATAAAAACCAACCGGACACATGAATCTATTATCAAAAATCGGATGCGCGGTGGCACTGCTGTTCTCAGCTATAGGTGCAGGCGCAATGCCACGTGCGGAATACCCGCGCCCTCAATTTGAACGCGCAGATTGGCAGAACCTCAACGGAGAGTGGACCTATCAGCTTGACCTCGGCAAGTCAGGCATGAACCGCCGCCTCTTCGACAGCAAGGGGTTCGATGATAAAATCACAGTCCCCTTCTGTCCTGAAAGCGAACTCTCAGGTGTAGGCCATAAGGATTTCATCCCCGCAATGTGGTATCACCGCCAGATTCAGATACCGGAATCATGGCAGGGTAAACGCACCATGCTTAATTTCGGAGGCGTCGATTTCTTCACAGGCGTATATATAGATGGTAAGCTCGTCGCTCGCCACTGGGGAGGCAACTCACCCTTCTCGTGCGATATCACGGAATATGTGAAAGACGGAAAGCCCCACAACCTCGTTGTGCGCGTGGAGGATGACCTCCGCAACGGCACCCAGCCTACCGGCAAACAGTGTGGCAACTACTTCTCTGAGGGATGTCACTACACACGTACCACCGGCATATGGCAGACCGTATGGATGGAGCCTGTGGCTGACCTCGGCCTCAAGAGCGTGTATATCGTGCCCGACCTCGATAACAGCCAGTTCATCGTGAAGCCTGATTTCCGTAACCTCCAGGCCGGACAGACTTTTGAGGTGAAGTTCAAGGATGGCAATAAAGTGGTGGCTTCGGCCAAGCAGGGTTCGTCGCCCGTGCTCAGCATCCCCGTCAAGATCAAGAATGTCAAGACATGGTCGCCTGAGAATCCTTTCCTCTATGATGTGGAGATGAACGTATACGATAAGGATGGCAAACTTGTGGATAAGGTGAACTCTTACGCCGGAATGCGCAAGATCCACGTTGAGGGTAACCGTTACTTCCTCAACAACGAGCCTTATTATCTGCGACTGGTCCTCGACCAGGGTTTCTATCCCGACGGCATCTGGACCGCCCCCTCTGACGAGGCTCTCCGCAACGATATCGAGCTTTCGAAGGCTGCCGGCTTCAACGGCGCACGTCTCCACCAGAAGGTATTCGAGGAGCGTTTCCACTATTGGGCCGACAAGTTAGGTTATCTCACCTGGGGTGAGGCTCCGAGCTGGGGTGCAAACCTCAACAATCCCCTCTCAGGCCGCAACTTCCTTCCCGAATGGGAGAGCGTGGTGGTGCGCGACCGCAACCATCCCTCAATCATAGCCTGGACCCCCTTCAACGAGACCTGGGAGCGTCCTGACAACGACGAGGGTGCCCTTCAGCACGACCGTATCATCGAGGATGTGTACCGCGTGACAAAAAACCTCGATTACCGTCCTATAAATGATGCCTCAGGCAACTATCACGTCATCACCGACCTCTGGACCGTACACACCTACGAGCAGGATCCCGCCCGTCTGGCTGAATGGTTTGTAGTCAAAGATGGCCAGTATCCCTGCCAGGACCGCCGTCGCGACGTAGCTTACAGTGGCCAGCCCTTCTTCGTGGATGAGTTCGGTGGAATCAAATGGGTTGTAGGGAAGCAGTTTGCCGACAATTCATGGGGTTACGGCGAGGGTCCGCGCACTGAGGAGGAGTTCTACACTCGCCTTGAGGGTCAGGTGGACGCCATCAACAACGTTGACTACATGTCGGGCTACTGCTACACCCAGCTCACCGACGTAGAGCAGGAGCAGAACGGCATCTATAATTATGACCGCACACCCAAGTTCGACATGGAGCGCATCAAGGCTATCTTCAGCAAGGTGCCCGCCAAGTTCAACTCAGGTAAAAAATAAGAAGAAGTAATCAGTTTTTTCAAGGATATATTATTAGGTTATTTAAGATAGGTTATTTTTGATTTCATGGGCCAACGGCCCCTATAGGGAATCTTAAGGTAAAAAAGATTGTTATCCGGGTTAATCTGATTATTTCCGCAAACCCAACAAGAAGTTTCATTTTCAATTGATTATTTCTACAAACAGATTTAAGTATCAGGTATATAAGATTGTTATTTAGGTTTAGAATTATTTGTAGTAAAAAGGTAGATAAGAATTTTTTCATCGGTTAGTTAGTTTGAGCGGCCCGGCACACACCCGGGCCGCTTTTTTTCACAGCGAGTCCAACATTTCCCCTTAAAGGGGACCTTTTTCAGGAAAAAGTTTCCCCTTTAAGAGGACTTTTTTACGAAAAACCTTCCCCCTTAAGGGGAAAATCCTTATCTTTGCAAGAAAAACAGTAAGATATGAGTTACGCTATTCTATTGACATATATGGAAGAGGAGCTTCTACGTACTCCTACCCGGATGCGACGTTATATGTATGATCGTATATTATGGGAAGACCGCATGATTGGATTGGTAGGGCCGCGAGGGGTTGGGAAATCAACTATGGTGAAGCAATACTTGTTGTCTCAACCTGATAGAGATAAGTGGCTATACGTTTCAGCAGACCATTCTTATTTCTCTGACCATTCTATCGCGGAAACGGCACGTCAATGGGTAATGTATGGAGGTAAACACATAATTATCGACGAGATCCATAAATATCCCGGCTGGTCTATGGAACTGAAACAGATTTACGATTCGCTGCCGACCCTGCAAACAATATTTACCGGCAGTTCGGTGTTGGACATCAGCCAAGGAGCAGCTGACCTCAGTCGCCGTGCCCTCATGTTTGAGATGCAAGGCCTCTCCTTCCGCGAATATCTTATGATGTTTCACGAAATCGACCTACCCGCCTATACGCTCGACGAGATACTGGCCCACAAGGTTGACATGCCTCTGGACATGCATCCAATTCCACTCTTCAAGGAATATCTGCGACAGGGTTATTATCCCTTCTGTAAACAACCAGGATATGAAATACGCCTGCAACAGGTTATGAATCATACAATCGAGGTCGATATTCCACAATTCGCAGGCATGAACGTTGCCACATCACGCAAGCTTAGAAGGTTACTATCTCTGCTTTCCACATCCGCTCCATACAAACCGAACATGTCAAATCTCTGCGTGGAACTAAGCGTAAGCAAGAATGATCTCCCGACTTATTTGGTATATCTCGAGAAAGCCGGTATGATCGGACAATTAAGAGACGAGACAGGAGGACTTCGCAGTCTGGGCAAGGTTGAGAAGATATTTATCGACAATCCTAATCTGGTGTATGCACTTGCCGGAGATAATGCAAATATCGGCAGCGTACGTGAAACCTTCTTTTACAACCAGATGCGCGTAATGAACGACATTGTTTCATCGAAAAAAACAGACTTCCTCATCGGCGCACACAGCTTTGAAGTGGGGGGAGCAAAGAAAGGGACGCGACAACTCGAAGGAGATGCACAAGGAATTGTTGTCAGAGATGACATAGAGTATGGACGGGGACAATTTGTCCCACTATGGCATTTCGGATTAAACTATTGAACAGCGATTCACATTTTTCCGGCACACACCCGGGCCGCTTTTTATGATGTATCATCCAAGAGTAAAGGGTAAAATTTGTCATATGCAAAATATATGCAAACAATATTCTGTTGATAATTAGCATTTTTCAACTTTATTTATCTATATTTGCAAAATTATTACGACAACGCGCAATCACACTCCCTGATTTTAGCTGACGTAATGAGAACGGCATATATTTTTTCACCATATACTAAACCATATGAAGCAGATTTACCCATTGGCGTTATCCATGAGCCTTCTGGCTCTGGGCGCAAACGCGGCAGTTCCCTTCAGCAAGGGTGAGACACCCCCTGCGGCGACAAAAAAAATCGACAGGCAGCAGCGTCTCCGTGCTCCTCAGGAGCAGGTGCTCATTGATGAGGATTTCTCACGGTTCACCGGAGGCACAGAGGATGTGCCGGGTGCCGAGATTGAATATGTGAATGACTATCATATCCCTGACGAACTGATGGCCCAGCCCGATTGGACCGGCGGCGGCATCTTCCCTACCGCAGGTTCCATCGCGCTTATGGACAGAACCAACGATGAGAGACTGGGATTCATCTCCACACCACCCCTCTATCTGGCCGGCACCGCCACACTTACTTTCCGTGCCCGCACGCTCCCGGGTCATTCCGGCGGATCGCTATGGATTGCCCTCTGCGACGATTACTATGGGCCTGGAGAGGACTCCGAGGATTTCATACTCACCGATGAATGGACCGAATACACCATGGTGGCCACTCATGGAGCGGATGATGAACTCTCATACTTCCAGATTCAGGCTGAGAACGGATATGTGCAGCTCGATGATGTGAAAATCTCATTCAAGCGCGACCGTCTCCCGACCCCCTTCGCCAACAAAGCACGCAATATCTCGCCCACTGAGTTCGTGGCCAACTGGGAGGATGTCGGAGCCCCGCTATACCGTCTCAACGTGCTTTGCAAGGCACAACCCGAGAATGTGGTAAGCGGAGAACTTACCGAGTCGTTCGACGGCATTAACGTTAACGCCGATGGTAAGACTATCAATGCGGATAACCCCAATTATCCCGAAGGATGGACCTTCGACCTCTCCTCAAACGGCTCTCAGGATGTTACGACTGAGGATGGATGGTTCAATTCCGCCCCCGTTGCCCTGAAGTTTGACATGCCGGGCGATGTGATAACATCTCCCGAGACTCCGGAACCGCTTGACATGGTAAGTTTCTGGGTGCGCCCCTCCTCAATGAATGATACTAACGGAACGCTCTCCATGATACGTGTCGAGATCTTCCACACAATCACCCAAGCGTGGGAAGTAATCGCACACCTCCCTTATTACTGGATGGAGGAAGAGGGTAGTTTCTATGTGATTGAGGGTGACGCTTTAGGTGAGGATGCCAACCGTGTGCGCCTCTCTATGATACAGCGCGGCAATCTCGACTTCTTTATCGATGACATAACCTTGAGCTACTCAACCAAGGGTGTGACGACTAACTACATCAAAGACCTCGATGTGGAGGGTACCGAATACACTGTTTCCGACATCAATCCCGACAACGAGTATACCTACTATGTACAGGCTATTGACGATGACCTGATCTCAGGTATAAGCAATCCGGTATGGGTGGACGGTATCGTCGGACTGAAACCGGAAGTGCTCGAGCCCACAGACAAGACCGTCAATTCATTCACAGCCAACTGGAACCATCTCGGACATGCCACCGACTACAAGGTTGAGACCAACACCATAATCCGTGCCGACAAGGATATGCCGGGCACTGTGGTTCTGGAGGAGTCGTTTGACGCTATCCTGAGCGACGGAATGGACTGGGTAACTCCTTACAACTTCGCTGAGCATGGCATGGCCACCACCGGATGGTGCGCCACACAGCCGACCTGGAAGACAGGTATGGCCGGAACCCAGGGCACTTCCTGGATTGGCGTGGCCGGTCTGGTATACTCCCCCTATCTCAATCTCTCGTGCAATAATAACGAGGGCTTCAATGTGGAGGCTACCGTAGTGACCACTTCCGATTACTATTATGACCAAGAGGGGAACGCTTATCCGGAGGGTGTGTTCGTGATGGTGCTTGACGCATATACCGACAACCGGGCCAAGGCATTCGCCCTTATCGAGACTCCCAAGGCCGGGGAATACACAGCCTCTGTGACTGTGCCTAATCCTGACAAGGTTGACCTCTCGAACGTAATCGTGGCTTTCATGAGCATGAGCGGCACATCGTTCTTTGTGGATGATGTGAGGATTCTGCAGGATATCAAGGCCGGTGAGACTCTCACAGCACCTTATGCCATAAGCTTCACCAACAATACTTCCCAGAGATTTGAGAACCTCACCGAGGCCCGCGACTATGAATATACCGTGACGGCTTCCGCCTACAAGAACTTTGAGAACTACGTTTCCGAACCCTCTGACAGGATGAACGTGCCCCTCTCCACAGTAGGCGTCAAGGGTGTCGAGGCATCCGCACAGGGTGTCAGCATCTCTACCGGCAACGGCATTATCAGCGTCACCGCTGACTCTGACACCGCCATAAGCATCATCGCTGCCAACGGCACAACCGTAGCCGCTTCAAAAGGCTCGCTCAACGCAGCCGTAGAGGCAGGCATCTACGTAGTGAAGGCAGGCGACGTGACACGCAAGATCGCCGTAAGGAAGTAATGACCCCACACTGATAATATCAATCCACAAAAAAGGCCGCAATCCTCAGGGACTGCGGCCTTTTCTATCGGTAAGTATTGGTTATAGCTTAATATTCTTTCCAGGGGGTTATGCCGATCTGGTTGACGGGCTTGCTCAGGAATGCCTTTACATAGGCTCCTGCCAGACGGGCATTGGTGAGCAACGGTATGTTGTGGTCGATTGCCCAGCGGCGGATGCGGTAGCCGTTGGTGAGCTCACGCTTGGTGTGATTCTTCGGGATATTGATCACAAGATCCACCTCATGGTTGGCTATAAGGTCGAGCACATTCTCACCCTCCTCATCGGGCCAGCATACGGCGCGGGCCTCAATGCCGTTGTCGTTGAGGAACTTGGCTGTGCCGGCAGTGCCATATATCTTGTAGCCGTTCTCACCCAACAGACGGCAGGCCTCAAGCATATCCACCTTGCCGCGGACATCACCTGAGCTTACCAGCACACCCTTCTCGGGAACGTGGTGGCCAACTGAGATCATAGCGTTGAGAAGAGCCTCGTCGAAGTCTTTTCCGAGACAGCCAACCTCACCGGTCGACGACATATCCACACCAAGCACAGGGTCGGCCTTGTGCAGACGTGCGAATGAGAACTGCGAAGCCTTCACACCGATGTAGTCGATGTCGAATGTCGAGGTATCAACCTTCTCCACCTTCTCGCCAAGCATGATGCGTGTGGCAGTCTCGATGAAGTTCTTCTTCAGCACCTTGCTCACGAATGGGAATGAACGTGAGGCGCGGAGGTTACACTCTATCACCTTCACATAGTTATCCTTGGCAAGATACTGGATGTTGAACGGGCCCGATATGTTGAGCTCCTTGGCTATCTTGGCACTGATGCGCTTGATGCGGCGTGCTGTGGCCATATATATCTTCTGGGCCGGGAATACCAGAGTGGCATCACCTGAATGCACACCTGCAAACTCCACATGCTCGGAGATGGCATACTCCACAATCTCACCGTTGCGGGCCACGGCATCAAACTCTATCTCCTTGGCATTCTGCATGAACTCTGACACAACCACCGGATATTCCTTCGAAACCTTGGCAGCCTCGGAAAGGAAACGGTGGAGCTGGTCATAATCATAGCATACGTTCATGGCGGCACCCGAAAGCACGTAGCTGGGACGCACAAGAACCGGGAATCCTACCTCGGCGATGAAGCCATCAATCTCCTCAGTGGTGGTGAGCTCCTTCCAACGGGGCTGGTCGATGCCGAGCTGGTCGAGCATGGCTGAGAACTTGTGACGGTTCTCGGCACGGTCGATCGAGATAGGGGAGGTGCCAAGCACGGGTACATGCTGACGGTAGAGCTTCATAGCCAGGTTGTTGGGAATCTGGCCACCCACACTCACAATCACTCCGCGGGGCGCCTCAAGGTCAAGGATATCCATGACACGCTCGAAGCTGAGCTCGTCGAAGTAGAGGCGGTCGCACATGTCATAATCGGTCGACACAGTCTCCGGATTATAGTTGATCATGATTGACTTGAAGCCATTCTTGCGGCAGGTGTTGGCGGCGTTTACCGAGCACCAGTCAAACTCCACAGAGCTACCGATACGGTAGGCACCTGAACCCAACACAACTATATTGTTGCCGGCATTCATGTCATAACGGATTGAGTTCTCCTCAGAACCGTAGGTGACGTAGAGATAATTGGTAAGTTCGGGATATTCCGAAGCCACTGTATTTATGCGGCGGATATGGGGCACGACATCGAGACTCTTGCGATGGTTGCGCACACGCAGAATCTCATTCTCCATGTTCCCCTGCGGGTTCTCGACGAAACGGGCAATCTGGAAGTCGGAGAAACCGAGACGCTTGGCCTCCTTGATGACATCCTTGGGAAGGTCCTCAATCTTGTCATAACCCTCAAGCACACCTTTATAGCGCACGATATTGGCGAGACGCTCGATAAACCATTTGTCGATTTTGGTAAGCTCCTCGATACGGTCGACCGTATAACCCTCCTCAAGAGCCTGTGCGATCGCGAAGATACGCATATCGGTAGGATGCGACAGCACAGTGTCCAGGTTGTCGAAATGGAGGTCGGTGTTACCTACGAAACCGTGCATACCCTGGCCAATCATACGGAGACCCTTCTGAATAATCTCCTCAAACGATTTGCCGATTGACATAATCTCGCCCACCGACTTCATCGAAGAGCCGATCTCGCGGTCAACCCCAACGAATTTGGAGAGGTCCCAGCGAGGGATTTTCACAATCATATAATCAACTGAGGGAGCCACATATGCGGAGTTGGGGGTTCCCATCTCGCCAATCTGGTCGAGAGTGTAGCCCAAAGCGAGTTTGGCAGCCACGAAAGCTAAGGGATAGCCCGAAGCCTTTGAAGCCAAAGCCGAAGAGCGGCTCAGACGTGCGTTGATCTCGATGATACGGTAGTCGTTGGTCTCGGCATTGAAAGCATACTGGATGTTGCATTCGCCTACGATACCGATGTGGCGCACCACCTTAGTGGCAATCTCCTCAAGCATCTTGATCTGCTCGGGAGTGAGCGACACGATAGGAGCCACGACAATCGACTCACCGGTGTGAATGCCGAGGGGGTCGAAATTCTCCATCGGCACAACGGTGAAGCAATGGTCATTGGCATCGCGGATAACCTCGAACTCAATCTCTTTCCAACCTTTAAGGCTCTCCTCAACGAGAATCTGTTTTGAATATGCCAAGGCGCTCTCGCAATGTTTGCGGAATTCCTCGTCGTTATTGCATATTCCGGAGCCCAGACCGCCGAGGGCGTAACCTGAGCGCACCATAACCGGGAAACCGATGCGGTGAGCCACCTCAACGGCATCCTCGATGCTCTCCACAGCCTGCGACACGGGGGTTTTGGCATCTATCTCGTTAAGTTTCTTTACAAAAAGGTCACGGTCTTCTGTTATCATGATAGCCTCAACCGATGTGCCGAGCACCTTCACGCCATATTTGTCGAGCGTGCCGTTGAGGTAAAGCTCCGTGCCGCAGTTAAGGGCAGTCTGGCCACCGAAAGCCAATAGAATGCCGTCAGGACGTTCCTTCTTGATTACCTCCTCCACGAAGTAGGGGGTGATAGGGAGGAAATAGACCTGGTCGGCCACTCCTTCTGAAGTCTGGATGGTGGCAATGTTGGGATTGATCAGCACTGTGGAGATACCTTCCTCACGCAGAGCCTTGAGTGCCTGTGATCCCGAGTAGTCAAATTCGCCCGCCTGCCCAATCTTGAGGGCACCGGAGCCGAGAAGCAAAACCTTTTTCATAATGCAGTTTAATTGCAATCTTGTATAGTGGGTACAATTTGCCCACAAAATTACAACAAATCTCTCTCATATGGAATAAAAAGCCTCAGGAATTTTTAGGAACAGACCATTTATTCGCTATAATAGAGTCAGTTGAGCGGATTTTCTGGGAGTCGGAATCAGTTCTGAACAAAGGTATTCATGGAATGAGGCTTGAGCTGCAGGTTGAGATAGCTCCCGTCGACAGGCACGCTTACCGTGCGCACGTCGTCGTTGAAGTTGCCTGCCACCACCACATATTTCCCTTCGGGAGTGCGGGCCATGAGCACCGGCATCCTGTCGTCAGCCGTAGGCACAAACCCCACAATCTCAGCCCCCTCGCGTATGAATGAGCTGTAATGACGATAGGTGTAATACTCAGGCACATACTCGAATGAGCGCGTCTTGGAGTCAACCCTCACCAAAGCATTCTGGCGCCATCCCCAGGGGCTCTCCCCCTTGTCGCAGAGTATGAGATTCCAGTTGTTGTAGTCGGAACATCCGTTGCCGAGATAGTGATTTATCAGATGGAAGGTATGCTCGGCCGCACGCCAATCCATCGAGCCATCGCCACATTCGCTCTCGGTCGACATATATGCGTAGCGGGGATAACGCTCGCGGATACGTGGCAGAATCTGTCCACCCTCACATTGGAAACCGATACCCTTTATGTTGGCGCTCATACGCGGATCCTCAAGCAACCCGTTAACATGGTCAAACCGGTTGGTATTGAACGTGCCCAAGTAAAGAGCCACCTCAGGATGATTAGCCTGAAGGGTAGGGGCGAGATACTCCAGATTGAAACGCAGAATGCCGTCAGAGGTCCATGGGCAGCCGGGATAGGGTGTATAGCTGTAAGCCTCATTCTGATACATCACCATCGTGATGGGGATATGCTGCTCGGCGTAGAGGTCGATAAACCGGCTGAACATATCGGCATAACACTGCAGATAGCGCGGACTCTGGATCATGTAGTCCTGCACCGCCATCCTGCGGGGGAAGAGATTTTTGTCGGGATTGACCTGCTCATTGTCAGAACGGTCGTCATCGCCGAACAGGAGGCAGTCGAGGCGCTTGTCAAGGTCGTTGAATACGGAGCTCTGCACTGCATAATGCGCGTTGATTTTCATCCATGCCGGAGGGCTCCAGGGGGACATCCAGAAAGTCATGTCGGGATTATACTTCTGGGCAGCCCGTATGTAGGGTATTATTGTGAGTTTATCGCGTTCGATATTGAAATACTTCAGACTGAAATCTCCCGGCACCTCGCTGCAGGAGAACCATGAGAGGGCATAGTCGTTGGCATTCATCGATATGCGTCCGAGACTGAACTTAAGCTCCCCATCCGGAGCGAACACATTCTTCAGAATCTCCTCCTGCTCCTCACGTTTGAGCATACAGAGGGCTTTCCAATCCTGCTCATTGAATGTGGTGCCCCACTTGTTGAAAGTCACCGCAGGAGCCGAGGTGTCGATATCCAGCGCGTTGCCGGATGGTGAGGAGGTTGTCTTGATTTTACCCTCCTCATGCCAACGCAGCGAGTCGGTTGTCGAGATATGTTTGAAAGTCAGGGCCATCCCGCTCAGCGAGGAGAGCACACAGCAAAGAGTGAGTAATCCTTTTTTCATATTCGTATCCTTTTCGTTCTTATACGTTTCAGCCCGGGAGCATACTCAATGTGGAGAGCGAAAAAATACAATCAGAATATAGAACTTCTGATATCGGTGGTGAAGCGTTCCAGAAATTCTATTCCGGCCAGGGAGTTGCCATAACTGTTCAGACCCGGGCTCCATACCGCCACCGAGAGTTTCCCCGGCATATACGCCGCGATACCGCCCCCCACACCGCTTTTGCCGGGCAGTCCGACACGATAGGCGAAATCACCGCTCTCGTCATAGAACCCGCAGGTGGCCATCACGGCGCCGATACGCTTGCTCTGGCTTATGGTGAGGACCCGTTTCCCCGTCACCGGGTTGACACCCCTGTTGGCAAACATCAGGAAGCTGCGGGCAAGGTCGGCACAGCTCATAGCGATTGCGCACTGGTGGCAATAGACATCGATAAGCGTCTCGACATCATTATGTATGTTGCCGAAACTCTTCATAAAATAGGCCAATGCCATGTTACGGTCGGCATGCTCCCGCTCACTGCATGCAATACGGTGGTCATAATATATATCATCTGTGCCAGCCAACGAACGCACAAAGTCGAGTATAGCCTCCTTGGGGCGCGGATATAGGGAGATGAGCCTGTCGGTAATCACCAAAGCCCCGGCATTGATAAAGGGATTGCGCGGAATGCCACGCTCATGCTCAAGCTGCACAAGCGAGTTGAATGGGTTGCCGGAGGGTTCACGTCCCACCGATTGCCACAACTCCTCCCCCATATGGCTGATTACCATGGCGAGAGTGAAAACCTTCGACACACTCTGGATAGAGAAGGGGATCTCCGAGTCGCCGGTGCGGAAGCTCTTCAGATCGAGGGTCTCTACCACAATACCCAACTGTTCCGGGTTGACCTCTGCAAGAGCCGGGATATAGTCGGCCACCTTTCCCTTCCCCAGGAAGGGTGTAACCTCATTATATATTCTTCTGATAACTTTATCGTAGTCCATATGGTTAATCTTTAAATAGTGTGTGCCGTTCTGTTCAGGATCAGGCTACAGGGGATAGCCATTCCACATCGCTGAGAAACGGTCTGCATCCAACACTCTATAAAAAGATAACGCATCTTACAATCTGATATTAATGCCCTTTGAAAAAAATTTTTCGGAGGTTCGTGAACCATCTGAACCGGTGGTATGTTATAATATCAGAAAATCGGTTGATACACGACGAAAGATTTCAACGGTATTCAACAACGATTTCTTCGTTTCATGATGTTAGGTTAGTTTGAAAATGTATTATGGAAAACATACAGAGTCGGCCGATGTGAATCGGTCGACTCTGTTTTTAATAAGTCATCTGGTTTTAATAAGGCATCTGGCGAACAAAAAATAGGATGTCTCAGCCCTGAACACAGCAGGAAGCGCAATGTCTTCTTTATGTATTTGATGGTGTAATTATATTGGAAGATTAGTTTCAAAAACGGTTATTTTTTTGTATGGAATTGCTCAATACATTTAACAACCCATAAAAGGAAATCAGTACCAACCATTACTATACCTATAATAAACAGGTTATTAAAATTACCCGCCTGTTCTAAATTAAGGTATGCAAATATACCAAGAGCAACATCTACAAGAGGATTGCCCAGGGGCTTGCCGAAACTTATTCGACTATTGGATGAATATTGATTAGACGCTTCTTCAAACATAATTAGAAGAAGACCTATCGCACAGATGATAGCTATAATTCCTCCAATTATTGTCTTTGGAATCAAATATATTCCAAAGACAATAATAAAAGCTATAAGCATTAACCAATCAAGGTAGGCTAATATTTTTCTTATCGTTGCCAGCATAGAAAACTATTTATTTTAGAAATTTACAATGAGATTTAGAATTATTTTCATGATGCAAATGTGCACTGCATTTTCGACTTGGGCCACTTTCCCGGGAAAGTCAGTTCTACAGAGCGCACTGCCGGCAAACTGCGAGAGAGGTGCCATGGAAAACGAGTACGATGGGATGTACCGTTGTGTCTTGGAGAAGGGGGATGAGCTTTCTATCGCTAAGATAGCGGACGAGCTGCTTGTCTGCCTCATGCGACAATCTTTCCACCTCCGACTCAGGAGAGGAGGGCTTGGCGTATTTCAACTCCAGGATATAGCTGTGACGCGCCTCGGGGAAACGGTTTAACTGGGGAATCATCAGAAAATCACTGTAGCCATACCCCATCTCTATCTCGGGGCATAACAGGTGGTAGTCGCACATTGCCAGATATGCCTTAATGAAACCTTGCACATTGTGCTCCCCCCCGATTGCGTCACGCACCGAAGATGCCTTCTTGTATTCTGCACCCAGATATCGCATAAGAGGTTCCCAGTCACCATCGAAAGCCAAGCTGTCGAACAGGTTGGTAAGGCGGGTGAGGTTGAGGGAGTGTTCTTTCTGATAAAGACCCACGATGTAATCCCAGTATTGCAATCGGACACACTGGTTTGGGATAATCATCCGCACGCGCATACCGCGAGGCGCTCCCATTGTCAGCATCCCGTAATAATAGATCAGCGACTGGAAATTGTTCTCATCTGTGACGGCAAGAGCCGGAAATGTTGTAATGAGTTTTATGTCGGAGTATTCCTTGTTGGCAATATCAAGGATGATGCTTTGACGCCTATTGCCCCCTATCCCCCGGTCAATATCGACAAGTTGTCTGAGCTTCTTATAGTCAGTGCGGGTGTTGCTGTCGACCATCTGTTCAGGCATACTCCCATAGGTGATTAAATTGTTCAGGAAATAGAGAGACATGGTGGTGTTATACACGCTCTCCTCTCCACAACAATCCCGAGAGAAGCAATAGTTGTTGTACCAGGGACGCATCACGTCGAGCACCTCATCAACATCCATAGCCAGGGCACCCTGCTCTTTATAGTACTCCAACATTCGTCGCAGTTCCTCCTCACTGAAACCAAGCATTGAGTTGAATGGTGCGAGCTGCGAGATATTGAAGGCGATGTTATAGCCACTTGTAAGGTCGTCCATAGTCACAGGTGAGACTCCCATCATGAAAATTCGAGAGAATGCCGGTTTTAGAGTCTTGAAAAAATCGCGATAGAATCCCTCAGCATGGGTGAGCCTATGAAACACCTCCTGACCATGGCTTGACAGAACCACATTTGTAAAGTTGTCATATTCGTCGATTATCAGATACAAAGGGTTTCCGGCAGCTTTTGCGGCAGCTCCAATAAGATTGATTTTCTGACCGGCGCGTTTTGTCTCGAGCACACTCTCAACTGTGAAAGAGGAATAGAAATCCTTATATTTTTTTATAAAAGCATCTATGCAGCCGTTGCAATACTCGTTGAAGGTGTCATCCAGTTTATCAAGAGATGCAGTTGCAAGAGAGAAGTCCAGTCTGAGCACCTGATAGCGGTTGGCATCGGGGGTTGGATTCTTCCCGATCCAAAGACTTCCGAACAGATCCTTAAACTTATCTTTTGTAAAGATATCGTAATAGGCTTCGAGCATATCAACAAAGACGCTCTTTCCGAATCTACGCGGACGCATAAAGAAGAGGAAGCGGGCAGCCTCTTCAATCTTGGGAATATACATCGACTTATCAACGAAGTAGTAATCCTCTTTGATGATTTCGGAAAAATTTGATATGCCGTAAGGTATCTTTTTCATCTTAAATAAATTTTGGAGCCTGAGCAAAGTTAGCAATTATTTAGGAGTTAACCAAAACTCAATATATACAGACAGAGGCGGCCGATTCATATCGACCGCCTCCGGTTAAAGTATCTTGACAAGTTGGTTACTTCTCTTTTGAGAAAGAGTAGGGAGCTGCATCGGGTGATGTGCCGCGGTTGGTGTTGGGCTCAGCCGACATGTCGAAGGTGAGGGTAGCGCCCTTCATCAGCTCATCGTGAGTGACGTAGTTGCGGTCATACTCCTTGCCATTGAGCTTCAGATCCTTGATGTAACGGTTGTCGTGGCTGTTGGCCGGAGCGTCAATCTCAAGAGTCTTGCCATCCTCAAGATTCACTTTCACCTTCTTGAAGAGAGGTGTGCCGAGTGCATATTCACCGCTTCCGGGACATACGGGATAGAAACCGAGTGCAGAGAATACATACCATGCCGAGGTCTGCCCGTTATCCTCATCACCGCAATAACCGTCAGGATTTGCAGTGTACATACGGTCCATCACCTCACGGATCCATTTCTGGGCTTTCCAGGGCTCACCTGAATAGTCGTAGAGATAGATCATGTGCTGGATAGGCTGGTTGCCATGGGCATAGTTGCCCATGTTCATGATCTGCATCTCACGGATCTCATGGATAACCGCATTGTAATAGCTCTCGTCGAAAATCGGCGGAACAGAGAAGACGGAGTCAAGCATATTGTTAAACTCCTTGTTGCCACCCATAAGGTCGATCAGACCCTGCGGGTCGTGGAATACCGACCAGGTATAGTGCCAGGAGTTACCCTCAGTGAAGGCATCGCCCCACTTCAGAGGATTGAACGGCGACTGGAACTGTCCATCCTTATTCTTGCCGCGCATCAGCTTATGCTCGGGGTCGAACAGGTTCTTATAGTTCATGGCGCGCTTCTTGAAGGGCTCCAGCTCAGCCTCGCTCTTGCCGAGGCTCTTGCCGAGCTGATAGATGCACCAGTCATCGTAGGCGTATTCAAGAGTGCGGGCTGCATTCTCCTTGATATCAACATCATAGGGCACATAACCCAACTCGTTGTAATACTCATGGCCGAGACGTCCGGTAGATGAAACCTGGGGATGCACCTTTGTTGTGCCGCTCACGACAGCCTCCCAGAGAGTCTCCATATCCTTCTCAGGCACCTTCACACCCTTGAGCCATGCGTCAGCCACTACAGAGGCGGAGTTGTTGCCCACCATACAGCCACGGTGGCCGGGGCTTGCCCATTCAGGCAGGAAGCCACTCTCGCGGTAGGCGTTGGCCAGACCCTCCTGCATCTTCTCGTTCATCGAGGGATAAGCGAGGTTGAGCAGAGGGAAGAGGGCACGGAAAGTATCCCAGAAACCGGTGTCGGTAAACATATAGCCAGGGAGTACCTCACCGTTATAGGGGCTGTAGTGCATCACCTTACCCTCGCCGTCAATCTCATAGAAGCTGCGGGGGAAGAGCACCGAGCGATACAGGCATGAATAGAAGGTGCGGAGACGGTCAAGGTCGTTATCCTCAACCTCAAACACACCGAGCACATCGTTCCAGCGTTTGCGGCCCTCCTCCTTGATACGGTCGAAGTTGCCGTCGCCCAACTCCTTCATATTGATAGAAGCCTGTTCGGGGCTGATGAAGGATGAGGCCACCTTGGCATTCACAATCTGACCCTTTCCGGTCTTGAAACCTATAACGGCACCGGCATGGTTACCCTCTACCGAATTGCGGCCCTCGGTAAGCTCGCCGTTGTCGAGCACAGTCGATGTGTAAGTGAAGGGGGTATCGAATACAATCTCGAAATAGTTCTTGAAATTCTCGGGTACGCCGCCGCTGTTCTTGGTGGTGTAGCCCACAATCTTGTTCTCCTCGGGTATCACGGTCACCGAAGAGCCGTTGTCCATGGCGTCGATCACGAAATAGCTGTTGTCATCAGGCATGGTGAAACGCATGGCGGCTGCACGCTCAGTGGGAGCCACCTCAGCCACCACGTCATGGTCGGCCAGATATACGCGATAGTAATAAGGACGGGCCTCCTCCGCCTTATGCGAGAACCATGACGCACGCTGCTCCTCGTCGAAGACAGGAGTGCCGGTGACAGGCATTATCGAGAACTGGCCATAATCGTTGATCCAGGGGCTCGGCTGATGGGTCTGCTTTATGCCGCGGATCTTGTCGGCGTCATAGGTATATGCCCAGCCGTCGCCCATACGGCCGGTCTGGGGAGTCCAGAAGTTCATACCCCAGGGGAGGGCTGTGGCGGGATATGTATTACCCGTGGAGAGGGAGTGTTTAGACTGGGTGCCTACAAGTGTGCTTACATAATCCACAGGATCAGACTTCGGGGCATCGCCCGATTTGGAAGATGAAGCGCAGGCCGGCAACACAGTCACCAAGGCTGCCACGGCAGCTGATTTCATGATGTGTGATGTGGTTCGCATCTTAATTGAAAGGTTTTGTATTTTGTTGAAATTCGAATTCGCGGTTGTTTACACTGTCCGGAGAGAGGAATGAGTGATTCACGACGTAAAGTTACGAATAATTAATGAGTTCGGGTGTATCCATCCTTGCCAAAAATGTCCTCATTTAGATTTTAACATATATTTGAACAGTTTTTTGCATCTCTTTTTTATAAAAAGGAGTTACTTTGCAGAAGTGAATTCAAACACCCGACATTTTACGACATGAAATTAATACCCATCGCACTGTTAGCGGCTTCCGTTTTAGGAATGACCTCCTGCAGCTCTTCAAAGAAGATGGCTGCCCCCTCTCCGGCCAATATCGCGTTCGAGACCTACGACGACTTCAACCGTGTATTCCTCGACTCGGCCAAATACATCTACCGCAACACATCGACCGACCCTGCGGCTACCGACCGCTGGAACGGAGCGGCCGCCATATGGTGCCAGCCGATGTATGCCGACATGGCCATGAACGCCATGCTCCTCGCGCGTGCCAACGGCGACAAGAAAGCCGAGAAGCAATACCGCGACCTCAGCAATAAAATCATCGACGGAAACATCGCGCAGTATCTCGATTTCGACTTCGACAATAACGACACCAACCGTGGCTGGTTCATATATGACGACATCCAGTGGTGGACAATCACCATGGCACGTGCCGCCAAGATTCTTGGCCGCGACGATTGCCGCGAGCTTGCCGAGAAGAGTTTCGCCCGCGTATGGTATGGCTCACCCCGTGTGGGCGACACCGGCTCTTACGCCGACCCGAAGAAGGGTCTTGAAGGTGGAATGTTCTGGCAGTGGCAACCGCTTGAGCATCCCAATGCCAACAAGGCGACCGACGGCAAGATGTCGTGCATCAACTTCCCGACTGTCGTGGCCGCCATGCTCCTCTATGATATAACTCCCGCCAACCGCAAGGCCGACCCGTCGCCTGAGAAATGGAGCAACCAATATGGCAGCTTCACACGTCCGCATTACGAGACGAAAGAGCGCTATCTCGAGATGGCGAAAGAGATCTACGACTGGGCCTCGAAGAATCTCGGCGATATGAAGACAGGTCAGATCTCCGACAGCAGTCACGGCGGCAACCGTGGCGGTCACCCACTCATCTACAATCAGGGCACGTTCATAGGAGCCGGCGCACTTCTGTATCTGGCCACCGGCGAGAAGGAGTATCTTGATAACGCAAAGGCCGGTGCCGACTATTCAATCAATGTAATGTCGGAGAACGGCATCCTTCCTTGGGCGCGCAACCGAAAGAATCCTTACGACCAGGGTAGCCTGGAGCAGGGTGTCTATCCTGCAATCTGGGTGCAGTATATGGATCTTCTTGTGAATGACTGCGGCCAGGAGCAATACCGCGATTTCATCAACAAGAACGTAGCGGCCGGTCTCTCCAACCGCAACGGCAAAGGTATCTGCGACGGCGAACTTGACAAACCGACCCCCGACAACCGTATGATCGGCAGCTACGCCGGCTCGTCGCTCCCCTCGCTGATACTTCTCTTCCCACCGAAGTAACTTTGCACCGACCCGATCAATCATACAAATCACCATAGCGGAAGGGGCGTTTCCTGACAGGAGACGCTCCTTCTCTTTGCTGCCTATATACAACATTTGTAGATATGGTACATATTATTTAACTTTGCATAGATTGACGGGGATTCTCGTCAAATTCGAGTATCTTGTTTCTCGAGGAGAAACACATGATAAGAAGAATATGGAAAGACTTAGGAAAGTAGATGGCTGAGTGTATTTTTTTAAAGGAGGCCATCGGTTGGCTGAAAGGAGCGAGAGGGGGGGTGAAATGGGAAGCGGCAGTGCTTACATTCCGCATGGCAATCATTTCAGTAGTGGGACTGGTATCGTCACGACTGGTGCTGCAGGCGTTAGGCGTTGATGACTATGGGACATACTGCGCCGTGGCCGGTCTGGTATGGGCTTTCGCGTTTTTCAACTCCTCAGTCACCGACACCGGTACCCGCTTCATAACATATGCCTTAGGGACAGGCGACCGTGAAAGACTCCGTCGCGTATTCTCTACGGCGCTCCGGCTGCATCTGGCCACAGCCTTATTCGTGATAATCGCTGCCGAGACAGCCGGACTATGGTATCTCGACAATAAAATGTCCATACCCGCCGGGAGCCGTCATGAGGCATTCATTGTGTTTCAGCTTATTCTTGTGTCGCTTGTGACGGGTCTCATGCAACAGCCTTACAGCGCGTTGCTGCTCGCTCATGAGA
The DNA here is from genome assembly GCA_947575235.1 of uncultured Porphyromonadaceae bacterium. Lineage (GTDB taxonomy): Bacteria > Bacteroidota > Bacteroidia > Bacteroidales > Muribaculaceae > Lepagella. The sequence goes on from CANPMT010000011.1 coordinate 34,531, forward strand.
AATTCCGCCTCTACAGCTACATCGAAATGGCGGAAGCCGGACTCAATCTCCTATTGGTGATGCTCCTCCTTAACCATGGCAGCGATAACCTGATATGGTATGCCCTACTGCTATTGTTGGTAAGAATCAGTGTGGCCGCAATATATGTGACCTACGCTGCGATAAAATATCCTGACAGCCGTCCCTCATGGCGCATCGACTCCGGCGTGATGAGAAAGATGGTGGGGTTCAGCGGATGTGGTGTCTATGGCAATATGTGCGTCACGGCCTATGGGCAAGGCACTCCGTTGGTTTTGAATCTCTTTTTCGGAGTGGCAGCGAATGCAGCCGCCTCCATGGCGGGGACCGTCACAGGTATGCTGTCAGGACTTGCCACAACCGGAATAATGTGTGTCTACTCTCCGCTCATAACGAAGAGTTATGCGGCAGACGATATCGAACAGACCGGGAAACATCTGCGCAATGCCGCCACCTTTATCATATATGGCTTCGGGGTGCTGATGGTGCCGGCTATAGCGATGATGCCGGAGTTGCTGTCGCTATGGCTGGAGACAGTGCCTGACCACACTGTTGAAATCACATGCGTGTCGCTGTTCACCGCATTGACAGGGTCATTGATAGGACTCACCAACACGGCAATCCATGCCACAGGCGATATAAGGCGTCTCTCGTTTGTCAACGGCACGTTTTATCTGTTATGTCCGGCCTTAGGATGGCTGGCTTATTCACTGGGAGCCGGGTTATTATGGATGTTTATAATAGAATTAGGTATCATGGTGGCCATTCTCTTGAACGGTTGCAATATACTGAGGCGTCAGATTACCCGACTCGATGTAGGCAGTTACATAAGAGTGATAGGGAAGAGCATGATGATAGTTCTCATAGCCCTGACGATTGCCTTAGCCGCCAGGTTACTCTTCCAGTTACTGTGAGCGTCAATAATCACAAAGACCCTACAAACACAAAGACGGCCGATTCACATCGACCGTCTTTGTATGTTTTTCCATAATACTTTTCAAACTAACCTAACATCATGAAACGATTTTCTGATATTATAACATCCCCTCTGTTCAGATGGTTCACAAGAATCAAAAAAATTTTTTCCTCTCAGGATGAATTTTTACTTTTAATCGGAGGTAAGGGTGTGAGGACTTCATACGCCAACAGGTCTGAGGCGCGAGGTTCACGTCCCAGACCTGTTGTTATAAGAGGGTCTTCATTCCGGTTATCAATAATAGGTCACCGTTCTTGTCTCAACGTATTCATTGGTGGCGTTGTCACTTTTCCCATCCACGTCAGTCAGGCAGATTGTCTCATGCACGTTTCTGCTGATCCAATTACCTTGCTCGTCATATACATAATCAGAATAGACGTAGTCATTAGTTGAAAGGGCACCATTCTCTTTTGTCTCGACTCTCAATCCGGTTATCACATGATTCTTATCCTTTTCCGGATTGTAGGAGTAGGTACGAATCTCCTCCCAGGGGTTTATCGCACTGGGGAAATTGAGATATGTCGAAGAGATTCGATGAGCATCGTCATAGTCCACCTTATATGCTATCGGACCTTTGAAATCATTGTCATTGTTCAGCAGTCCGCTCCTTACGTCAAGGGTCATTCCCAAAGGATAACCATTTTCATCAAATTCCATTCTTGTGGTCTGGCATTTTCCATCTTCGGTAAATGTCATGTTTCTCATTCCGAAAAAATCATCGGTAAGTGTGGCACTTTTCACGGGACCTCTCAAATCAAAGATAATCCCCTCCTTGAACTCCTGCGCCTCGACACAGAAAGCTGTAAGGAGCGTCAATGTCAGAAGTAGTTTCATAAAGAATCGTTATTATCGTTGTTGTAACAAATACTTTTTAATATAACACTCAACAAGTAAAATTGTTTTACAAAAGACAACAATCAACATATAAAAAGCAAATAAAATCGCTTCCTGTACACTCGAAGTGTTCTTTATATGGGAACTACCTGTTTTATATTTTGCCTGCAAGACGGTGATTGCCTTACTTTTTTAGAACAGTTATCATTTGAGGTTTTCAAATTATCAGAGAGCGGCAACAATTCTGACAAGTTCGAATCTCATGCCGAGAGCGTCTGTTATACGACAGAACATGCTGCCACTCGGAATCATAAGCCTAACTCATAAGCACCTACTCAACTTAGAGTAACCTATGAGCGAGCCAAAAGAATCGGCAACTTTTTCAAGCTGCCGATCCCACTTTTTCAAGGCTTTCTTATACCCTACGCGACTATCTAAGCAAATAAGTTAGCCTCTTTATTTCTTTTTAGCAATAAGAATACAATTCATTATTACCATTATCTTAATCTTTCCTTTTTTAGATATTTTTTATATGAGTTATCTGAGTAGCGGATTATGATTAAGCCATCATAATGCTCATCAACAAGGTTTCCTTGTAGGTCATATCTTCCTAATTCTCTTATGTCTTGAATCAAAACCTCATCAACTTTGCCAAAGTCCATCTCAATAATTCTTGAGAAGTCACACCACATATAAGATTCCAAATATAAATCCTTACACCCGGTTGGCACATACAAGATTGCATGTTGTGGGACATTACCCCAAGAAGCGTCGAAAGGAAAATCAGTTTGACAAAATACTTCATTCAAATTGTCGCATCCATCGAAACTAGCATTTCTTATGGCCTCCATGGATGATGGCAATGATATGGACTTTACTTCTATACAGTTATAAAATGCCCATGCTCCAATTTCTTTTAGATTGTCAGGAAATTCAACACTCTCCAAACTTTCACAATACCGGAAGCAACTTTCTGGAATAATTTCAAGGTTGTTAGGAAGCGTAACTTCAAGAAGATTATTACACTGATTAAATGCAGATTCACCAATAGATATGATTGTGTTAGGAAGAGAGACGGATATCAGGTATTTATATAGGCTAAATATATTAGAACCTATTCGACGAATATCATCTTCTTCGGTTAACTCCACCTTGCGTAACAGTTTATCATTAAGATAAATCTGCAAGTCGCAGTAAGGACTTATTGCACTGGCAGCATCAATCTGGCAATAAGCAGCAAGATCAGATATATGTATTTTTCGTAAAAATTTACTATTGAGATATCCTGTATCTAATGCCTCTTTACCTATTGTTTTGATTCCTTTTCCCAAATAAATATTTGTAACATTTGAAGAATAATAAAATGCCCTCTCTCCTATGTACGTAACAGAGTCAGGTATTCTTATTTCTTTAAGATGCGAAAAATTGAAAAATGCAAATTCTCCAATTGCAGTTACACTTTCGGACATATTAATACCAGTCATATACTTACAATTATAAAATGCATAGTCCTTGATTTCTGTGACATCTTCCGGAATATCTAATGTATAACAATAAGCATTGTCTATGTAAAAACCATTTGTCTTGGACATGGGGTTAGCATTACTGTTCCCAAACGTGATTTTGCACCAATCAGATAAACTTTCAATGTACAGATTTTGAAGATTATCACAATATATAAAAGCATTTTTTTGAATTTCCCTTACTGACTTTGAAACATAGAGATTTGTAAGACTTTCTGCATCTTCAAAATCAGCTGACTGTATTATTGTCAACGAAGACATCATATGTATGTCTGTTATCCTATCAAATGCTTTTGTACCAACCTTATTTAGGGATTTTCCAATGAACAGAGTTTGAACATTACTATTCTTGAATGCATTCGTACTTATAGAAGTAACATTATCTGGAATTATTATTGTATCCAGAGCAATACAGTTCTCAAAGGATGAACTTTGAATTTCGATTAGAGTTTCGGGTAAACTAACAGAAGTTAGCATTACACAATCTTTGAACGCCTCGCTACCTATTCCCACAACAGTGTAATCCTCTGAATTATAATTGACACATGCAGGGATTACTACAGATTCTTTATATGGCAAATCTCCATGCGTTACGATACAAGTCTTTTCAGAAGAGGAAACCACTGAATAGTAAACATCATTAACCACAAACTCATATCCAAACATAGAAAATGAGTCTATAATCAATGAGATTACAAAGAATAATTTTAGTAATCTGTGTTTCATTAATTCTAACATTGTGTCTTCGGCACTCCCCTCGTTGACATTAACGATTAGTACAAAAAAAGCGTAGGAGTCTGTATCTGTTACCGTCCTACCTTTCGAGGCTTCTCGCATTGCCCTTTAGAAGTCGGACGGCAACGCAGAAGCCCTACGCAGTATATGCAACAATAGCGTCCGACTCTACCTTTCCCAAGGTATCATACCGGATGCATGATATTACATATCCACGGGCATCTACCGTTGCTCAATCCCTGACTTCTAAATGAAATTTTGCGAGAATTCCGAAAGGTCAAGAATCAGCGCGGATAAACGCTTTCTTATTATGTCTTGCAATCTCCGCCACGCTTTTCCCCGACCGGGGCTTCCAATATGACGGTCTGCGAATGCAAATTTACTAACTATATCTCAAATCACAAAATAAATATGCTATATAACATATCCATCGCATCGAATTTCATTGAAACATAATCGGCTTTATTATTCTTATCTACTTCTGCCATAGGTATGATATGTCGGGCGAACAGCTATATCTCATGCTCTTATTTGGACCTCTATTCGCTTGAAAAAATGTATAAATTGATGTTTATTCGTTTGAAAAAGTGTGTCAACTTACATAAAATTCATTTGAAAAAGTGTATGAATATCTTGTTTATTCGTTAAAAAAAATGTAACTTTGCAGAACTAAATAACAAACGACCATGCTTAAAAGAAAGATTGAAAGAGAATTATTGGAGTGGAAGAAGTCCGTGGATAGAAAGCCGTTGGTAATAAAAGGGGTGCGCCAATGTGGGAAGACGTTTATTGTCAAAAAATTCGCAAAAGAGAATTACCAAAACGTGATCTATATGAACTTTATTCTTGAGCCCGATAAGAAGTCTGCATTTACAGGGAATCTGGATGTGGATACTATTATTCTAAACCTATCAGCACTCATTCCCAACACTCGTTTCTTCGAAGGGAATACTTGTATAATACTGGATGAAATACAAGAGTGCAAGGAGGCCAGAACAGCGCTTAAATCTTTTCATATCGATGGCCGTTTTGATGTTATTGCCACAGGTTCCCTATTAGGGGTAAAAGGGTATGGCAAGACAAAGAAAGAGAATAAAGGCGAAGATGCCTCCGATTCTATTCCGGTAGGCTATGAAACAGTAGTAGATATGTATCCTTTGGATTTTGAGGAATTCTTATGGGCAAACAGAGTAACTCCACGGATAATCGAAACTGTTCGAGAGTGTTTTGAGAAGGAATGTGCGGTTCCAGACGGAATTCATAAGGCAATGATGGATTTGTTGCATCGATATGTCATTGTCGGAGGTCTGCCTGAAGTTGTAAACTGCTTTCTTGAAACGAAAAATATTGACTTGATATACAAGACCCAACGGACTCTTTTAAACGAATATATTGAGGATATGGTAAAGTATGCCGACGATGCTGATAAACCACACATTCGGGAGTGCTTTGAATCTATACCAAAACAACTGGCAAAGGAGAATAAGAAATTTCAATACTCTGTAGTTAGGAAAGGAGGAAGAGCTTCACAATATAAAGGAAGTCTTCAATGGCTGGAGGATGCAGGAATAGCGGAAAGATGTTATAATACGACAATCACAGAGCTCCCGTTGAGCGGGAATGCCATAGAGGATTGTTTTAAAGTGTACACTACAGACATAGGCATTCTTATGGGAATGCTTGATTTCGGGACTCAGGCAGACATTCTAAAAGGGAATTTATTAGGATATAAAGGAGCCATCTTTGAGAATCTTATGGCTGATTTCCTATATAAATCGGGACAAAAGCTTTACTACTTTCATAAGGATAGTGGACTTGAAATAGACTTCTTAGTCAGATTCAAGGGAGAGTGTGTACTGATAGAAGTGAAGTCTAAAACAGGTAGAGCAAAAAGTATGGCCACAGTCCTAAAGAATAAAAACGTGTATCATGTTAACAATGCTATTAAATTAGGCCAATATAATGTAGGTCGAGAGGGGGAGGTTCTTACTATACCTTTGTATATGGGCTTTCTTATCAAAGATAAAATCGCGGATTCTATTATCCCGGACATTGACTTTAGTGAGTGTCTTATACCGTAGGTCAGGTGTAGGCATGGCGGGAATCGAGGAGGTTGACTCCCCAGTAGGTCATGGCTACCGAGAGTATGGCTATCAGCATGTAGAGATGGTAGAGGCGCGGTGTGCGCAGCAAGCCGAAGGCGCGATGAAACGGCAGGGCGTAGATGATGAAGGTTATCAATGCCCAGGTCTCTTTAGGATCCCACGACCAGTATTGACCCCAGGAGACATTTGCCCATACCGCACCGGTACATATGCCGAGTCCAAGGAGCCATTCTCCGGGATAGAGCAAAGTCAGGGAGAGTTTCCTCAGTCGCTCCGCGTTTGCGGGACGACACAGTCCACCTATGCCTATCAGGAAGGTGAAGGCCAACAGAGCGTAGGAGGTCATCACCAAAGTTACGTGCATTGAGAGCCATGGTGAATGAAGCACCGGCATCAAGGGGGTGACAAGGGGATTTACAGATACCAGCCACGCCACCAAAGCCATCGCCCCGGCTAACATAAGGGAGGAGGGGAGAAGAAGGGGGAACCGTCGTGCGAGGAGCAGTGCCAGAATAACTGTCACCAGACTCAGGAACTGCAACGTCTCTCCCATGTTAGACAATGGCAAATGACCACCCATTATCCATTCCATACCCAACAGCAATACCTGAATTATGACGGCCATCCATGCCAGCCCCAATCCAAACCGGCGCAGCCTGCCGACACCTCCCATCGCGATGAGTGACACGGCTGCCGCGCAAAAGAGGAGGATGAAACAGATTTTCTGCAGAGGTAGAGCGTTATACAGCAACTCCAGATTCACACGCCATGCCGGAAGGAGTGTATCATCAGGCGAAGGATTCAGAATCAGTTCTCCTGAATAGAGCATCAGTATAATGCCCACCTTCTCGTCAAGTTCCTCCAAAGCATGGCGGTGACGGCTATCTACCGTGGCATACAACGGTTCTAACCGATAGCGGCCAACTGAGTCAAAAAGGTCGGTAAGTGCCGCATATCCACCTTTCACACCTAAAATACGGCACAACTCCTTATCCTTTATTTTCAGCAATGGCTGAGACTTCCATTGGTCGGGATAAAGGGCTATCGAGAGGAGGGTCTGTTCGGAGGTGAGTCCGCGGAATGATGGTTTGCCGTGAAGTTTCGTCACCACATCACGGCTTAATGTATTGAAGGTCACCACATGACCCCCATACAGAACCTGACGGCTCCTGAGACTGTCAGCGGCCTCGCGTGGCACTCCGGCAATCGTGGCGGCTTCCATATCGGTGGCGACACCCATTGTCACAACCCCCATAACGGCCAAAGAGCGCAGCAGATGTCTGAAACGGCCCTTAGGGGAGAGGAGCATAAGGAATCCCCCCACCGCAAAGAGGAGATAGCCGGCGTATGTCACTGCTATTCCATAAGGATCGTGATTTACCGACAGCACGGTGGCTCCCGTGCTGTCGTATGAGGCCTGGCATAACCTGGTCAGGCCAACCTCAGCTATCTTATTCATTGACACGTCTATCAGCTTATCGCCGATGCGGAGATGCGACACATAGTCGCGAGGGATTGTGCCGCCGGGATAATACATCACCTCAAACCGCTCCAATGTTATGGCGGAGTCGAAATAATGCCGTGTGCCATCATCAGAGCGGAACGACTCCACCCGTTCACCGGGGGATATGCGCACCTCACCTTTTACTCCGGTGAGCCATGTGAGCATACCTCCGGCTATAATCAGCAGGAACGATATATGCAGCAGCAACGCACCACCACGCAAACCTTTCAGATACCTCATCATTGAAGTGAGGGTTTTAACAACGAGGGGAGTGGAGCCGTGGCCATACACTCCATCTCAATCAACCAACCGGGACGGCACACGGGAGCCAACAGAATGAGGAAGGGTGTGTCGGGGAAGCGTTGCCTGAACAAATCTCCCACAACCGGGGCATCGGCCGGATCGCGCAGGTACACAAGCATATGCCCCACATTCTCCCATCGGCATGAAGCCTCGCGTAGAAGAGCCTCGACATTGGTCCACATGCGTTCGGTCTGTCTGCGGATATCACCCTCCCAAACCACCTCTCCATGGTTGTCAATACTGGCGGTGCCTGACACGAATAGCTGGCGACGGTCGATGTAATCCACACTCGTGGCGCGTTCGAAAGCCACCCCATATTCGTAAGTGGGATTAAGGTATTCAGGCGCATTTATCTGGCGCATCTGACCCTCGTGAAGCCCAAGCACTGAATATGAATCCATCTGGACGGTGACGGAGCTGTCGGCATGGCGTCCACCTATTCCGGTGCTGGCAATGAAGCGTGTCGAGGGTGTGAGTCCCATACGGTTGAAGACACTGTTGCGCCCCTTTACAACCCCGGCGTAATTCACATCGACATTCTGTACGAAAAACCATGTGCGCACGCAGCTCGACAGCAGACTGCCGTCATAATCGGCAAGCGTGGCGGCGGTCGAGGAGAGTATATCGTCGGTCGCGCTCTCGGGGTCGAGACCCGGGCGGCAACGGGCTGCCTCGAAAATATGGGTATGTCCGTTATGCTCCATGGCATACACGCCATGACTGAGGCGTCTCACCACGGCATCCTCGATAAACCATACCCAGAGCGCCACTTTTGTAAAATCAAGCGGGGCCTGTTCCACAACCGATGTGGCACAGTCATCCCAATCGGGTAGAAGATGTGCCTGGTTGGCTGAGTCGCTCAGGAACCACCGTCTGAACACGGGGGTCATGGTGCAGTCATGGTCGTTTATGAAAAGCTCGTATTCCTCCTTCACGCGGGCGAGCTGCACGGAGAAGGGGAGTGTGGGGTCATCCACTTTTATAATCAGATGCCTCTCACGTTTTCCGGCTGAAGAGGTAAGTGTCTTTGTCTGTATCATTGCGCTCCTGAATTTATCCAATGTTCAATGAAATCAATATGAGTGTCGGTGAGGAGATTACGGTGGGCGAAAGCCCACCCGTCTGATATGTCGGTGGCGACAGCCTGCCAGAGTGTCGACGCCGAAGCGTCACCCGGTTTCACGCGCTCCTCACCCTCAATCACAGTTGAGGGCACACCCACCAGCATGCCGTAAGCCTCAGCCGATGTGAGATTGAGTCCGGCGGCGGAATGGCCTGTGGCTCCATGACACTGGGTGCATGAAGTGGCGAAGATCTTACTGTCGATTGCCCGGAACATTCCGGTGGAGAGCGTGCCGGGGTCAAAATCCACAACCTCCTCCCCATTCAGGGGGAGAGAGGCGAATGTGAACACACGCTCACGCAGACGGTTTATTATGCACACCTCTGCCATAGCGGCATCAGCCGGTATATTGGCAAGACTGATTACATTCTCCCCCTCCGACAGGGGTTTGGAGACCACGGCGAAATTATCACCCTCTCTGAAGGCCGCTATCGCCACAGAATAACGGTTGTCGGCGGCATATTCGCCGCATCCGTCGATGGTGCATGTGAGATTGACCGTTGTGCCGGAGGCCGGACCCAGAGAGCCTCCGTCGTCGCGTATGGGGCCATCATCGCAGCCCACCGTCAGCAGCAGGGGGAGTATCAAACCTGTAATTCGCATTCTCATAACACGCAATGACTTAGAAGGTATACTGCACCTGAACAGTGGCGTTATGCTGCGCCAGACCGAGGTCGTCGTTATCGCGGTCGAGCTGTGTGGCGTGGCCTGTCCGACCGATATAGCGGTACATAGCCTGAAGCTTCAGGTTGGCGTTTTTGAAATAATAGTTGAGTCCGACAGCGGGCATATTGAGCATGCCACCTTTGTCAAGACCGTTACGGTCGAGGAAGTCATAACGGAGAGCGGGCTGAAGACGCTCAGTCACAAAATAGCCGGCCTGCACGTAGCCACCCATATAGTTGTAGCTCTCATCGATTTTCTGACGCTTCGTGAACCCCACGTGCATATAATATGCCTCGCCGGCGAGATAGAGACGGTTGTGCATCCATGCCACCTCAAGTCCGGCACGCACGTCGTTGGTGCTTTCGTTCTCACTCTCCACATTGAGCGAGCCTGACACACCCACGAGCAGGCGGTTGAGTCCCAACTGATTAGGGTTGCCTTGCGTGGCAGGCATCACACCGAATGGCTGGAATGTGAGACGTCCGGCATAGAGCAGGGAGGGGATGTGCCAGTCGTCGCTGAATGTCTTGGTGGCGGTGTTGACCGACGAGCCCGTACCGTTGAACAGACCGATCTCATAGCCCCATTTCTTCATGAACATACCGTGGAACTCCACACCGAGGTCGAACCCGGTCATCATTGAGGGGGTTACGGCATTGAGGGAGTGGGGCAAAATCACCGGTGCGGTGAGCGACACGGGTAGGGTAGGGAAGAGGGTCTCGCCGAGTGTGGTGAGTGTGGCATGGGTGAAGGGTGTCTTGAACTTACCTACTTTCACGGCAAACCCCTCCGACACCTTCATGTCGGCCCAGGCCTGCTGCAGCAACGCTCCCCCTGAAGCGGCCGCATTGATAGAGAGGTTGTAGGTGATGAAGCCGAAAGCACGACCGGTGAATCCGAGCACAGCATAAGGGATAGAGAAGCCTGTGTTATGCACATTATCCTGATTATAAGCCGGGTCAAGACCTTCGGAGTCGTAATAATTGAAATCGACGGCTGTCTGTACCATGAGATATGGCTTGAACTCGAATTTCTTGTTCGAGCTCTCCCATACAAAACCTTTGCGTCCGGCAAACGACACGACACCGTTCTCAGTGTCGGCGTCATATTGCGCGGCAGCCGGGAGGGCGAGGAGAGAGGCTGCGAGAATGGAAAATATCTTTTTCATGCTTGATGTGTGGTTAGGTAAATAAGAGAGAGTGTGTCGGGTCAGAGTGATTCAAGGAATTTCACGAGAGCCTCGCGGTCGGAGCAGGGCATACGTGCGAAGAGGTTTTTCGAAGCCTCCCCCTCACCTCCATGCCACATTATGGCCTCGATGAAGTTGCGGGCACGACCGTCGTGAAGGAAATAAGTATGGCCGTTCACCCTCTCCTGCAATCCTATTCCCCAGAGAGGTGTGGTGCGCCATTCATTACCCATAGCCAGACCGGAGACGTAATTGTCGTTGAGTCCGACACCCATTATCTCCGACCCCATATCGTGGAGCAGGAAGTCGCTGTAGGGATGTATGGTCTGGCCGCCGAGCCATGGGAGGCGCGTGCCGTTGAGAAGCGTGGAGCCGGAGGGGCGGGTGTGAAGGGTGGTGACATGACAGAGATGGCATTTCGCCTCATAAAACTTCTGCTCGCCGAGTATGACCTGAGGGTCGTTCACGTTGCGGCGTGCCGGCACACCGAGACTCTGCATATAGAGGTCGACATTCTCCATATCCTCGGTTGAGACATCGAGTTTGTCATACAGCAGCCCCATCATGGAGCCTTGGCTCATCTGGAGCTGACCCTCGCATATCTCCTCGGGATAACGGCTGTTGGTGACACCCATATCGCTTGAGAAACCGAGCTCGACGGTAAGGTCGGCATGCTGCGCCTTGTTGCCCGAGAGGCCGAGACAGCGCACACCCCTCTCGGTGATATAGTTGCAACGTCCCGATATCCCATATTCAGGATAATTGCTCCTCTTTGCCAGAGCCTCTATCTCCACCGGGTCAAGGGCCATTATCTGTCCCATGCCTACGTGGCGCAGAGGTATGCGCACGGTGCAGAAGAGGTCGTCGGGGGCGATATCCCCTTTATACCAGTCGGTGATGGTGTAGGTGGGTCTGGCCAGTTCATATGTGTCGCCATCGGGGAATGAGAACGTCTGGTAATCCCAGTCGACATGCAGCTTACCCTCGGGCGACACCCCATAGATAGCCTGATCATGGATCACACGTCCATAATCCTGGAAGAAAGCCCCGTTCTTGCGGGTGACGTATACCAGCATCGAGGAGAATCCGTAAGGTCCGGATCCGCCGTCGGCCCAGCCTGCCGGCTTGGTGCGTCCGGCATTGCTGTGGCAGCTGCCGCAGGAGTAACCGGCATATACCGGCCCCAGACCGCCGCCATAGTTGTTTGAGCTGGTGCGCATGTCGTCATACAGTTTGTCGCCACGGTTAAACCGGGTGTTGTATGACCCGCTGACCCAATCGGCAGGTGAATCGTAAGCTTTCGATGAGTTCAGGAAAATGGTTGATGTTCCGGCCGACAAGGCATAGTCGGCCGGAACTTCCACATCAAGCACGTCGAGACCATCCTCGCAAGAGGTGAGGATGGCCGCGGACGTCAATAAAGCTAAGAAACCTGTTTTCAAGGTGAGGTGTTATTTACTTGTTATTTACTTTGCGGGGCTGTCCATCCTTGAAGAGAAGGAACTCAAGGGTGTGGAATCCACGTATATTCTGAGCGGCCTCCACCTTGTCGTCATCATCGCCGTCAGCCCAGTTGAGGTCGTCGAAATTACCTGATTTGAGATGGTTTACAATCGCATCCTGATCAAGAGGCCAGCTGTCCATATTGGGGTCAAGACCGAGGGCGTCGACAGGACCGAAGAGGAAAGCCTCGCTCTTCTCCCAGGGTTCGCGCGATGAGAGCCATGCGTCGCAGGCCTTCTTGAAGTTGGCGTCGGAGGGTGCGGAGGCGAGATCCTTAACTGCCTGGAGCAGAGTCTGGTTGCGCTCCATGAGAGATTTGTAGGTGGGAAGCACCACGACATCCACATAGTTCTCTACAATGGCATTCAGACGGTCGTCATATTTAGCGTCAAGATTCTGGAACCAGGGCTTGAGCTCCTTTGTGATGACATCATCAAGGTCGGCGCAGGCATTCATGGCCTTCTCAGCCTCGTCAGAGCCGATATTGTTGCGGAATGGCTGGGGGATGTTGAGGATAGCGTCATAAGCGGCGGTTATGGCCTCGCGCACCTTTGTATCAAGCGCGGCATTCTCCGACTTCACAAGAGCTGCCATTGACCCGGCAGAGGTGGTGTTGTCGAGCGATCCGAGATAAGAGTTGCGTATCGAGAGGATATTGTTGGAATAGTCATCGCGTGAATGCCAGCTATACCATGACTCCACGGCATAGAGAGCCTCCTCATACTTGCGGTGCATGTAGAGGTCGCGCGGGTCGCCTATCTTGGCCTCACCCACCTCATTGGCTATGTCGGAGCAACCGTCAAGAATCTCCTCGATACATGCCAGCGCGCCGGTATAGGCGGAGGTGTTATGGTTACGGAATATATTCTTGAATGCGTCGCCACCCTCATAAGAGGTGTTCCATGATTCATAGAGATTCTTCGAGTCGTTGGCCAGGAGCTGGGCCACATTTACCGAATAGTTATGCCAGCTTGAGGCATATTCCTCACTGTAGTCGATGTTCTTTGAATCGACAATCTCAACGGGGGTGTCGGGATTATCAGGATTGTCATCACTGCCGCATGAGATGAATGCTGACGATGCGAGGAGGGCGCAGCCGCAGAGGAGCGGACTGCCGAAAAGTCTGTTGAGTTTCATATCGTTATAATATTTCAAATTTCTTACTTCTTGATTATCTGCGGAAGAACCATCCTATGTAGGCCACACCGATCGAGAATTCATTCTCGCTGTTGTACAACCCTTTGCCGAATACTTTCTGAGTGCCTATCTGACGCATTGAATAATCGGCTTTCACCACTAAATTCGGGAGGGGGAACCAATCGATACCCACAGTCCATTTGCTCACCTCAAGGCGGCGGTCGGCGGTGTAGGGTTTCTCAACCACCTTCTGGGGATTGAAATACTCATAACGTCCGAACGGCATAAGTGTCGGGCAGTCGGCAATGCTGAAGACATTCCCGAAATTGAAACCGATCTCGGCGCCATAACTCAATGTGTTCTTGGCGATAGGAGTGAGACGGGTGTAGGGAGAGGCATTCGGAAGACGCCCGTTGCGTTCATTGACAGCCTTGCTGTTGCCGAGATGTCCGTAAGTCAGGTCGGCACGCGCTGTGAGGTAACGGTTGCGATACTGCGCGTCCCATGTGAATATCTCCACAGGAATCTTACCATATCCGGCATAATTCTGCGATTTGTCGGCGTTGGCGCCGGTGTTGGGGCAATAGTAAAAAGCAACACCCGTGCGGAGTCCCCTCACTCCACGCCAGTCAAGGCGTCCCACATAAGCCGGAGAAGTGAAGTTATCTGCCTCAAAAACACCCTGTTTGCCTGAGGCAATCCAGTTGTCGCGGTCGAAACCGTTGGCATTGAGTCCCGTCACCACCATAGCCTCATAGTCGAAGAGCGCCTTTCCTCGGCCGAATGTGCCGAACACTGTCAGACCCGTCTCATGCCATGTGGACGGCATCATCTGAGTCTGGCTCTCGGGACGTATTGTGCCTAAGAAATTGATAGGTTCGTGGTGAGCGTTAGTCAATCCGATGGGCACCACCTGATGACCCACGCGCACATTAAATGCGGGAATTATAAGGCGGGTGATATGAAGCTGCTCAAGAGCCACTTCGCCACCCTTCTCAATTTCAGTCTCATACTCTCCGTTCTCGTTACCTTCGAGCTCAACAGCCGACCCTACACCGCCTGCCTCAAACTCAATCTCAGCACCGAGAATCCATTTTGGAGTGAACTTGTAATCAAACCCGATTGTAAATCTTGGCAATTCTATTGATGCACGGTTCTCCTTGGTGGAACCGGAAGCCTGGAAACGGTTAATGCCGTAATCCTTGAACGAGGCTACAATCTCACCGTAGCTGCCGAAACGGAATTTCGAATAGCCGGCGGTGTCGGCCAGTTCCTGGGCCGACGACGTGGAAGTAATGATGGAAAAAGCCGCACACAGCACGGCTGCTTTTGACTTGATGTGTTTAAGGGTCATTTCAATGATGTTTTACGGATGCAAAATTACTCTCCACCGGCGGAGGCCACAATCACAAGGAATGGGTAAAAATCGAGTCGTTCATACCTACTAATGTGTATTTCACCATCGGTAACGGATGTTATAAACATTATAGGGCCACTTTCTTGGGTGATAAATGCATGGGAGCGATTGTTGGTAGAATCGTGATAAATTAGTAATTTTGCAGTCGTTAATACGGATTGCAAAGTCCTAACAATTGAAATAATGTCTTCACGATTATCATCCCTGTTCCCATCGCGGTCGGTAATATCGCCGCTGATGTCAGTAGCAGCCAACATCATACTGGTGTTTATAGTCTACACCATCTCAAGGATAGAATATCTGCTTGAGAACCTCTCTTTCTTCACCCAGAGTCTGCACGACGGCCATCTGTGGCAGCTGCTGAGAGCCGGGATGGTGTTTGACACCCCGGGCATATTCTATACCAACGCCCTGTATGTGCTCCTCATGCTCCTCCCCCTGCATATAAAGGAGAACCGAGGATGGTATGCCATGTGCAAATGGGTGTTCATCATCATCAATTCCTTCACGCTGATTCTGAATCTTGCCGACTCGGTGTATTTCCGCTATACCCTGAAACGCACCTCCTGGAGCGTGTTCGGAGAGTTCGGCAACGAGACCAATTTCGCCAAGATTGCCGGAGTGGAGCTTGTCAACCACTGGTATCTGGTGCTTCTGGCCATAGCGCTTATATGGGGGATGTGGAAACTTTATGTATCTCCGGCCATGGATATAAAGCGGCAGGCGTTGCCACGCTATTATATATTGTCGGCACTCAGCCTGATAGTGGCCGGTGTGACGGTTGTGGCCGGCATACGCGGGGGACTTTTCAACCATTGGTATAACTACTTCGCGGCCTTCCCGTTGCTCTATATAGCCTACCGTCTTTTCCGCACGGTGCCGCTCAGCGGCGTGAGGAAAGGATGCGCCATAGCGTGTGCCGTAGCCGGACTCGCCCTGGTGCTGACGGCCCCGATAGGTGGCTGGCGCCACCGCGACATACGTCCGATAGCCATATCAAATGCCAACGCCTATGCTGAGCGCCCTGTCGAGAGCGCGCTGATACTAAACACACCCTTCTCAATGATACGCTCAATCGGGAATGTCCCATTCCATGACCCGCATTTCATCGACGACAAGGCTCAGCTCGACAAGATATTCACACCCCTCCACATACCCGGCGATTCAATCGTGGCCCGTCGCAAGAATCTATGCGTGATAATAATAGAGAGTTTCGGGAGGGAGTATATCGGCGCCCTCAACAAGGAGATCCTGGGAGCTGACTACAAGGGGTTCACACCATTTACCGACTCCTTGCTGCAGCATTGCGCCTGGTGGCATTACTCTTACGACAACGGCACGAAGAGCATCGACGGCATGCCGAGCATCCTGGCCGGAATACCCTATATGGTGCGTCCGTTCATAGTGACACCCCAGGCCACGAACACACTACGCGGCATCCCCGCCCTGCTTGGAGAGAAGGGTTATGACACGGCTTTCTTCCATGGCGCACGCACCGGAAGCATGGGATTCGACGCATTCGCCCGCTCCATAGGCTTCGGCCATTATTACGGTCGCGAGGATTTCGTGAAAGACAGCCGTTTCGGCGGCGATAAGGATTTCGACGGATACTGGGCAATCTGGGATGAACCTTTCATGCAATGGTTTGCACTGGAGATGACCGAGATGAGAGAACCCTTCATGACGGCTATCTTCACCGCCTCCAACCATCATCCTTTCCGTCTGCCGGAGCAGTATGAGGGTAAATTCCCCGAAGGCACCATGGAGATTCATAAGACTGTGGGATATACCGACAACGCCCTGCGGGAGTTCTTCGCCACTGCCAGACGGCAACCCTGGTATGACAACACCATCTTCGTGATCACCAACGACCATACCAACATGAGGGCTTTCGATGAATACCGCAGCGACATAGGAAGCTTCTACGGGCCTGTGCTGATATTCGACCCCTCAGGGGAGATCACACCCGGCGAAAGGGAGGGTATCGCCCAGCAGATCGACATAATGCCTACAATGCTGAATTATCTCGGATATGACCGTCCGTATGTGTCGTTCGGCCTCGACCTCTTCAGCACTCCCGCCAGTGAGACATGGGCCTTCAATTTCATCAACGGCGTGTATCAGTATGTAAGATACGGATATATCCTGCAGTTCGACGGTGAGAAGAGTATCGGGATATATGAGATTGACGACCATCTTATGGCCACCAATCTTTTAGGTAAGATCGAGGAGCAGGAGAAGATGGAACTTGAACTGAAGGCGCTGATACAATCCTATATGGACCGTATGCTGGGCGACCGGCTGACATACACCGAAAACTAAAC
Source organism: uncultured Porphyromonadaceae bacterium (assembly GCA_947575235.1). Taxonomy (GTDB): domain Bacteria; phylum Bacteroidota; class Bacteroidia; order Bacteroidales; family Muribaculaceae; genus Lepagella. Next base: position 51,888 of record CANPMT010000011.1, read on the forward strand.
TGAACTTATAGATTATGTGGCATCTTGGATTTATGAAGAAGGAGTCTCCGACAAATACAGGAAACGAGGCCGTTATTGACGAGGCGGTGATTAAGGAGCGTCTCTGGAACGCCAACTACTGCAAGACCATGATAGGTAATTTCATGCTCTTCTTCTCGTTTTACATCCTCACTCCGCTCCTTCCCATCTATCTTGACGCGCAGTTCAAGGCAGACAAGGACGTTATGGGTCTGGTGCTATCAGGATATGTTGTGGCGGCCCTATTGGTGCGCCCCTTCAGCGGCTTCCTGGTCGACACGTTCGACCGCAAGCGGGTGCTTGTGTTATGTTTCTTCGCTTTCTTCATTCTCTTCACAGGATATATCGGAGCCGGCACACTCCTTATGTTCGCACTTGTCAGAACCTTGCACGGACTGCCGTTCGGGGCTGTTACCGTAGCCAATTCCACAATGGCTATAGATGTGGTGCCCTCATCGCGCCGCAACGAGGGTATAGGGTTCTACGGATTGAGCAATAACCTGGCGATGGCGTTCGCCCCCTCTGTCGGAATCTGGATATACAATGCCACCGACAATTTCCAGCTTCTCTTCTGGATAGCCCTGATAACCGCCCTTGTGGGGTTTGTGACAGTGTCATCAATCAGGCATTCACCACGCACTCCTAAGCGTGAGAAGCAGAAGATCAGCTTAGACCGTTTCTTTCTGACCCGTGGCTGGCTATTGGCAGTGAATATAATCTGTTTCAGCATCTGCTGGGGCATCATGTCGAACTATGTGGCTATATATGGTGCGGAGGTCTTGAATATCACCGACGGCACCGGGCTGTTCTTCATGATACTCTCGTTCGGACTTTTCGCGTCGCGCATCCAGGGGTCGAAAGCGTTGGCCAAGGGTAAGATAGTCGAGAACGCGGCTTTAGGTGTTGTGTTCTCATTGGCGGGTTATTCACTCTTTGCGGCGGTTGAGCAGAGCTGGGCCTACTATCTGTCGGCAGCCCTCATAGGTTTGGGTAACGGGCATATGTATCCGGCCTTCCTGACCATGTTCATAAAACTTGCGCGCAATGACCAGCGAGGCACGGCCAATTCATCGATTCTCACGGCATGGGATGTCGGTATGGGTCTTGGCATCATAGCGGGAGGCTATCTTCTGGAATATATCTCCTATTCGGCAGCTTTCTGGGGCGCGGCAGTGATGCAGGCCACAGGCACTCTGCTCTACTTCCTCTTCTCGCGCCGCTTCTTCCTGACGCGCCGCCTCGACAAATAACAAGACGTTTGGCCGCGGTGCGGCGTCCAAACGTCAAAAAACCGTCTTAATGTAGGGACGCGCCGCGGCGCGTCCACAGGTCAAAAAACCGTCCTAACGTA
>CANPMT010000012.1 GCA_947575235.1 uncultured Porphyromonadaceae bacterium
ACGACCCAATGATTAAGAGTCATTTGCTCTACCAACTGAGCCACGGAGTCATTTGTTGGTCTTGCTTGACTTCCGGTTGAACTTCCTTTCGGATGTCGTTCCTTCCGTTTTGCGAGTGCAAAGTTACAACGTTTTTTTCGACCGTGCAAATTTTTCGGCGAAAAAATTCATTTTTTTTTAAATTTTATGGTTTTCCATCGGTTTTTCCTCCTATTATAGTGCCGCTCTCATTTTTTTTACCTATCTTTACACGATATTTCGTATGGCAACTCGTTGCCGGCGGTGTTCCGGGGTGCTTCCACCCCCTTATCCACTGTAAACTTTTTAAATTTAACCCTTAATATCAACTCAAGTTATGAACAACAAAGTTCTTTATCTTGCTCTGGGTGTTGCCCTCATGGGTACGACAAGCTGCTCGAAGAAACTCGGCGAATTCCAGAGCAACTATTTCAACACCACCCCCACTCCGTTGGAGACTGTTGGTCAGAACGTACCCGCTACCATCACCGGTAACATCCCTGCCAAATTCATGGTAAAGAATGCTAAGGTGACTGCCACTCCCGTCCTTGAATATGTCGGCGGTTCCGTACAGGGTACTCCCGTCACCATCCAGGGTGAGAATGTACGTGCCAACGGCCAGGTGGTAAGCTACAACAACGGTGGCACAGTGTCAATACCTTTCAATACTGAGTATCAGCAGGGAATGGCAGAGTCTAACCTCTACCTCGATTTCCAGGTTGACCAGAATGGCAAACTCTACGGTCTGCCCCGCGTGAAGGTAGGTGAGGGCGTTATCGCCACTTCTACTCTCGCTTCTGCCGCTACCGTACAGCCCGCTATCGCAAAGGATAACTTCCAGCGCATCATCAACGAGAAGTACACAGCAGATATCCGCTTCCTCATCAATCAGGCAAATATCCGCAACAACCAGATCACAGCTGCCGACTATGTTGACCTCAACAAGCAGCTCGTTGACGCAAACGCAGCTCCCAACCGTGAGATCGCCGGCGTGAACATCGCTTCTTACGCTTCGCCTGACGGTACGCTCGCTTTCAACACTCAGCTTGCTGAGCGTCGTGAGCAGAACACCACCAAGTTCATGGAGAACCAGCTCAAGAAGGATAAGATCACTGAGTTCGGTGAGCTTACCTCATCTTTCACTCCCGAGGACTGGGAGGGCTTCCAGGAGCTCGTATCAAAGAGCAAAATCCAGGATAAGGACCTTATCCTCGGCGTTCTCAAGATGTACAAGGATCCCGAGCAGCGCGAGAAGGAGATCCGCAATCTCTCAGGTGTGTTCAACGAACTCGCTGACCAGATTCTTCCCCAGCTCCGTTATTCTAAGATCCAGGCTTCGATCAACGTTATCGGCAAGAGCGATGAGGAGCTCATCAATCTCTTCAACACTGATCCTTCTAAGCTGACTGAGGATGAGATTCTCTACGTTGCTACCCTCACTAACGACAATACCCGCAAGATGGAGGTTTACAACAAGGCTACCCAGCTCTTCCCCCAGAGCTACCGTGCTTTCAACAACCTCGGTATGACTCAGTATGAGGCCGGCGACTACGCTTCTGCAAAGGCTGCTTTCGAGAGAGCAAAGAAACTTGATCCCTCTTCCAAGGAGGTTGACATGAACCTCGGTCTCGTTCAGCTTCTCGACGGTAACTACAGCAAGGCTAACGAGCTTCTCGGTGCCGCTGCCGGCGTTCCTGAGGCTTCTGACGCTCTCGGTGTTTATTACCTGACCCAGGGTGAGGTTGCCAAGGCTAACACCGCTTTCGGCAATGCCAAGACCAACAACGCGGCTCTCGCCAAGATCCTTGCCAAGGATTACTCTGCTGCCCAGTCAATCCTCTCAGCTGTGCCCAACGCTGACGCTACCACCTACTATTTAGCTGCTATCGTAGGCGCACGCACAAACAATGAGAGCGCTGTTCTCAGCAACCTCCGCAAGGCTATCAGCATGGACAGCTCTATGCTCCAGCAGGCTAAGAACGACCTTGAATTCTCTAAATTCAATCTCAGCAGCCTCTGATCAGCAACAGCGATTCGATAAAAAAAAGGATGTTTCCACACGGAAACATCCTTTTTTTATCAATGTCTGTAAAATTTATAAAGCCCCCTGTTCAATAAGGGTGGCTATACGGTCGATTATGGCATCCTCCTCGTTTTTATCGGGGTTGAATCCCCCTTTCATATTCATGCCGAAGAATTTACCCACCGCCTGGTAGAAACCGGCCCTGAGCGACCCTAAGAAGGCCTTGACGATATGATACGAGTTCTGGTCGGTCTCGCGTGTTATCAGTTTCAGCAGAATCTTCCCCTGCCCCTTTGTCATTTTCTTGACCACAGGCTTATATTGCTCCACTATATCCTTTTCAAGCCGTTTGAGGTGTGCCTCGCGGGTTTTCTTGTCTGGTATGGTCTGGATATACTCATAAGTCTCGGTCAGGGCTGTATAAGCGAGTTTTGCATATGGCAGAGTCTTGCGCACATCACGCACGGTGCGCCAATAAAACTCCTCCTGCTTCTTATTCTTGAACTTCATGGGGGGATACACCACCAGGTCGTTGAAGATGGTCATACGCACCGTATCGCCATATTCGTCGACAAAACGGTAGAATCCCTTGAAAGCCCTCACCTTTAATTCCGGAGTGGAGGGAAGCTCCGTGAGCTTGGGCTCGGCACCACGCAGCTCAGCACTCCCGGCTCCGATCAAAGCCAGAAGTAAAACAGCCGATAACATGTGGTTCTTCTTACCCATTTTTCTTACCTTTAGAACGTATTGAATTTATAATCTTAACGTCAGACGGCGCTATAAATTTTGTCGCTCAGCAGTCCGAGTGCCGTTTCCGGTCCGAGTCTCATCAATGCATCGATTACGCTCAGTTCAAGACGTATATGCGATGCGATCTCGTCGCATCTCTGCTCCACACTCTTTGTCAGGGAGAGGGGGCCGGTGCTCAGCCATCCCTTCACCACCTCATGCAGTTGCATATTCAAGGCAGCCAAGGATTCCGGAAGATTCCGCCATATCTCACTTATATCAGGTATAAGATGCTGATAATAAGGAGAGCGGCCATAAAGCGCCTCCAATGCTCCGGCATGACGGTGAGGCCAGTTGCCATGAAGCGAAAGTCTTACGGCTGGAAGGTTTGCCCCCCGCTTCAGGATAGAGGCACCCCCCTCCACGGCCACACTCAGCAGCATGGCTTCGGAGGGGGTGAGTGCGGCAGGAGCCACGAGACAGCGGGCAAAATCCTTACCCGCTGTCCGGCATCCTTTATTGGCGCAGTCTATTGCCCGGGCGTCATCGCCGCTTATGGCGAATTCCCTGAGCCAGAGCGCATACCATCGGGATGAGGGGAGATAAGGTATCACCATTTGTCGCTGTCGGGATTTGCATCATGCAGGATACGGTTCCAGCGGATCTTCCCGTCAAACAGTCCCCTCTCCTCATCAAACGAGGCTATCACAAACATAGGAGAGCCCACGATATGGTCCTCAGGCACGAACCCCCAGTAGCGGGAGTCGGCCGAGCGGTCGCGGTTGTCGCCCATCATCCAGTAATAGTCGAGCTTGAAGGTATAGTAATCGGTCTGCTCGCCGTTGATATATATCTTGCCGTCAACCACTTTGAGGTCGTTCCCCTCATACACTCTGACAGCGCGTTCGTAAATCGGAAGGTTCTCAAGGGTGAGATGCAGAGTGGAGCCACGTTTCGGAATCCAGAACTCACCCATGTCGGGGCGGGTCCAGCCATAATCGGCACCCAAGGGGAACATCCCCGAGAGGTCGTAGAAACCGCTCTCGCTCTCCTTGCGGAGAGGACCGTTGACCTCAGGCCAGGTCTCCACGATTCTCTTCATCTCCTTTGTGAGGGGTACGTCATAGAACCGGAATCCGGCCATGTCGCCCGACACCGGGGCAGCCCCGTGGTCGTCGGCGCGTACGCCAATCTCCTGCCATTTCTCCTCAGGTATTGTGCCACTCACCGGAATGATATAGTTATACTGCACATTCTCCGGCTCTGCAATGGCCACACCATTGATAAAGACAGTGTCGCCGGCAATCCTGAGGCGTTCGCCCGGCAGACCGATGGCGCGTTTCACATAATTCTCGCGGCGGTCGACAGGGCGCCATACGATATCGCCGAACACGCTCTTGTTCTGCTCCATATACTGGCGCGGGTTCTCTATGCCGTTGCGGCGCAGGTCGTACGAGATCTGGTAATAGTCGGGATTCTGTATCCGGAGCGCCACAGTGTCACCCTGGGGATAATTGAACACCACGATATCGCCACGTTTAATCTCACGGAGGCCCGGCAGACGGTGATAGTCGAGCTGTGGATTCTCGATATAGCTCTTGGTGTTGAGAATCGGCAGGGTGTGCTGTGCCAGGGGGAAATGCAGCGGAGTCTGCGGCACCCTCGGGCCATATATAGTCTTGTTAACCCACAGATAGTCACCCACGAGAAGCGATTTCTCCAGACTTGAGGATGGAATCTTGTAGTTCTGACCGATGAAAGCGAAGATGAAATACACCAAAACCAGGGCATAGATTATAGCGTCAACCCAGCCCATGACAGTCCTCGTGGCCCCTTTCTTATTCTTCCACCATGTCCATGGTATGTAGGCCGTGATATAGATGTCGAGCAGCAGGAGCCAGAAGATGGCCAGCCAGGGGTTGCCCATCCATATCACCCAAAGGAAAAAGAGCACCGAGACAATCCCGAACCTTATCCAGCGGGTTGTCTTGATCTCACTTATGCGTTCGCGTAGAGTCTTCATCCCCTTTCTCGAGGGGTCGGCTTTCGGATTTGCGGGGTCGAATCCCCGGTTTCTGTTTTCGGTCATTCTCGTAGGTATGATGTTTGAAAGCTCCGGATCTTACACGAAGAGTCCGGTGGTGTGAGTAACGTCAGAGAGCATGTCGGCGATAGTGAAATATCCCTTGCGTCCCTTGAGCCATTCGGCGGCGCGCACCGCGCCGAGGGCGAACCCTTCACGGCTCTTGGCCTCGTGAGAGATTGTGATTTTGTCGACGGGTGAATCCCAGGTGATGATATGTGTGCCCGGCACTTCACCCTGACGCACATGGCCGATGGGCAATGCCTTGGCTGAAAGCTCCTTCCCCGGCTCGGGCTCCTGCCAGCAGTCGAGGCGTGTCACCTCATTCACGATATCCTCTGCCAGGGTTATGGCTGTGCCGGAGGGATGGTCGAGCTTATGGATATGGTGTATCTCAGTCATGGAGGGGGTGTATTCCGGGAAGTCGTTCATGACGTCAGCCAAGTAACGGTTTACAGCCCTGAAGATGTTTACTCCGATCGAGAAATTGGAGGCGTAAAGGAGTGTGCCCTTCCCCTTGGCGCACATATCCTGAAGGTCGGGAAGCGCGTCAAGCCAGCCTGTGGTGCCCGACACCACAGGGACACCGGCCGCGAAGCAGGCCAGGATATTATTGACAGCCGCGCCGGGCACGGTGAACTCGATAGCCACATCCGCGCTCTTGAATTCCGGATTGTTGAATGCCGCGGAATCATTCACGTCGATGGTGGCTACAATCTTATGACCGCGCTTCAGGGCGATCTCCTCTATCATGTGGCCCATGCGGCCATATCCAATGAGAGCAATTTTCATAATCAATAAACGTATTAACTGATAAATTTATTTGTCGAAGCCTCAGAAACCGAGTGATCCGCGGCGGGGAAATCCGTAATGCGGGGTTCAGAAACCGAAGGCGATGTTGTCAATGAGCAGCGTCAGACCCTCTGTGCCGATAAATGGCTCGCCGCAGGTTGAGGAGGCCATCATGAGCACATGCGTGGGAGTCTCGTCGGGTCCGGCCCACCCCACTTCCTCCACAGGCACCAGCTTCCCTTTGGAATTCCGGGCATAATAGGCGCGTTCACCGTTGAGAAGTCCCATCCATGGTTTGTAGAAAGGCTCGCGGGTAATGTCGCCGTAATGTATGGGGAGCTGGTGTCCCTTTGTCCAGGGGATCGACCTGTCATATCTCTCGCGCCCCGTGCCGACGCGCTGCGCGTAGAGTTTGCCGTTTGAGTCCTCCCACCGTTTCTGCAGAATGATGTAGACCTCGGCATTGTCGCGCCCCTGCAGAGTCTTCTTCGAGGAGAGGCCGGTCGACTTGGTGCGTGTGTCGTTGGCCGGCATTATCACCTCATAGTCATACACAAGAGCCTTGGGACGCTTCGTGTAAGGCACTCCCATCTCCATCTTGGAGAACGGTCCTTTGGTGGAGGAGATGGGCTCAAACACGCGGCCTAAGAAGATAGATCCGGCCACCATCACATCCATGTTGATGAGACCCAAAACCTTCACCTCCTCCATCTTGGCCTCCAGGCGGGCGCACGTGTCGCCGTTGCGGTTGAATGGGCTGACCGTGTTGGAAGCCTTCACCACTCCCGACACCTTGGCATAGACGTTGCTTGTGGCCCAGGGTGAGCCCCCGGCGTTGACATACGGTTTGTTACCCTCGATAGTGGCGGCGGGAGCTATCTCATAGACAGTCTTCTGTTTCCCTCCGATCACTTTCGACTCAGTGATGTGACGGGTTACCCATTGGGAGAAATCGCCATATTTCAAGGGTTCAAGCGTCAGCGCCGAGGCGTTGATTGCCCCTATCGCGGCGAGGGTGAGAAAGAAAATGCGTTTCATAAGTAAGTTTGAAAAATGGGTTATCTATTCCTTCCTGTCGAGAGCCAGCCAGCGCAGGGCGTTGCATCTTATCTCATCCGTAAGGTCATGCCCCTTGATGACTGACAGTGAGGTTATAATCTCGGATATCGGCATAGCTGACTCATCAGTCTCGGCAAGAAGCATTTCGGTTGGAGTCTCCTGCACGGAGGCATGGTTGAAATGCTGGCCGAACGAGAGCCAGATTCCGGCGTCGGTGAGCATACGGGCCACGGTAGGTTTCCCCCGGAATCCGTGCACCAGCCACGGTTGCGAGGGATTCATATCCCGTTTCATCCCTATTATAATGTCGTGGGCCTGCACGCAATGTATCACCAGCGGTTTGCCGACACTCTCCGAGAGTTCAATCTGGCGTTTCATCACCTGCATCTGGCGGAAAAGGGCACCCCCCTTCACGAGGTCGAGGCCGCATTCTCCGATAGCCTTTACCTGAGGATGGCGGGCAGCTGTCGCGAGAGCCTCCCAGACAGAGTCGGGAATCTCACCGGCGGAGTCCCATGGATGTATGCCGCATGAATACAGCTGACCCTCCATGGGGTTGAAATTTTCAGGGGTTACGCATACAACGGCTTCGGGTTGCGGAGCCGGGTGATGCGTGTGGATGTCAAGAATAGTGCGCATTGCGTGAATGGTTTTAAAGGATGTTTTCTCATATGGCCCCCGGGGTCAAGGCACAGGGTCGTAACCGCTTCCACCCCAGGGATGGCAGCGGCCTATACGTTTCAGGGCGAGCCACGCACCCTTTACAGGGCCATGGCGCAGGATAGCCTCCACGGCATACTGGCTGCAGGTGGGCCTGAAGCGGCACACGGCAGGGAAATGCGGTGAGATGGCTCCCTGATAGAAGCGTATCAGGGCTATCATAGCCCCGGATAATAGATTGGCCATACTATATTATTGTTGTTGCTGAGGGGAGTCGGCCTCCCGGTGCCTTTTGGCGAGCCTTGAGCCTACCCTCTTCAATAATAACTTGATTTTCTGTTCAATTGTTGAGTAGGGGAGATTTTTATCAGCCAGATATATAATAGCCATGCCGAGGGTGGCTATGTCGGACTCGGCCTCCACGTCGGCCTTCAGCGGAAGACGGTTAAGGCGGTAGGCCTCGCGTATCCTGCGGCGCATCAGCACACGGTCGACGGCATGACGGCGCTTCTTTTTAGGCACTGTTATGAGCATCTGCAGGGAGTCGATGCGCTCCGGCACCTCATTGCGGAAACTCTGTCTCAGTTCAGCGTCGTCGAGCGCTCTCCATGTGAGACGGAGGGGAAACTCATAAATGGTCTCCCCCTCCTTGAAAAGGGGTTCTATAAGTGAGCGATGGCGTAGTTTCTCGCCCTTGCGTAATGTCAGCCGTTGGTCAGCACTCATATTCTTGACAAAATATATGGCAAAATTACAAAAAATCCGTGCCAATGCCAAATCTTACTGAAAAACAGAGGGCGCCCCCCACAGGAAAGCGCCCTCACGATTATGAACCAATTTAAAAGTGTTGTGTAAGCAGAGATTAGAATCGTACCTTGAGAGAGGTGATGTTGCCGTTGGCAGAAGCCTTTACTACGTAGATGCCGTCAGCGAGACGGGTCTCGACTGTGCCCTTGACGTCAGCGGCATTGAACACGAGACGTCCGGAGAGGTCGTAAACCGCGATATCGGCAGCCTCGCCCTCAACAGAGATGCGTCCACCCTTGTAAGCCTTCACAGAAGAGTTGTCGGCGATTGACTGAGACACGCCGCTGAGCACGTCGGTGAGGAGGTAGGTCTTATAGTAGGGATTCCACTCCTCATCATATGTTACGGTGCCACCGGCGATTACGCTCATATCCTCGCTCATCACGGCATGGCCTGTGATTACGATCTCCTCGGTGACCCATGTGGGCCAGCCTGTCTCGGGATCGGGCTCACCCTCCACTTCGATAGTGCCGACAAGATTCTTGTTCATCCATTCGGCATAGGTGGGATTCACAGAGGCAACATAGTCGATGAGCGGAGTGTACGTTGATTCACCCGGAAGTAGGAGATATGACTGTGCAGTATCTTCGGCGGGAGTAGAGAGGAGGAGAGCGCCGTTGGCTGCGAATGAATTCGGGATAAGATTAGTGAACTCAGATTCAATATGGGTGAGTTCTCCTGTGGTCAGGTCGATGAGGTAAGTTGAATATACCTCCACAGGATACCAATCCCCCTCCACTACATTGACAGCTGCGGCAGCCATCTTTGTGCCCTCGGCATTCATTGTGAAACCATTCTGCAGGAAGCCGGTTGATGCCCCCTGAACCTCGCCGAAAACGTCCAAGAATTTATAAAGTTTCTCGTTGTACTCATCCATAGCCTCTTTATAGGCGTTAAAAGCGGCTGTGTATTTCTCAGCCTCCTCTTCATCCATATAGTCAAGGTAGTCAGGATACATCTCTTCATGGTATCCTCCGGCTGCCCAGGCGGCCATATCCTCCTCATACTCAGCTGCCATATCAGGCGTCATGTAATCTGTCGGATTCGGCTCTTCCAACTCAAATTCACCGGGGTATTCAGGGATTACAACATGGTCAGGGTTGAGAAGTGACTCTGCGGGAAGAGAATAGCTCCATTCGCCCTTCTCATCCTCTTTAAATACGATGGGTGTAAGGAGTGAGCCTGAATAGTCGATCATGTTGCCGACAATGGTCTTGCCGTCGTCGCTGATCCATGTTGCCGAGCTGTACTGGGGCACACGGTCGGTGAAGTCCTTGGCGGGATGGGGTAGGATTACGGGCTCGCTGAGGTTACCTTTCTCATCCATCTTCATCACCACGGGGAGATACATCTGGAAGTCGTCAGAGAGTATGTCGCCACCCGCTTCAGGGTTGAGCAGGATGCCGCATACACGTGTGCCATCGAAGGTGACGCCATTGAGCATACAGGTGCCATATTTCTCCAGGATATCCATCGGGTAGGTAACTTTGCCGTCGATGAAAATCGCGGGTAAGTCGCTTACCTGAAGCGAACCCACTACGATACCGTTACCGGTTATGGCGTTACCGTTGCCAACCGACATATCCTCCATGTCGATTGTCTCGCCGGTCTCGATATTATAGAATGTGTTAAGCTCATAGATCTGGCTTACCATATACTTGCCGTTGCGCGACATCTCCATTGAGTAGAAGTCGTCAATCACGATTGGTTCGGCGGCCTGGAGCATGGCGGCTCCTGAGAGCATCATGGCGCTGCTGATAAGGAAAAATTTTGTCATAGATGGTTGTTTATGGTTTGAAAAATTTCTTTTTGGTTAGTTAGTATGGCGCAAAGGTAACAATATATTTTTACAACCAAAATTTTTTCGTAATAAAAATGTGAAATTTTTTTAATAATCTGATTTCGGAGTGAGAAGAGAGGGCCGCATTTACAAAAATTATTGTTAAATTTGTGGCTCTATAAACAATCCCTCAAGTAGGCTACCCCACTTGATTAAACATTACTTCAAATATGGGAAAAGACCAGACAGTTCTGTTTCACTCCACAATTTTCGGCCCTATCCACAGCCGCCGCTTAGGCGTGTCGTTGGGTGTTAACCTCTCCCCTTCTGACGGTAAGGTGTGCTCGTTCGACTGTATATATTGCGAGGCGGGCTATAATGCCCAGGGTAAAGGCACCTCAGGCCTCCCGGTGCGCGAACGTGTACGCGCCGATTTGCGGAGCAAGCTCGAGTCGATGCGCCGCAACGGCGAACCACTCGATGTCATAACCTTCTCCGGAAACGGGGAGCCTACCCTAAATCCTGACTTCCCCGCCATAATCGATGATGTGATAGCCCTTCGCGATGAGTTTTATCCGGAGGCGAAAGTGTCGGTGCTTACAAACTCCACACGTATCTTCACACCCGCTGTGGCCGAGGCTCTCAAAAGAGTCGACAATAATATACTGAAACTCGATTCTGCCGTTGAATCCACCATGCGCCTGATCGACCAGCCGGCCTCGAAGGAGTTTACGGTGGAGAGAGTGGTTGAGTCCCTGCGGCAGTTTGCCGGAACTGGTATAATACAGACCATGATGCTGCGCGGTGAGCATGACGGCCAACCGGTTGACAATACCACCCCTGAGGAGGTGGATGCCCTCATTAAGGCTTACAAGGAGATCAGACCGCGGGAGATAATGCTCTATAGCCTTGACCGCTCCACACCCGAGGAGAAGCTTGTGAAGGTGGAGAAACCGGAACTCGAGCGTATCGGCCATGCCATAGAGGAGGCTGCCGGCATAAAGGTGCAGGTGAACTGATAAAGAACCGTTTCATAAGAATTGTTTCATAAAAGAGTGTTCGCACTCCAAATCACTTTCAGATATGATCAATCCCCCCTCATTGAGAGCCGGCGACCGTATAGCGGTGATCTCCCCCGCCACAACCGTAAAGGAGGAGTATGTGCGCGGCGCCGAGGCTTTCCTGAGATCGGCCGGCTTCATGCCGGTGGTAATGCCTTCGGCTCTTGGGCCGGCCGACGGTTCATACGCCGCCTGCGGCGCGCGCCGGCTCTCCGACCTGCTTACGGCTCTTGCCGACGATGATGTGAGGTGCATACTCTGCGCCCGTGGCGGCTACGGTTGTGTGCATCTGCTCGATGGTGTGGAGGCGTCGGCAGTGGCGGCCCACCCGAAATGGCTCGTGGGATTTTCAGATATCTCGGCCCTGCACGCCCTATGGCAGAAGGCCGGTGTTATGTCGCTGCATGCCCCTATGGCCAAACATCTCGCCACGTCGGAGAGTGATGATGCCGTCACGGAGAGCATGATTTCAATCCTTACCGGAAAAGGGAGGATGGATTATAGAGTAGCCCCATCCCCCTACAACCGTAGCGGACGGGCACGCGGCCGTCTGAGGGGTGGTAACCTTGCCGTGCTCAATTCCCTTGCCGCCACACCTTACGATATACTGACAGTGAATCATGACGAGGATGTGATTCTGTTTGTGGAGGATATATCGGAGGCCATATATGCCGTGGAGAGAATGCTGACACGCCTCTGGCTCAGCGGCACGTTGAGCCGGATAAAGGGTCTGATAATAGGGCGCTTCACCGAATATAAGCCCGACCGTAATTTCAACAGCATGGAGGAGATGGCCGATGCCCTGCTGACCCGTTACGGAATTTCAGACATTCCGGTGGCTTTTGAATTTCCCGTGGGACATGTCCCCTATAATCTCCCCCTTATCGAGGGTGAGGAGGTCGATTTATCGGTGATGCCCGGTGAGGTGACGCTGAAATCGGTGTGACGTAACTGAACAGATAGATAAAGATATGGATCAACAGATTACTATTCAACGCGCCCAGGAGATGGTTGACGAATGGATACGCACCATAGGTGGACGCTACTTTTCGGAACTTACCAACATGGTGCTTCTCACCGAGGAGACCGGCGAGCTCGCCCGTATCATAGCCCGCGTCTATGGCGACCAGGTGGCAAAGCAGGGCGACCTCCGCAAGAATCTTGGCGAGGAGATGGCTGATGTGCTGTGGGTGCTGATCTGTCTGGCCAATCAGACAGGGGTTGACCTGACTCAGGCGTTCAGGGAATCGCTTGAGAAAAAAATCAGGCGTGACCATGACCGTTTCAAGGAATTAAAATAATTATTATAAAATATTTTAACAGTCAGATATTCATGTGTTTGCCAAGACTCGCCATAATATCCCCTTGTCTGAATGAGGAGGAGGTGCTCCCCTCTACGATAGCTTCGCTGCGCCGGCTTCTGCATGAGCTTGAAGAGGGGGGGATGGTGGCTCCGGGGAGTTTCCTGCTCTTTGTCGACGACGGAAGCACCGATGCCACCTGGAGCATATTGGATAGTGAGTCGTCGGCGAGATTGAGAGGGGTGAGATTGAGCCGGAGATGCGGTCATCAGGCCGCCCTGCTCGCCGGCATGGCCGAGGCGTTGCCTGAGATGGATATCTGCATCACCATAGATGCCGACCTTCAGGATGATATCAGTGTGATACCGGAGATGATAACCCGCTTTAAGGAGGGAGCCGATATTGTCTACGGTGTGAGGAGCGACCGTCACGGCGACAGCTGGCTCAAGAAACACACAGCCGAGAGTTTCTACGCCACAATGCGCGGCCTCGGTGTGGAGTGTGTGAGCAATCACGCCGATTTCCGGCTTATGAGCCATCGGGCTGTGACCGACCTTCTCGATTATGGTGAACGCAACCTTTTTCTGCGGGGGATAGTGCCGCAGTTGGGTTATCGGCAGGAATCGGTCACCTACCGCCGCCTCGACCGTGAGGCAGGGAAATCGAAATACCCCTTTGCCCGTATGGTGGATTTCGCCATTGACGGCATAACCTCATTCTCTGTGCGCCCCGTACGTATGCTCGCCGGACTTGGGCTGATATTCATGCTGATAGGTCTGGTGATAGGGGTATATACCCTGATACGTTACTTCTCGGGCGAGACAATTGAGGGATGGACTTCGCTGATGCTCTCCGTATGGTTCTGCACCGGGGTGCTGCTGATGGGACTTGGAATAATCGGGGAATATATAGGCAAGATATATATCGAGGTCAAGCACCGTCCGCTTTACCGCGTCGCGGAGCGTACCGGAGCCTCTTGCGCGGCTGATGAGAGGGGATGATTGGGAATAATCAGCAATAATCCATACCGTCAGGGCGTTATTAATTAGTTATGCCAAAGTATCTGAGCGTCATATCAAAAAATATCGTGCTGACCTGTCTGCTGGCCTTGTTGCTGTTGGCAGGGTGCGGCACGAAGAAAAATACTGCCACCTCCCGCCAGTGGCAGGCATTCACCACACGGTATAACGTCTTTTTCAACGGTTCGGAGCATTACAAGGAGCAGCTAAAGGCTATGGAGAGCGGTTATGAGGATGACTATACCCGCACACTCCTCACCCACCCTGCAGAGGCGCGCGGTGATGCCAAGCTCCCCCAGCCGACAGGCGATTTCAAACGCACCATCGAGAAGATGCAGAAAGCCATTCAGCTGCATTCAATCAAGAAGAAGCCTGCCAAAAGGGCCTCGACACCTAAGGAGAAGGCTTTCCGTGCCCGTGAGGAGTTCAACCCCTTCCTGCACAACGCATGGCTGATGATGGGTGAGGCCCAGTATCTCAACGGCGATTTCTTGGGGGCGGCCTCGACATTCCTTTACATATCGAAGCATTTCACATGGCTTCCGGAGGTGGTGACACGTGCACGCCTCTGGCAGGCACGCTGTTATTGTGCCCTCGACTGGCTCTATGAGGCGGAGAATGTGCTGCGCCTCGTGAAGGAGAAGGAACTTGTCAACAAGAACCTGCGCCAGTTCTACAACCTTACCCAGTCTGACTATCTGGTGCGAGCGGAGGATTATGAGAAGGCGGTCAATTATCTGAGGGCTGCCGCCATGGGCGCGTCGGGTGCGCAGAAGAACCGTCTCTGGTTCCTTCTCGGCCAGGTGTATTCGCATCTCGGTAAGAAGCAGCTGGCCTATGAGGCCTACAGGAAGGCGGGAAGCGGGGCATCCACTGCCTACCGCACCAAATTCAACGCCCGTATAAAGCAGAGCGAGGTTTACACCGGCAATAATATCCGCAAGGAGGTCAATGCCCTGAAGGGTATGACGCGCTTTGAACGCAACAAGGAGTTTCTCGACCAGATTTACTACGCTATCGGCAACCTCTATCTCTCGCGCAAGGATACAGCCGAGGCTAAGAAGAACTATATAAAGGCCGTGGAGGAATCCACACGCAACGGCATAGACAAGGCTATGGCCCAGTTGTCGTTGGGCCAGATATATTTCGACGAGCATGACTATGTGAAGGCTCAGCCATGCTATTCGGAGGCCGTTCCGCAGTTGCCCGACAATTACCCGGGCTACAAGACTCTCAAACTGCGCAGTGACGTGCTCGATGAACTGGCTGTGTATTCAGGCAATGTGCAGCTCCAGGACTCTCTTCTCACCCTCTCGAAGATGACCCCGGAGGAGCAGGAGGCTGTCTGCAAGAGGATTGTGGAGGAGCTTATCCGTAAGGAGAAGGAGGCTGAGGAGCAGGCCAAGAAGGAGGAGTATCTCGCACAGCAGGAGGGGCAGAATAATCCGATGGACCAGAACTCGCCCACCAATCCGGCCTTGTCGATGAACACCGACAAGTCGTGGTATTTCTACAACACAATGACCAAGAACGCCGGAAAGACTGAGTTCCAGCGCAAATGGGGCGCACGTAAGCTTGAGGATGACTGGCGTCGCCGCAACAAGGCCACTTTCTCATGGGATGATGAGGAGGAGACAGCTGAGGATGAGGAGAATGCCGCAGCTGAGGGTAATGATTCCATACCCGCCGAGGATAAGGAGAAGATAGCCCGTGAGAACGATCCCCACTATGTGGAGTTCTATCTCAAGCAGATACCATCCACCCCCGAGGAGATACGCACCGCCAACGATGTGATCCAGGAGGGTCTCTACAACATGGGTGTCATCCTGAAGGATAAGCTCGAGGACTATCCCGCGGCCCGCGAGGAGTTTGAGCAGCTTGAGAGCCGTTATCCCGACAATATCTACCGCCTCGACGTGTATTACAACATGTATCTCATGGCGGTCAGGGAGAATAACGAGGCGCTTGCCGAGGTGTGGCGCAGGAAAATCCTGGAGGATTTCCCCGAGAGCCCTTACGGGCAGGCTATGCTTGACCCGCATTACTTTGACAATCTGCGACGTATGCACGATGTGCAGGAGAAGATGTATGAGACTGCCTATACGGCTTATCTTGACGACGACAACGCGCGTGTGCATGAGCTCACCAAGGAGATGGAGACCGATTATCCCCTCTCCCCCATACTTCCGAAATTTGTGTTCATAGATGCCCTCTCCTATCTCACGGAGAAGGATTATGACCTGTTCAGGGAGCGTCTTACGGAGTTGCTTAAGAAGTGGCCTGATACCGACATGACGGATATGGCAGCCGGAATTCTGAAGGGTCTGCGCGAGGGTCGTGTGCCCAACTCCGGAGCGTCAAATTCAAGGGGTATGCTGTGGGATATCCGCCTCACCGACACAGAAGTCGGAGAGGGAGAGGATGGTCAGCCGGCCAATTTTGAGCACGATCCCGATGCGCCTCAGTATCTGGTGTTTGCCTTCCCGAGGGATTCAGTCAACGCCAATCTGGTGCTTTACGATGTGGCCAGGTTCAACTTCTCCTCATTTGTGGTGAAGGATTTTGATCTGGAGCCGATGAGTTTCTCCAATATAGGTTTGCTGGTGGTGAAAGGTTTTGCCAATCTCAAGGAGCTTGAACACTATCGCACGGTTATGGAGCGCAGCGGGTTCAGTCTGCCGCCGGAGGTGCGGCCGATAATGATCAGCAAGGCCAACTTTGAGCTTCTGCTGCGCGAGGGACGCTCTTTTGAGGAGTATTTCCGCTTCCAGGAGGCCAAGACAGTGGAAGAGACAGAATCCTCAGTGCTGGAAGACTCCTCAGAGTCCTCAGAGTCCTCAGAGAGCTCAGAGCCCTCAGAGCCCTCAGAGCCCTCAGAGAACTCAGAGAGCTCAGAGTCCTCAGAGAACTCAGAGCACTCAGAGAGCTCAGAGAACTCAGAGAACTCAGAGCCTGCAGACAGCGTTGTAGAAGAAGATGAATAAAACTCCACTCAAGATTGAGATAAAAGATGGAAAAAATACTATGGGCCGACGATGAGATTGATCTTCTCAAGCCCCACATAATGTTCCTCAAGAACAAAGGATATGATGTCACCACCGTCTCCAACGGCCGTGACGCCCTCGACGCGCTCGACCACGAGCATTTCAACCTGATATTGCTCGACGAGAATATGCCCGGCCTCTCCGGTCTGGAGACATTGGGACGCATAAACCAGACCCACCCCGAGGTGCCTGTAATAATGATTACAAAATCTGAGGAGGAGAACCTTATGAACCAGGCAATCGGCAATCAGATAGCCGATTATCTGATTAAACCGGTCAACCCCAACCAGATTCTCCTCTCAATCAAAAAGAACCTTCACAGCGGTGAACTAAAGGCGCAGCAGGCCACTACAAATTATCAGCAGGAATTCCAGAAGATATCCTCACTCATCAACATGGCCTCATCCGTAGAGGACTGGATGGAGGTGTACCGCCAGCTGGTGTACTGGGAGCTGCAGCTTGCCGACACCGACAACTCCATGAGCGAGCTCCTCCTGATGCAGAAACGCGATGCCAACAGCAATTTCTGCAAGTTTGTGAAGCGCGAATATGAGGGTTGGGTCAACAGCGACAACCATCCCCTGATGAGCAACGAGCTCTTCAAGCGCCGTGTCTTCCCGCTTCTCGATGCCGGAGAGAAGGTATGCTTCATACTTATAGATAATTTCCGCCTCGACCAATGGAGAGTGGTGCAACCCCTCATAAGCGAATGGTTTAATGTGGAGGAGGAGCTTTACACCACCATTCTCCCCACCTCGACGCAGTATGCCCGCAACTCAATCTTCGCCGGACTTATGCCGTTGCAGATTGCGACGATGTTCCCCCAGCTATGGGTTGATGAGGATGAAGACGAGGGGCTCAACATACATGAGAGTGAGCTTATAAAGACACAGCTCGACCGTTACCGCCGCAAGGAGCAGTATTCATACACCAAGCTCAACGACTCCTCGGCCGGTGAGAAATTCCTCGGTAAACTGAAATCGCTCAAGGATATCCCTCTCAATGTGATAGTGCTCAATTTCATTGACATGCTGTCGCATGCCAGAACTGAGTCGAAGATGATACGTGAGCTGGCCAACTCCGACGCCGCCTACCGTTCACTCACTGAGTCTTGGTTCCGCCATTCCTCCTCGCTCGATATCTTCCGTAAGCTGGCCGAATTAGGGTTCAAGGTGATTGTCACCACCGACCACGGCACAATACGTGTTGACAACCCGATAAAGGTGGTGGGCGACCGCAACACCAATACCAATCTGCGCTATAAGGTGGGTAAGAACCTGAATTACAATCCTAAGCAGGTCTACGAGATGCATAATCCGAAGAAATTCGGATTGCCCGCGCCTAATCTGTCGAGCACCTTCATCTATGCCTGCAACGAGGATTTCTTCTCTTACCCCAATAATTACAACTATTACGTGCAGTATTACACCGGCACATTCCAGCATGGTGGCATATCTCTCCAGGAGATGCTCGTGCCTCTGGTGACACTCTCTCCGAAGTAAAAAAATAGGAAGGTGATGCGTAAGGCGATACTGATATTATTGGCTGTCATGTCGATAGGGCTTCTCGCGGCTCAGGTGAGCCGCGAGCGTATCGCTGTGCGTGAGCTGGCGCGAAAGGCGGCTGCGGGTGATGCAAAAGCGCTCTATGACCTTGCCACGCTTCATGACCGGGGTTATGACTCCATCCCGGTTGACACAACCCGCTCCACGACCCTCTACCGGCTGTCGGCTGAGAGGGGGTACGCCCCGGCTCAGAACTATCTGGGTTTCCGCTATTTCAATGGTGAAGGTGTGAGGGAGGATGTTGATTCAGCCCTGTTCTGGCTTGCGAAGGCGGCGGGTGGAGGAGATGTCAAGGCCGCCAATAACTTAGGCTATCTCCTTGCCAACGGCGACAAGGTGACACGCGATTACAAAAGCGCTCTCTACTGGCTCAGACGAGCCGCTGAGGCCGGACTTCCCGCCGGCGAGAGTCAACTTGCCGACCTTTACCGCCAAGGTCTTGGTACGGAGCCGGATACACTCCAGGCTATAAGTCTCTACACCTCAGCCATAGAACATGGTCTGAGCGATGCCGAGCTGAAACTTCTCTCTATGATGGGACGTAAATGGGAGCAACTTCCGGTGGATTCCATGCTCACCTTAGGCCGCTATTATTACACACATCGCGCCCCGTTTATCGGTGTGACACTCTTTGAGAATGCAGCCGCGCAGGAATCGGCTGCCGCATACGCCCTGTTGGGAGATGCCTATTCACGCGGTGCGGGTGTGGGTTACGACCATGACAAGTCGATAGAATACTTCCTCCGTGGGGCTCTCGGAGGGGATCCCTCCGCCCAATTCGTCATAGCCGAGCTCCTCGACATGTTTCCCGATGCCCTGGAGGGTGAACTGTCCGCTCTCTTTACCGACTCTTCCTCCGAGGTATTCCCTGACTCTTCCTCCGGGGCTGTCCACGACTCTTCCTCCGGGATCCGCCCCGACGAGCTTAAGAGTGCCCTCTACTGGTATGAGAAAGCTGCCGCGTGCGGCGTCACCGATGCCGACACAGCCACCCGCCGCCTTCTTCATCCCGACTGATGCCCAAGAGCCCCTCCCACCTCACTATGGATTAAAAGCCCCAGAGATAAGCTGGGGTAATATACCGAGAGATAAGCTTAAGAGGGTTATAGACTGAGAGATAAGATGGAGTAAGAGATTGGGAAATAAGTTTAAGAGAGTGATAGATTGAGAGATAAGCTTAAGAGACTAATAGCCTGAGAGATAAGATTAAGAGGGTAAGAGGTTGAGGGCGTTGCGGTGGAATCCGGCGAATTTGGCGCGTTTGATGGGGGAGCCCTTGAATAGACGCGAAAAATCCTCCTGAGTCATCGCTACTGCCTCGGCGGCTGTCAGAGCTAACAGCTCCGGCTTAGGCCGGAATGCCTCTATCCGGGAGGGTTCCACTCCCCTGTTGTGCGGACAGCACCGCAGACAAGCATCGCACCCGTAGAGGGTATGCTTCCCCGCTTCGGTCTGCATCATCTCAGTATAGCTCCGGCGCTCCGTATCCCAGTCGCCACGGTGCTCTATCGTGAGATAATTCAGGCAACGGCGCGAGTCAATCGTGCCATCTTCACGTAATGCCTGCTGCGGACATCGTCTTATACATTCACCACAACCGAGACAGGTTGCCTCTGAGACCGCGTCAGCTGCGATGTGATGCGTTGTAAGTATTTCGACGAGGAAATTATAGCATCCGGAATTTTCGACGATTACAGAGCCGTTTTTGCCCATACGTCCCAATCCGGCTTTCATGGCCCAGTAACGCTCGGGTAAGGGCGCTGAGTCTATGCAGATACGCCACTCCCCTCCCGTGCGTTCTTTCCACCGCTCCACAACCGGCTGCAGGAGCTTGCGCAACACGTCGTGATAGTCCTCTCCGTAGGCATAGGCTGCAATCACCGGAAGCGACGGGTCGCGCCATTGCAGCGGCACATAGCTGAAGGCGATGCTTATTACGGTGGCTGCATTTTCGAGCACGTTCCCCGGATCCATGCGGAGAGGGACGTGACGCGCGAGATAATCCATCCTGGCATGGTTCCCGGCGGCTATCCATCGTGCGTAACGTTCCGCCTCAGCGGCATCTATGGGCTCAGCCTTGGCGAATCCTGCCGCCAAGGCTCCGCATGCGAGGATATCCCCCCGCAGCATCTCCTTCTCAACGCCGTTCAGTTCCATTACTTACGGCCGAAGTCGGCCGGAATCTCACCCCAGCGGTCGGTCTGCCATTTCAGCACCTTGCCGGGGTAAGTGTGAGTATTGAGCCATGTTATTGCACGTGCCATCAGCTCGAAAACCTTCCGGTTGCGGTCGGTTGGTTTGAGCTGGGTCTTTATCTTACGGGTGCGCACCCATGCCATACCCGATACAGAGTCGGAATAGATGTTGTGAAACTTCCCCTCCTTGGCCATCAGAGCCATGGCATGCACAATTGCAAGGAACTCCCCTATGTTGTTAGTGGCGTCGTCAAAGGGTCCGATACGGAACAGGGTCCGTCCCGTCATCAGTTCCACCCCCTGATACTCCATCTTGCCGGGATTCCCCAGACATGAGGCATCGACAGCCCACGCGTCGAGGTCGACCTCAGGAATTGTCATATAGTCGGGTTGACCGGCCTTGGGGAGCGACCTCTCCCCTGCCTTGGCCAGGAAACGGGCCAGATTCCCCTCGTCGGTCTTGGTGCCCTTGCGGAAAGCCTCGGCGGCTTCGGCTGCTGAGGTATAGCTCTTATATCTTGCACCCGCGAAGTTTATCTGTTCGCGGGCATCGTTCCAGTCGTCGTAAATTCCGGGATTCTCCCCGTTGAAGACCACATAAAATTTCTTCGCCATCTTAAATCTTCAGAAATGGTTCATGACGGTAGTTATAGTTGCTGCGCAGCTGTTCAAATTCCCCGGGATTGCCACGCAAGGCCGCCGTGTCGGCCGCCGGATCGTAGGATGAGGTGATTATATCAGCTGAAGCAATCGCTTCGGGAGCCACATATTGCCCGGTCAATCCATCTTTATTGACCCTCACTCCGAAGTGTTGCTCAACCGCCTCAAGCACCATGCGTGTGGCGCGCTGTTTACCCTCGAATGAGTATCCGGCTATGTGAGGGGTGGCCACGAGTGCCAAGTCGAGGAGATTGCGGTTGATGTCGGGTTCCCCCTCCCAGACGTCGATAACGGCTTTGTGGGCGCCCGTGCCGCTTGCTGCAGCTCCGTTGGCAGCCTGACAGCCCCTCCTGCCTGCGAGATGGTTTTGCCAGGCGATATTGTCCACCACGCCCCCGCGGGCCGCGTTGATGAGAGTTGAGCCGGGACGCATCATCTCCAACTCACGCTCACCTATAAGGTGATAAGTGGCATCCTCACCGCTCTTTGTCAAGGGGGTATGGAGAGTTACGGCATCCGCCTCGCGGAGCACACTCTCCAGCGGAAGATATTCCACATCATTGAATCCGGCTTTACGGCGCGGAGGGTCGCACACGAGTATGCGGCATCCCAATTTGCGCCCCCAGTCGGCCACGATGGTGCCGATGTTGCCATATCCTACCACTCCCAATGTTTGCGAGGCAGGGTCAAAGCCGTCGCGCAGAAGCGCTGACCATACATACTGAGCCACGCCGGGAGCGTTGCATCCTGCGGCATTGCGTACAGTTATCCCCCTCTTGCGGCACCAGGGAAGGTCAATCTGATCCGTCCCGATGGTGGCGGTGGCCACGAGCGATACCTTTGATCCCTCCAACAGTCGGCTGTCGCAGCGGGTGCGGGTGCGGATAATCAGGGCATCGGCATCCTTTACCAGCTCCGGAGTGAAACTGAACGGGTCGGTATAAACAACGTCGGCCACCTCTTCAAGACGGCCGGCTATGAATGGAATCTTATTATCGATTATAATTTTCATTCTGAATCAAGTGAGAAGCATTACGAGAAAGAGCGCCACGTAGACGGCTGCCGGCACGGCTGCCACCAGCCATTCACGCCGGAAGGTCCAGAGAGCGCAGAGATTGCCTATCTGCACGGCCAAAGTGAAATAAAGCGTGGCCAGATAAGCCATCATATTTGTAAAGTCGACTATCACACAGATTATCGACACCATCCCCACAAGGGTTATGGTCATGTTAAGCGCGTTTATGCGTGAGTTCCCGGCATAGAGCTTGATGCTGTTGTTGAGTCCGAGGATAATGCCGGCAAATATGGCCAGACCCGCGCTGAGCATGAGCACGAACAGGTCCTGCGCCTGTGCGAATCCGCTGAAAAGATTCGTGATGTCAGGCATACGGAACCAGTCGGGGGGAATCAGACCGAGTCCGACCCCGACCCAGTAAGGGGCTACGAGACCCATCAATGTGGCGAGCATCTCCTTGATTCTGAACGCCTTCATAAGGATAGCCCCTATCACGTAGGCCACTATGAACGGGAGGAAGGCATATTGAATCATCGACCCTAAGCTCAGCAACGTGGCTATGACGAACATCTCCTGAGTGGCGTTGCGCGATTTGAAAGCCGGGAAGAGAATAGATATGGCCACAAGATTCACGGCGCAGAGAATTGTGGAGGTGGAGAGATACGTGTCGGTCCAGGGTGTTGAGGCCGCCAATACCAGGAACATCGCCGGTAGCACCGGTTCGGTTGATCGGATAAAGTTGTGATGACGGTTCAGCAGGAAAGCCCCGGCCGCTATCAGCCCCAACAGCAGGGTATTGGCCGCCCATGACCATACCGGGGGTATGTTCCAGAGGTTTGGTGAAGGGAGACATATTCCGGTCTCGCCCGAGACACGTGTCGTGGGGCCAAAAAAGAGTGCGGCACAACACATCGCCGCCATAATAATGACGGCGAGTGTCATGCCGGTTTTTCCTATACCCTTACGTCTGGTCATTCCTCATCTTTTTTCCACCCCTTGCGTGAGCGCATGTGTACGGTATTCACCACACGCTCAGAGGATTCGGGGAGACGTGGTCCGCGCGAGAGGCCCGGGTTATAATCCACACCACGGCTCTTGCGCTCGTCACGGTTGTAGTCTTTCTTGTAGCCATCGCGCTTGAAGTCTTTCTTGAAGCCCTCCTTCTTGAAATTGTCGCGGCGGTCATCCTTGTATGAATCGCGGGAGAAATTGTCGCGGCGGTCATCCTTGTATGAGTCACGCGAGAAATTGTCGCGGCGGTCATCACGGTTGAAGGGTTTCTTCTTCTTGCGGTCGTCGCCCATACCCTTGGAATTGTTGAACTTACGGGCCTGTTTCTCCCAGTCGTCGTCAGAGATATGGCGCACCTTCTTGGGGCCCTGCTCCTTCTTGGCCTCGACATTGCTCACACTGCCGCCGTCGGCGCGGAAGTCAGAGTATTTGCCATCGAAGAGCACATACTCACGCAAGCTGCATTCGAGGCTGCCGTTGTGGAGGGGGATCTTGACAGAGGGTTTGAGACCGATCTCGGCGAAATGCTCATCGCGGAAACCGATAATCCATGCGTGCCAGCCCTTGAAATATTTCTTCAGGGTAGAACCCATTGTCTTATAGAGCGATTCGATATTCTCAGGCTTGAGACGCTCGCCATAAGGGGGATTTGTGATGAGGATACCCTCCGGGGCATTCTCAGTCCATTCCGCCATAGGTTTCCATTCAATCTCGACCATATCCTCGACGCGTGCCGATTTGATATTTTTGCGGGCTATGGCCACAGCCTCGGCCGAGATGTCGCCGCCATAGATCTTGTAGGCGAATTCGCGTTCAGCCGAATCATCGTTGTATATATCCTCGAAAAGCTCCTCGTTGAAGTCAGGCCACTTCTCGAAAGCGAAATGCTCGCGGTAGATACCCGGGTTGATGTTGGCTGCGATGAGGGCGGCCTCGATCAGGAAAGTGCCCGAGCCGCACATGGGGTCGAGGAAATCGCTGTCGCCTCTCCATCCGGTTTTCATGATAATTCCGGCGGCAAGCACCTCATTTATAGGTGCTTCTGTCTGCTCCACGCGATAGCCGCGTTTAGAGAGAGGCTCACCGCTTGAATCGAGCGAGATTGTGACGCGGTTGTCGGCTATGTGCACATTCAGCTGGATGTCGGCTCCGGAGAGTCTGATTGAGGGGCGTTTGCCATACTTGTCGCTGAAATGGTCGGCGATGGCATCCTTCACCCTGTAAGTCACGAATTTGGAATGGGTGAAGTCGGCGCTGTTGACTGTGGAGTCGATAGCGAAAGTGGAATCAACAGTCATGAACTGCTCCCAGTCGAGGTCGCGAACATAGTCGTAGAGCTCGTCAGGCGAATCGGCAGTGAATTTCACTATCGGTTTCAGAATCCTGAGGGCTGTCCTGCAGCACAGGTTGGCACGATACAGCAGCTCGTTGTCACCCTCGAAGGTCACCATCCTGGTGCCCAGTTCTACGTTCTCCGCCCCGAGTGCGATAAGTTCGTCGCGGAGCACATCTTCAAGGCCCTGAAAGGTTTTGGCCACCATCTGGAATTTAGTTTCCATCTTTGTCAGTTATATCTTGTTGGTTGATATTTATCAGTATGTCAGAAGGTTATGGTCTCACCGCCTCTTTCGGGACGTTTATGAGAACCGGAATTGTTTGAATCGGTATTATGTTCGGATATCCGTTTCAGTTCCTCATTGAAACGGGGTTCGCGGTTGTAGGTGGGGACGCTCTCAATCATGGCGATCACCTCGTGGTCGTCAAACTGCGAGGGCTTGAGCACGGCATACTTCAGGCGGGCGGCGTTGCGGCGCTGCTTGCTGAGTTTCTCTGTGCCATATACTTCGGCTATGCGCTCGGTCGATTCCTCCTTGCGCTGCTTCTCCTCCATCTCCTGCTCCTTTGATTTCCCCTCGAACATGATGGGGCCATTCCCGGAGCCAGGTTTGCTCTCCATGAGAGTGACGTCGAAGCCCGATGCGAGCACTGTAATCTTTACGCGGTCGCCCATCGAGGGGTCGTCGCCTATACCCCATTTCACATCTATGCTTGAAGGGAGTTTTGATGTGAACTGCGTGATTTCGGCAATCTCCTCGGCGCGCAGCGGATTCTCGCTGTCCTTCCAGCAGGTGAATTTGAAGAGGAGACGCTTCGAGGTGTTGATGTCGTGCGCTTTCAGCAGCGGCGAATGGAGGGCATTGTGGATGGCATCGGATATACGGTGCTCCCCTTCTCCGTAAGCTGTTGATATGATGGCCGTTCCGCTGTCTTTAAGGGTGGTCTTCACATCCTGGAAGTCGACGTTGATGTAGCATCGTTCGGAGATGATGTCGGAGATGCTTCGGGCAGCGTTGGCCAGAGTGTCATCAGCCTTCTCGAAAGCGTTGAAGAAATTGACGTCCTTATAAAGCTCAATAAGGTTTTCATTGTTGATAACCAGCAGGGCATCAACGTGTTCCCTCATCTCGTTGGCGCCGTCGAGCGCCTTCAGGATTTTCTTTTCCCCCTCGAAAAGGAACGGCACTGTCACAATGCCGATTGTGAGCATACCGGCATCCTTTGCGAGCCGGGCCACGACAGGAGCGGCTCCGGTGCCGGTGCCGCCACCCATACCAGCGGTGATGAACACCATTTCGGTGCCATCCTCAAATAGTTTCTTTATATCTTCCTGACTCTCCTCGGCGCAGAGCTTACCCACCTCGGGGTTATTGCCCGCACCGCGACCGTGCGTGATGTTCCAACCCAACAGCAGACGTGTGGGCACAGGCGACATGTCAAGGTGTTGTTTGTCAGTGTTGCATACCACAAAGTTTACGTTAGGGATATCCTGACGGAACATGTAGTTGACGGCGTTTCCACCGCCGCCACCCACACCGATCACTTTAATTATCGAGGCGTTGGGATCGTCTACGAAGGTAGTGTCGTCAGCTAAGTTATATATCTGGTTCTCATCCATTTCGGAGGGTCTTTTTTATGAGAGGGAAATAGTCTTGAATCTATAATGTCGGGGTGATTATTCGAGGATGTCTGAATCGTCGGTTGGACTGCCGAACATCCTCGACATGCGTTCGGCTATTGAAGTCATCCATTTGTTCTGTTTCTTCGGCTTCTTCACCACGGGTTCCGGTTCCGGTTCGGGAACGTGTGTCCCGGTGACGGGCACCTCCGTGCGCACCGGTTCCTCCAGACACTGGCGGTCGCTGAGGGTTGCGCCGGCATAGAGGATGCTTATCACACCCTCCACCTCGGCATTCGCAGCCTTGGGGTCGTCGATCACCACATATCGCGGCAGAGTGCCATGAGTTACCTGGAGATTGCTCTGGTTAGCCAGAAGTGTAGTCATGTTCTGCAGGCGCGAGCCGCCCCCGATGCAGATAATCTTCGAGGGGAGGTCGCTCTCCTTGAGGTCGGCATATTCGATTTGTTCCACCACGTTAGCCACAATCTCCTCGGCCCTGGCCACCAACAGATTGGTGACGTCGGCGAGTTTCACACCGTTGAGGTTGAGTGTGGAGGGTGTCTCGGGAGCCAACGCGCTGCCGGAGGTCTTCTTGATCTCCTCGGCATCCTCCTCAAGCACGCTCAGCGACTGTATGTCGCGTGTGATGTTGCGGCCGCCGAGCGGGAGAGTGGCGAAGTATCTCAGGCACGCCTTGGAATACATCGTCACGGTTGTTGTCTCAGCACCCATGTCGACGAGCATGCACCCTAAACGCTTCTCCTCGGTAGAGAGTAGGAGATGTCCGGTGGCAAGAGCAGTCACCACAAATCCCTCGATGCGCAGGCCGAGTTTGTCGGTGATGGTGCGCGAGAGGTTGCGTTTCAGCTCCGGGCGGCACACAATCAGGTCGTAAGTGGCCTGGATATGGTTGCCGATGGTTCCTTTGGGAGAGGTTGTCTCGGTCTTTCCCACTTTGTAAATGCGTGGCACAGCGTCGATTACCTCAAGCGAGCTGTCGATTGCGGCTCTCATGGCGTCGTGTTTCAGCCTCTGGATTATATCGTCGGTGATTTCAGTGTCGTCGGGGAGAGAGATCGACACCTCGCTGGGGATACTCTTCACCGAGCGTCCTGCGAGGCCTACGAAGAGACCCTTGATCTCACGCGGAGCCACGCCCGCGCGGTGTTCCAGGCGGTCGATGATCCGTGCCACACGGGTGGCTGTCTCCTCCAGGTTCTGGATAATGCCGTAGCGCACACACTCGACACCCTTCTCCTGTTCAACTGCAATCACGTCAAGCTGCCCCTCGCCGGAAGTTTTTCCGACGGCGGCTATAATCTTCGAGCTGCTGATTTCGATAGCTGCGATATATCTCTCGTCACTCATTGGTGTTCTGGTTCTAAATTAATAACGGTGCGGACTCCGTATGGTTCAATGGTTTGATGTGGGCTGCGTGGGGGAGAGGTCGGGTAGTGTCGACTCCTCGGGGTCGTCATCCTCCTCGTAATCTACCCCGTGCATCCAGGGACTCTTGTCGCTGCGTGTCGCCACCACCTGGCCGCGGAATTTCACGGAGATGGTGTCATACGCCTCCCAGCCTTTGTAAGGAATAACCTTGCGGTAGACTGTGAGCAGGGCCAGTTTCTTCTCCTGCAGACGGTTAGTGTCGCCGAAATTGATGACGTGGCCTCTGATGCGCGGCACGAGAATGATGTTGTCGGCATCGCGTGCCTCAATCATTCCCACAAGTTTGCTGAGCAGAGGGTCGTTCTGCACGAAACGGCTCACCGGAAGAATCATCTTCGGGGTGAACGCCGGGGTGAAATTGCCGCTTACCACAGGCACATCCACAAAGAAATTGGCCTTTGATTCAATACGTTTACCATCTTTGTTGATGTAATAGCTGCTGTCGCGGTCGAAGACCCTTATCTCGGGAATCATGGGGCGCACGGCCACACTGAGGTAACCCTTGTTGGTGAGTGCGCACTCCACATCCTCGAAATTCGAGAATCCGCTCAGATAATCCTCAATCTCGCGGGTGTCGATGATATTCAAGGGGATTCCCTCGATTCTCTTCGGGAAACGCTTGAGCTCCTCCCTGACACCGTTGATGGTGATGGAGTCGGCACTCGTGGCGGTAAGGATTGAAACCTCGATACCCTGGCAGGTATGCCGTTTCGCCTCCTCGTTCGCCCACACGGTCACGGCTGTGACGTAGGCAATCAAGGAGGTGAGTATCAACCATTTCAATATTGTCTTACGCATCTTGCGAAACTTGTTTCCTATCCTCTAAGATTTTGGCTATGTCCGGCAGGAGGCGGTCGATGTCGGCAGCCCCTAAGGTCATAACGATGTCAAAGTTACGATTTTTTATCAAATTTAGCAAATCTTTTCGTTCACAATAACATTTCCGGGCTGATTTTACCCGGTCGAGGATTATGGAGGTGTCCACACCGGGTATCGGAAGCTCGCGTGCCGGGTAGATTTCAGGCATGATAACCTCGTCGGCCTCAGAGAGGGCTTCAGCAAATTCGGGGGCGAAATCGCGGGTGCGTGTGTAGAGGTGGGGCTGGAATATCACGCTGAGGCTGCGCCCCGGATAAAGCCTCTTGACAGAGCGTATGGAGGCCTTCACCTCGTTGGGACTGTGGGCATAGTCGTCGATAAGGGCGGGCGACCCGTCGCGTCCGTCGAGAATCACCTCAAAACGGCGTTTTGCGCCCCTGAAATTTCCTATGCCACGTCTCACATCGTCGGGAGTGGCTCCGGCCAGCAGAGAGGCTGCTGAGGCCGCCACGGCGTTGTCTATGTTGATCTCAACAGGCACACCCACCTCGATACCCTCGATTCTTACGTCAGGACCCACAAGTGTGAAGCTGAGGCTGCCGTTGCCGAAGGTTATATCCTCCGCATGCCAGTCACCTTCAGAGCCGCCGCTGTAGGTCATAACCTTCACACCCTCGGCCACACGCGGATGAAGCTTGAGCCCGGTGTGGAGAAGGAGGGTGCCCCCGGGGCGTATCAGGGAGGTGAAATGGGCGAAGCCCTCGAGGTATCCCGCCTCGTCGCCATAGATGTCGAGGTGGTCGGGGTCGGTTGATGTCACGATGGCTATCTCAGGGGAGAGCTGATGGAATGAACGGTCATATTCATCGGCCTCGATAACCGACCATGGAGATGAGTCGCTTAGCACCAGATTGCTTCCGGTGTTGCGCAATATCCCTCCGAGGAAGGCGTTGCAGCCCACGTGTGACTGACGCAATATGTTGGCTGTCATTGAGCAGGTGGTGGTCTTGCCGTGTGAACCGCTCACGCAAATGGCAGAGGTGGAGCGGGTAATCTTACCCAATAGGGCGGCACGTTTGATGACCTCAAACCCGTTTTGGCGGAAATATGTGAGAATGGCGCTGTCGGCCGGCACCGCGGGGGTGTATACCACCAGTGTCGTCGAGGGGTCGCGGAAGGGTTGGGGTATCTCTTCAGCGGCGTCGGTATATGTAATCTTAACCCCCTCCTCCTCAAGTTGGGCGGTGAGAGCCGAGGGTGTCTTGTCGTATCCGGCTACGTTGTGACCCTTGCTAAGGAAATAGCGTTCCAGATTGGCCATGCCGATTCCGCCGGCACCCACGAAGTAGAGGTTGGTGTAGGCTGAATCAGCGGGATGCTGTGATATGTCGTGGTTCATGACCGTGGTTATTTAAGTGTGTGTCAAGGAGAAATGATTTATTTGGCGATGTTGAGCAGTGCGCAGACTTCGTCGGCAATGCGCGAGTCGCTGTCGGTTATCCCCATGCGGGCAATCTCATCGCTCATGGATTTGCGGCGTGCGGGGTCGTCGAAGAGTTGTATTGCCTCATCCACGAGTCTGTCGCGCGCTTCGGCATCTGTTACGAGCACGGCGGCGCCATGGTCGGAGAGGGCGCGGGCGTTGTGGGTCTGGTGGTCTTCGGCCACATTGGGCGAGGGGACGAGAATCACGGCTTTCCCGAGAGCCTGCAGTTCCGAAATAGACCCCGCTCCGGCACGTCCGATCACAAGGTCGGCAGCCTTATATGCTGAGGCCATATCGGTGATGAAGGGTGTCACCACAACACCTTTCATACCTTTGGCAGCCGCAGGGCCGCGGTCGCCGAAATTCTTCCCTGTCTGCCAGATTACCTGTATCCCTTTCTGTGTCAGCTTTGAGAGCCCCTGTTCCAGGCTCTCGTTGATGGTGAGCGCACCCAGGCTGCCTCCAACTAC
Source organism: uncultured Porphyromonadaceae bacterium (assembly GCA_947575235.1). Taxonomy (GTDB): domain Bacteria; phylum Bacteroidota; class Bacteroidia; order Bacteroidales; family Muribaculaceae; genus Lepagella. The sequence goes on from CANPMT010000012.1 coordinate 30,006, forward strand.
GAGCAGAGTGGGGCGTTCGGGGTCGAGTCCGAACGATTTCCTTGCCTCTGCAACGCTCTTCTTATTCGAGAGGAGGGCTTTGCGTATGGGGTTTCCGGTCTTTACAATCTTTGCGGCCGGGAAGAAACGCTCCATACCGTCGTAGGCCACGCAGATCTTTCCGGCTTTCTCACCGAGCAGTTTGTTGGTGACACCGGCGTAAGAGTTCTGTTCCTGTATGAGGGTGGGTATTCCGGCTCTCTGGGCCGCTTTCAGCGTCGGACCGGAGGCGTAACCCCCCACGCCGATAGCAATATCGGGCTTGAAATCGCGTATGATTTTGCGCGACAGACGCAGGCTCTTGAAGAGTTTCAGGAGCACACCGAAGTTGCGCCAGATTCTTTTCCGGTCGAATCCGGCCACGGGGAGGCCGATGATTTTGTAACCTGCGTCAGGCACACGTGTCATCTCCATACGGTTGTCGGCACCCACGAAGAGGATTTCGGCGTTGAGACGGTTCTTTAGCGCGTCGGCGATAGAAAGGGCGGGGAAAATGTGTCCTCCGGTGCCACCGCCGCTGATCACCACTCTGGGGCGACGCGTTCCCGCTCCGGAGCTGATATTTTGCGATGAGGTCATTACTTTGTAGCTGAATAGTTTGCGGCCTGCATATCTTCGGGAAGTTCACGGAGTTCGGCCTTAATCTGTTTTGAATTGCCGTTGGTGACGGCGAAACGGCTCACGGAGATCATGATACCTATGGCAGCCGACATCACCAGGATTGATGTGCCCCCTTTCGATATGAGAGGCAACGGCTGACCGCTCACCGGGAAGAGTCCGGTGACGATGGCCATATGTACGAGAGCCTGGAATACAATCAGCACGGCGCATCCCATGATGAGGAAAGCCGGGAAAGCCCTTGAGCACCTGTAGGCTATGCGTCCGGCGCGTGCCAGCAGGAAGAGATAGAGCAGAAGCAGGCCCACGCCCCCTAAGAGTCCGGTATCCTCGACGATAATCGAATAGATATAGTCGGAGAAGGCGAGGGGTAGACGCGCGCTCTCGCGCGAGTTTCCGGGACCCTGGCCGAATACACCGCCATGAGCCTGGGCAATGGTGGCGAATATCACCTGGCGGTTCTCGTCGGTGATCTCGTCATCGGGGCTAACCCCCTCAAGATAGCGGGCTATACGCCCTTTCTGGGTGCCGGTGCGGTCGATGCCTTTATCCGCGACAGTGGTCTGGGTGACGCCTATCTGATTGAATTCGTTGGTTTTCTCTCCGGTATACTTCATCATGTACAATGCTCCGCCGCAAATGCCGTATACCAGGATTACCATCCCTAACTTCTTCCAGTTCATACCGCCGATAAGGAACATCGATATGCTGACGCCGAACAGGAGGATGGTGTTGGTGAGGCCATTCTTCCAGAGGAACACGCCAAAGAGCACCACCACCACGGCAGCCTCGATGACACCACGGTTTGACACGCCACGGGGTTCCTGATGGCGCCCGAGGATAGTGGCGAGGAGCACCACCACGGTGAGCTTCACAATCTCAGGTGGCTGAATGGTGAATCCGGCAATCTTTATGGCGCGCTGGGCACCGTTGATTTCCACGCCGAAGAAATTCGATAGAATTAGCAATCCTAAGGATATCAGCGCGAAAAACCATGCGAAGCGGCTTATATAGCCGTAATGCGTGTTCTGCAGACCCAGCACTATTCCCAGACCTAACACGAGGAATATGGCATGGCGTATAAGGGGCATGTATACGTTGCCCCCCGACACCTCCGAACTGGAGGCGGAGAAGAGCTCTACGACCGACACCACGAGGAGACAGATGTATATTCCCCAGAGATAGGGGTCGGCCTTGGGACGTTCGGCAGTCACCGTCTTGGGCTTGCGTGAAGCGCTCTGGCGGCTGTCGACGGCCACACCGTCGACAGTAGCCTTGATGGTGACACCTTCGGAAGAAGTGTTGTTTTGCGTTGGCATGATGAAGGAGAGTTATTATTTCAGAAGTGATTTTACAGCCTCTTTGAACTGGCAGCCACGGTCTTCGTAGCTCTTGAAGAGGTCGAAGCTTGCGCAGCAGGGTGAGAGGAGCACGGTGTCTCCCTCCGAAGCCAGGCGGCGGCAAGCCGCAACGGCGTCGGCCAGGGAGTTGGTGTCGACAATCTCGGGCACTTTACCGGTGAAGAATTCGAGGAGCTTCTCGTTGTGAAGACCCATGCAGACAATCGCCTTGACCTTCTCCTTGACAAGAGCCTCAATCTCAGTGTAATCGTTACCCTTATCCTTGCCGCCGAGAATCAGCACCGTAGGGGTGTTCATGCTCTCGAGGGCATACCAGGTGGAGTTGACGTTGGTGGCCTTCGAGTCATTGACGTAGCGCACGCCATCGACTGTGGCCACATATTCCAGACGATGCTCCACGGCCTCGAAATCCTCGAGAGCCTCGCGGATGTTATCCTTGCGGATATTGAGCACCGAGGCCGAGATTCCGGCTGCCATGGAGTTATAGAGATTATGTAATCCCTTGAGCGAGAGTTTCTCGCGAGGAATCTGCCATACCTCCTCAGGGGTGGAGAAATGCACAACGCCATCCTCGACCCAAGCCGCGCTGTTCTCCTCGCGGTCTACACCGAAGGGGAGGTGCAGGGCCTCGCTCTGTATCTGGGCCACCTGCTGGCGTATGATGGGGTCGTTCTCCCAGTATACGAAGTAGTCATCCTTAGTCTGGTTCTGGAGAATGCGGAATTTGGCAGCCACATAATTCTCCATCTTATAGTCGTAGCGGTCGAGATGGTCGGGGGTTATGTTCATGATAACCGCGATGTTGGCCTTGAACTTATACATATTCTCCAGCTGGAAGCTTGAGAGCTCGATCACATACGTGTCGTGAGGGTCGACGGCCACCTGGAGGGCGAGACTTTTACCCACATTCCCCGCCAGACCCACATCCACGCCACCTTTGCGCAGGATGTGATAGGTGAGCAGGGTAGTGGTGGTCTTTCCGTTGGAGCCGGTTATACACACCATGCGGGCGTCGGTGAATCCGGCGGCGAACTCAATTTCAGAGAGTACGGGGATACCCTTGTCGGTGATTTTCTTCACCATAGGGGCATAGGGGGGTATGCCGGGGCTCTTCACCACGACGGTTGCGTTGAGAATCTTCTCCTCGGTGTGTCCACCCTCCTCGTAGGGGATGGCGTACTTGTCGAGAAGGTCCTTGTATTTCTGCGGTATGGATCCCATATCAGAGAGGAACACGTCCATACCCTTCACTTTTCCGAGCACAGCGGCTCCGGCGCCGCTTTCACCTCCGCCGAGCACCACAAGGCGACCGTCGAGGTTGATATCATGTTTGTTAACAGCCATTTTAAAAGTTCAGTTTAATGTCAGCGAATCTTCAGAGTCACGAAGGTGAGGGCGGCGAGCAGAATGCCCACAATCCAGAATCTCACCACAATCTTTGATTCAGGAATCGGTAATTTAGGGAAATTGATAAGGCACTTCACAGCCGGGTCGCCGGCTTTCTGGAAGTGATGGTGGAGGGGAGTCATCTTGAAGATGCGGCGTCCCTGGCCATATTTCCGTTTAGTCAATTTGAAGTAGCTCACCTGCATTATCACCGAGAGGTCCTCGATAAAGAAGATAAGGCAGAGCAGTGGTATGAGGAGCTCCTTGCGTATGAGGATGGCGAATACAGCGAGAATACCACCCAAAGTGAGACTTCCGGTATCGCCCATGAACACCTGGGCCGGGAAGGCATTATACCAGAGGAAGCCGACCAGCGCACCGATGAATGCGGCGGCGTAAACCACAAGTTCCTCGCTTCCGGGTATATACATGATATTCAGATAGCCTGAATAAATGATATTGCCCCCCAAATATGCCATGATGGCGAGCGCCACACCGATTATGGCGGAGGTGCCCGCGCATAGGCCGTCGAGACCGTCGGTGAGGTTTGCGCCGTTGCTGACGGCCGCCACCACCACAATCACCACGATTATGAACACGATCCATCCGGCTGTCTCAGCCGTCTGCGAGTCGCCCATCCAGCTTGTGAGCCATTCATAATTGAAGTTATTATTCTTGACAAACGGGATAGTTGTCTGCGGCGACTTCACCATAGAGAGGGAATGCACCACCTCCGTCTCATGGTTTATCTGGTTCATGACCTCCATATTCTCGCTCATCACGATCGAGGGGGAGAGCCACATGGTGAGGCCCACGATAAGGCCGAGGCCGATTTGGCCGATTACCTTGTATTTCCCCTGGAGGCCATCCTTGTTATGATACTTCAGCTTGCGGTAATCGTCGAGGAATCCGATTGATCCCATCCAGACGGTTGCTATGAGCATGAGAATCATGTAGACATTGGTAAGGTTGCCCACAAGGAGACAGGGCACGAGTATGGCCAGGATGATAATGACTCCACCCATAGTGGGTGTGCCGGTCTTCTTCATCTGCCCCTCGAGGCCGAGATTGCGGATAACCTCGCCCACCTGCATTCTCTGCAGGCGGCGGATAATGTCGTGGCCGAAGACGAGGGCGATAATCATCGCCAGTGCAAAGGATACTCCGGCACGGAAAGTAATGTAGTCCATCAAGCGGACTCCGGGTATCCCGGAATCCTGAAACAATTGGAAAAGTGCGTATATCATTGGGTTATTAAATAATACTGAAAGCCTCCTTTACCTCCTCGCGGTCGTCGAAATGATGGCGTACGCCATTCACCTCCTGGTAAGTCTCATGCCCCTTTCCGGCCACGAGCACCACCGTTCCACGCGAGGCCCGGCGCACTGCCTCGCGGATCGCCTCGCGGCGGTCGGTGATGCAGAGAGTGCGCTGCAGCTCCTCTGAGTTAAGTCCGGCACGCATGTCGGCGATAATATCCTCCGGCACCTCGTTGCGGGGGTTGTCGCTTGTGAGGATGAGCAGGTCGCTGCGGCAAGCCGCCTCCTGGGCCATCATGGGACGCTTGCCATGGTCGCGGTTACCTCCGGCACCAACCACTGTTATAATCTCGCCGTCCTGGCCGACAATCTCACGGATAGTGTCGAGCACATTTACAAGCGCGTCAGGGGTATGGGCGTAATCCACGATTGCAGCCACACCCTTGGGGGATATGAAGGGCTGGAAACGCCCTGCGACGGGCACCAGACGGCTCATATTGACCAGCACCTCCTCGGGGTCGAATCCGGTAAGGATCGAGGCTCCGTAGACGTCGGTGAGGTTATAGGCGTTGAAACGCCCTGTGAACTGCACCTCCACCTCGCGTCCGTTCAGGAGCATGAGAGTGCCGTCGAGGCGAGTCTCAAGCACTTTGCCACGGAAATCGGCGTCAGAGCGGAGCGAGTAGGTATAGACCTTCGCCTTGGTGTTCTGCACCATATATGAGCCGCACTTGTCGTCGGCGTTGGTGAGTGCGAAAGCTGTGGGGGGGAGCATATCGAAGAATGCCTTCTTGGCCTTCATATAGTTCTCAACTGTGCCATGATAGTCGAGGTGGTCGCGTGTCAGATTGGTGAAGATACCCCCTGCGAAGTGCAGACCGGCAACACGTTTCTGTGCTGTGGAGTGGGATGACACCTCCATGAAGGCATATTCACACCCTTCGGCCACCATCTGGGCCAACAGACTGTTGAGAGTCAGCGGGTCAGGGGTGGTGTGGGTAGTGGGGACAGCGCGGTCGCACACGTAATTGCACACCGTGGAGAGGAGTCCGGCCTTGTATCCCTCCAGTTTGGCCATCTCATAGAGTAGGGTGGCGGTGGTGGTCTTGCCGTTGGTTCCGGTCACACCCACGAGTTTGAGCTTGCGCGAGGGGTGGCCGTGCCATGCCGAGGCCAGGCGCCCCAGCGCCTCGGCTGAGTCGGCCACATGGATATATGTCACCCCTTTCTCGAAGGTGGCGGGAAGATCCTCGCAGACAATGGCGCCTACGTGGGCGCTCGCCACCACGGGGATGTATTTATGTCCGTCGTTAGTGACACCTTTGACAGCCACGAAAAGGCCATCTTTCTCCACTTTGCGAGAGTCGCTCTCAAGAGCAGTTATGTTACGGTCGGTCTCACCGATGATCTCGAGCACATCTATGTCCCGGATCAGACTTGATAATTTGGAGGTCATATATCGTATGGTTTTTTTATCTATAATGAATAATCAGTGTTATTGGTTGCGGTTGATTGAAAATTAGTTATACCTAAGGCTTAGGGTAATCTTCCCTCCCGGCTTGACGGGGGTGCCTTTCGGCAGCGACTGGGCCACCACACGGCCTGAGCCTTTGAGCGAGACATTCAGTCCGCGTTCCTCAAGAAGCTTCACGGCAGTAGGGGCGTCATAGCCCACCACGTCTGGCACTATATGGCGCAGGGAATCACCCTTCGCGGCAGCCTTTGTGCGTTTGGCACGCTGTATGCCGAGGGCAGCCGTAAGCTCGTTGGCCTCATACTTTTCAGAGGCGGCCAGAATAGGCACCGACTCCGCGCGGCTCCCTGTAAAGGTAGAGGCATTGTTGAGCAGGCCACGGGCGAACATCTTGATAGCCATATTCTTGACTACCTGGCCCGAGGTGCGGTTGGCGCTTGTTCCGGCCGGCCCGAGCACGAGAGCCATGCAAGAATAGCGCGGCTGTTCGTATGGGAAGAATCCGGCGAAGGCGTAGCGTCGTTTGCTCTGGTTGTAGGCACCCTTCTCCACGGGGTAGGCGGTTCCGGTTTTCCCCACCACCTCCACGCGGTCGTCTCGTACGAGGCGGGCTGTGCCATGCTCGCCCCACACCACCTCGCGCAGACAGGTCTTGACCTTGCGCGCTGTCTCTTCCGAGCAGATACGGTCGCGTATATACTGTATAGGCAGCACAGAGTCGCGCCCCTCCTCATTGATAAGGGAGCGCACCAGGTGGGGCCTTACATAGCGTCCGCCGTTGGCGATTGCATTATATACCGAGAGGGTGTATAGGGGAGGAATCTCCGTGTTGTAGCCGTAAGCCTGACGGGCCAGGTCAAGATGACGCGAGGTCATTGTTATGTTGTTGCCACGTGAGTCTTTAGGGAGGAGTTTCTTGATGCGCGGGATGCACTCTCCGGCGATACCAGTGTGCATAGGCTCGAAGAATCCGATTGACTCCAGACGGTCGTAGAATTTGGAGGGGTCCTTCTCATATCCCCGGAATATGACGCGTGCGATACCCGTGTTTGACGACATCTCGATAACCTGCTTCATATCCTTCACAGAGGGGGCGTGGGGGTCGCGTGTGCGTTGGAAAGGTGAGCAGTCGACACGTTCGTTGACACTCTTCACCAGGCCATCCTCGAAAGCGATCATGAGCGATATAGGCTTCATCACCGAACCCGGCTCAAAGGGGAGCACGGCACGGTTGAGGGCCTCGCCGTAAGAGCCGTCGGATAGGCGTTCGATATTGGAGATGGCCTTTATCTCTCCCGTCTCCACCTCCATGAGTATGGCTGTGCCCCATTCCGCGTTAGATTCAAGGCAGATATTATGTAGCTCCTCCTCCAGCATATCCTGGAGGTCGATATCGATAGTTGTGAGAATGTCGAAACCGCGCACAGGGGGGCGGCTCATCCAGTTAGAGATGCCCGATGTGAGGGCCACCTTCTTGGCCTCACCCGGAATGCCGTAGAGAAGGGTGTCGAGGTCCTTCTCCAGACCCGAATAACCGTGGAATTCCCCGGTGGCCTGGCTTTCGTTGACACGTCCGATGCTACGGTAAGCCATACGTCCGTAAGGGTAGATGCGGATATTCTTCTCCTCCTTATAGACAGGTATACGGTAGCCTGTTCCCTTGAAATCGCGCAGATAAGGGAAATTTCTGATCATGTTGAAATCCTCGAGAGTCTTCTTGGCGGCGAGGCGCAGAGCGCGTGGGCGCTTCTCAGGGTCCTTCTCAAACTCCTTCTTGAGGCGGGTGTGCCAGGAGTATTTCTTGAAAGTGTCGGGGTGCTGGTTGAGGTTTCTCACCCTCGGGAAATGATAGTCGAGCGAGTCGGCGAGGCTGTCGATTTTAGCCCAGGGGACCGACGACTCACGTTTCACCTTATTATGACGTAGGTCAAGTTTGATATCATACACCTTGAGGTTGCAGGCGAGAATATTGCCGTTTGAGGCGAGAATATTGCCACGTTCGGGTGGTATGACAGTGGTTTTGGAGAGTTCGCGCCGTGCACGGTCGTTCCATTCAGGGGCATGGATAACCGTAGTGGTGAAGAGTTTCACCACGACAGCGATAGCGAAGAACAGAAACCCCACGGTTATGAGGGCATATCTGAAAAGGATGTGTGTTTTGTTGTTCTGTTTAGGCATGGGTCATAGCGGCGTTGAAGGTCATTCTTTTTCGAGTTCAAGTTCAAAAGGGGGTTGTTCCTGGAATACGAGACCGAGGCCATTCTCATCGACGAGACGTTTCATTTCCGTCTCACGGATAAGCGACATATAGGCGGCTTTCTCCTGCAGTTTGGAGCTTTCGGCGCGTTGAAGTTCAGTGGTGAGGCGTTTGATCTCCTCCATTTTTGTTTTGGTCTTATAGCGCAGACCCATAAGCGCGAGCATGGCCACGACGAAAATCATCAGCAGCCAGGCATTGCGCTTGAAGAAATCGACCGACAGGGAACGTCCGTATCTCACGTCCGATATCCACGTAGGTGTTTGCCGTTTGGTTTTAGGCTTATTCTTATTGTTATTGTTATCCTTTTTCTTTCGGTTGGTCAGGTTCATACAGGGAGAGTATTGAGGGAAGTGGGGAAAGTCATGTCATTTCACTCCGTGGAGATCAATTCCGCCACGCGCAGTTTTGCGCTGCGCGAGCGTGGATTTCTCTCCACCTCTTCGGGTGAGGCCTCCACCGGTTTCCTGGTGATAAGTTTCCAGGGGGTGGATACTTTTCCGAAGAAGTCTTTCTCCTCAATGCCGTCGATGTTGCCGGTCTTCATGAAATTCTTCACCATTCTGTCTTCAACCGAATGATAAGTGAGAATGGCGAGGCGTCCTCCCGGTCGGAGCACACGTGTTGTGGCCTCCAGGAAATGCCTGAGGTCGCCCATCTCGTCATTTGTCTCGATGCGCAACGCCTGGAACACCTGGGCCATCTCCTTCTTCTCGGCGCGGGGGTCGAGAGCCGGGCGGACTGCGTCGGCCAGTTGGAAGGTGGTCAGGATGGGAGCCTGGGCGCGGGCTTTGATTATAGCCTTCACCACATTGCCGGGCCGTTTGAGGTCGGCATAAGCGTTGAGCATACGGCGCAGCCGCTGTTCATCGGCTGTTGCCACGATGTCGGCCGCCGTAAGGGAGGCCGAGCGGTTCATGCGCATGTCAAGAGGAGCGTCGGCCCGGAAAGAGAAACCCCGTTCCGGGTCGTCGAAATGATGGAAGCTCACACCCAAGTCAGCGAGGATGCCGTCGGCCTTCCCCGCCTCATAATAGCGCATGAAATTTTCTATATATCGGAAGTTTGAATGTACGAAAGTGAACCGGGGGTCATCGATGCGGTTGGAGAAAGCGTCGATGTCGCGGTCGAACGAGAACAGACGGCCCTTGGCGTCAAGCACGGAGATAATGGCGCGGGAGTGCCCGCCGCCTCCGAACGTAACGTCGATATAAGTTCCTTCCGGTTTGATATTCAGAAGGTTAATTGTCTCATCCAGCAGTGCCGGTATGTGATATATATGGTCGTCCATTTCAAAATTCAGCCGCAATCTGGTTTTTAGAGTGTAAAGTTAGTCAAAATTCAACACACTATACCATTTTTTTTTCAGGAAATTGCAAAAATTATTTTCCGGAGCTGAAATTTTCGATAGCCTTACGGTAGGTCGAGAGGATTTTTTCGGTCATTCCGGAGGAGTTGAAACGTGCTGCATGGAGCTTACCTTTGGCTTTCATTGCCTCAGTGTCGACGGTGCGGTCGATGATGGCACGGAGCGCCTCTCCCATCTGGCGCGGATTGTCGGGAGCCACATAAATGGCGCCGTCGCCACCGGCCTCTTCAAGGCAAGACCCTGTGGCTGCCACTACGGGAGCCCCGCTTTCAAGAGCCTCCAGTATGGGTATGCCGAACCCCTCGTAAAATGAAGGGTAGGCCACTGCTTCAGCCATGGCGTTCAATGGTGGCAGGTCGGCGAATTTAATATCCTGGCGCACGTCGATTCTGTCGGCCACACCCGCTTCGCGGGCTACGCGCATCACCTCTTCGAGGTAACCTTTCCGTGGACGCCCCACGGCTAAAAGATGGATGTCGTGGGGTAGGGCTGTCAAGGCGCGTACGGTCAGCTCAAGGTTTTTGCGTTTCTCAATCGTGCCCACCTGCAGAATATAGCGCGCCGGGAGATTGAGCCGTGTTCTCACCTCGGCCAAAGATTGGGGGGTGTGAATGGTGCGGAAAGAGTCGTCGCAACCCTGGTAGATTACGTCAATCTTATCCGGGTGGATTCCATACAGCTCCACGACATCACGTTTTGTGCATTCGCTCACGGCGATTATGCGGGTTGCATTGCGGCATGACCGTCCATATTTGAAATCGTAAATCCGGCGGTCGATGGCCGAGTAGCAATAGGGGAGACGGCGGTAGATGACATCGTGCATGGTGACGACAGAGGGTACGTGGCCCGATGCAATATTAAGAGGAAGCTCATTGCTCAGACCGTGGAAAATATCCACACGGTCGGCCCGGAGGTTATTGGTGACACCGAACGAACGCCAGAGGCTACCGCTGAAACCGGTAGTCGGGGGGAGACGGAACTCCACGTTATGGAGGGAGTTTATAAGATTGAGGCGGGGATTCTGTTTGAGTGCCGGTGTATATATATATAGGAAATGTTCGGGATGGTCAGAAGCGAGAGCCTCGATAACCAGACGGGAGTAATTTCCCAGTCCGGTCATGTTAGACACAGCTCTTTTACCGTCGAAACCTATTCTCATTGCGGGTATTTTTGAAGGAGGGTTTATAATCAGTGGCAAAATTACACAAAAAAGTCACGGCGCACAAATGTGGGGGAGAAGATATATAAAAAGATAAACCCTATGAGGGGATGTCGCGACATCCCGCCATAGGGTCCGGGTTATTTATAATAGACCGTGACTTCCGCTGGAAGTCAGGAAGGGAGCAGGCGTTGATAGCTTGCTGCTTCTGTCAATGGGTTTGTAGACTGATGCCGTCAGCCGACTTGTTTACTGATGCAGTTTATCGGCGGCCTGCTGCATTTTATCGGCGCCATCCTCCATAAGGTCGGCGGCTTTCTCCTTGAGTCGGTCGAAGAAACCGGAAGCCTTCTCCTTGATATTCTGTCCGGCTGCGGCAGCCTGGTCCTTAAGTTCGGCAGCTTTCTCAGCAGCCTGGTCCTTAAGTTCGGCAGCTTTCTCAGCAGCCTGGTCTTTCAATAGGGCAGCCTGGTCTTTTAGTTCGGCAGCTTTTGCAGCGGCTTGTTCCTTCAGGGCGTCAGCTTTCACGTCGGCCTGAGCCTGCGCGTCGGCGGCCTTCTGTTTGAGGTTCTGAATTTCATCTTGGGCAGCGACCTTTGCGTCGTTGAGGCTCTGCTGTGCGGCCTGAGCCGCCTGGTTCTGATAATTTGAAGTTTCCATAATTATTTCTGTTTTTAATTGTAAGTTAAACATCCCAACCCCGTCACAGGTTGCCTCCTTTTTTAATATTTAACAGTTCACACCGTATGAGAGTGGAATGATGAGATTTTTATGGTTGGAGAATCGTATTTTCGTGGGTAAGTGGAGGGATTTATTTAAATTTTTGATTCTCGTGGCGGTTATTTTAAATGTTAATTTGATTAAATAATTAGTAATCAATTGAATAGTGTAAAATTTTAACATGTGCGAAATTCTGGACAAAGAGCCGGATTGAGGCTTGTCAACCATTTTGGAGGCTCTTGGAGGGCGTTTCAGCCACTATTATCGGCAGGATGAAAATCTTCGTAAGTGGTTGACCTCTCCTTTGAGGGATTTTTTGTAAATTTGCAACTACGATTTTTCAGAAACAATGGTGCGGTTGGATTTGACACTTAGAAATTGTTAAAATTTATTTTAACAGTTTCTAATAGCGGGTGTCAAATCCAAACATACTTTAAATTGTTTTCTGAAAAACTGTAGTTTCTCTCTCCGGGGATTTCCTTCCGGAGATTTGAAAAGTATAGGAGATGTGAAAATATAAATGAAATTATAACATATGATCGGATTTGAAACCAAGGATGTCGAGATACCCTCTCTGGATCTGGCTAAGGTGAGCCGCTGGCTTGAGGAGGTGGCCGCCTCGCATGATTATAGGGTGGGGAATGTGAACTACCTTTTCTGCGATGACAACGAAATTATCCGCGTGAACCGTGAGTTCCTGAAACATGACTATTATACCGACATCATTACCTTTGATTATACACGCAAGGATAAAGTGGGTGGTGATATTTTCATCTCGCTCGATACGGTGGCAAGCAATGCCGCCGACCTGAATGTGGAGTATGAGTCGGAACTGCTCAGGGTCATAGCCCATGGTGTGCTTCATCTCTGCGGAATCGATGACAAGGGTCCCGGAGAACGGGAGATAATGGAGGCTGCCGAGAACGCGGCTCTTGAACTTTGGAAGAATTGCTGACACCGGAGATATGAGATTCGATTATGATGTGATAGTGATCGGAGCAGGTCACGCGGGTTGTGAGGCCGCTGTGGCAGCTGCTAAGATAGGGGTGAGGACACTCCTTATCACGGCTGACCTGAACAAGGTGGCGCAGATGTCGTGCAATCCGGCTGTCGGAGGTATAGCCAAAGGGCAGATTGTACGCGAGATCGATGCCTTGGGTGGTGAGATGGGAATTATCGCCGACAAGACAGCCATACAATTCAGAATGCTCAACCGTTCGAAAGGGCCTGCCGTATGGTCGCCGAGAGTGCAGTCTGACAGGGCGAAATATATAGATGCCTGGCGCGAGGTGCTTGAAAACACCCCCAATCTGGAGCTTTTTCAGGATATGGTGACAGCTTTTGAATTTGAACAGACGGATGAAGGACACCGGGTAAGTGCGGTGATAACTGCGCTCGGCTTCAGATTCAATGCAAAAAAAGTGGTGCTCACCGCAGGGACATTCCTAAACGGACTTATGCATTTCGGGGCCACCCGTATACCGGGAGGTCGCATCTCAGAGGCCGCTTCCACCGGACTGACAGAGCAGTTGCGCGAAATGGGTTTCACGGTGCTCCGGATGAAAACCGGCACGCCCGCACGTGTCGATTCACGTTCAATCGACTTCTCACTGGCCGAACGCCAGGATGGTGACGACAAGGTTGCCGTAGCCGAGAGAAGAGCGGATGGGGAGGAGGATATTGTGGAACTTGTGGAACGCGATTTCCATAAATTTTCCTTCCTTCCGGAGGTGAGCCGAGAGTTGCGTCCGCGAAGCTGCTATATAGTGCATACCAATCCCGAAGTTCACGCCATACTCAATGACAATCTTGATTCATCACCTCTCTACAACGGACAGATCAAGAGTATCGGTCCGCGTTACTGTCCGAGCATCGAGACAAAGATTGTAACCTTCGCCGACAAAGAGAGCCATCAGCTTTTCCTTGAACCGGAGGGTGAGAGAACACGCGAATTCTATATCAACGGCTTCTCCAGTTCATTGCCCTGGGAGGTGCAGCTGACAGCCCTGCAGAGAGTGCCGGCATTGCGCGACGTTCATTTCTATCGCCCCGGTTACGCGATTGAATATGACTATTTCGATCCGACGCAGCTCACCCACGACCTGCGCACCAAGCTTGTCGACGGTCTTTATTTCGCCGGACAGGTAAACGGAACCACCGGCTACGAGGAGGCAGCCGCCCAGGGATTGATGGCAGGCATCAACGCGGCCCTCAGTGTGAAGGGTAGTGAGCCCTTCGTATTGGGACGCGACGAGGCATATATCGGAGTGCTGATAGACGACCTTGTGACTAAGGGTGTGGATGAGCCCTACCGCATGTTCACCTCACGGGCAGAATACCGTATACTCCTGCGTCAGGATGATGCCGATATGCGCCTCACTCCGAAAGGGGCCGCGATCGGTCTGGCGACACCCCGGCGTCTTGCCGTGATGGAGGAGAAGCGTGCGCAGCGCGATGCTCTCATAGAATGGTGCCGCGGGTTCACAGTCAAGATGGGCGACAAGATCAATGCCCGTCTTCAGGAATTGGGCACGTCACCCCTGAGCGCCTCCATACGCCTCTACGAACTTCTGAAGCGACCCGGCTTGGACTTCGCCGTGCTCTCGGAAATCATATCCCGACTGAGGAAGCGGATCGAGGAGATCGATTCACGGCAGCGCGCCGAGATTGTGGAGGCGGCCGAGATTCTTATAAAGTATGGTGGCTACATACAGCGGGAGAAAGACCTGGCAGAGAAGGCCCGTCGGCTCGAATATGTGAAGCTCCCCTCCGACATCGACTATCACTCCCTGACGTCGCTCTCAACAGAGGCCCGGCAGAAGCTCACAGCCATCCGTCCGGCTACGATAGGGCAGGCCTCACGCATACCCGGCGTCTCTCCGGCCGACATCAACATCCTCCTCATCATGCTTCATCGGTGAGACGTGGAACAAACTTGCGCAAGAGAGTGGAACAATAATGAAATTTGACAACCCGTAACAATCTTACGCAAGTTTGACCGTTTCTTAAATGTGATTAAATAAACAAGATACAACAAAATTGTTCCACGTGGAACAAAATATAAAAACAAACTCTTGACCCTATGGAACTCGAACAACTGAAATCATTGATACGCGATGTGCCCGATTTCCCCTCGAAAGGGATAATCTTCCGCGACCTCACCACCATGCTCAAGAATGGCGAAGCCCTTCATGTGATGGGCAAGGAGCTGGAGAAAATCTACAAGGATAAGGGCGTGACCAAGGTTGTGGGTATAGAATCCCGCGGTTTCATCGGAGGCAGCGTCCTCGCGTATGAACTCGGATGCGGTTTCGTGCCGGCCCGCAAGCCGGGTAAACTCCCCTCCGTGACAATCAAGAAAGCTTACGCCAAAGAGTATGGCGTAGACACAATCGAGCTGCATAGCGACGCCATCACCTCAGACGACGTGGTGGTGCTCCATGATGACCTCCTCGCCACAGGAGGCACAATGGAGGCCTGCTATGAACTGGTGAAAAGTATGAACCCGAAAAAAATCTACATCAATTTCATCGTTGAGCTCACAGCCCTCAACGGCCGCGACAACCTGCCGAAGGATTGCGAGATTACAACCCTTCTCAAATATTGATGCCCGATTTCATCGGAGAATTTTTCAACAGGAGGCACCCTCGCTCAGGGTGCCTCCGTCATAACCAAAGGTAGGAGATAGTAAAATGGAAGAATTGGAAGAAACTAAGATAAACCACCTCTTGGCCGGCACAGGGAGAGATATCGATGAAACCGGAAAGTTCGAAATAGAAATCGTGCCCGACCGTACACGCGAAGACCTCCTTTACAACCGTCCCGGAGAACATCTGCGCGAGAAGATATTAAACCTTCCGGATTCACCCGGTGTCTATATGTATATCGACAAGAGAGGGAAGGTAATCTATGTCGGGAAGGCGAAACGCCTCAAAAGGAGAGTCTCATCCTACTTCAACCGCCGACACGATTCAACCCGCACAAACCTCCTTGTGCGCAATATCGTGGATATGCGCTTTATCGTAGTGGCCACTGAAGAGGATGCCCTGCATCTTGAGAACGCCATGATAAAGGCATACCAGCCCCACTACAATGTCTTGCTCAAAGATGATAAATCTTACCCCTGGATCGTGGTCACCAAAGAACTTTACCCCCGCGTATTCATGACCCGCGAGAAGGGGCTTGACGCCCGCTACTACGGCCCATACAGCAACGCCCAGGCCGCAAAGGTGGTGCTCCAGCTTATCCGCGACGTATATCCGCTCAGAAGCTGCCGCCATCAGTTGGAGGAGAAAAATATAGCCCGAAACAAATATTCACTCTGCCTCGACTACCATATCAAGAAATGCGCCGGGCCATGCCGCGGACTCGTCTCGCCCGATGAATACGGCAAATATGTGGCGCAGGTGCGCCAGATTCTGAACGGCGAGACAGTCGTGCTCGAGAACTATCTCAAGGAGGAGATGGCACGCCTCAGCGAACAATGGAAATTCGAGGAGGCCCAGGTGGTGAAAGAGAAATATGAGGCTGTGAAGAGCTACAACGCAAAGTCGGTCATCGGCCTGTCGCAGGAGGCCGACACCGATATGTTCGCCTACGACGAGAACGGAGATTCAGCCTACGTCAACTTCATGCACCTTCATCACGGCGCGGTGGTGCAGAGCCTCAATCTGGAGTTCCGCCGCAAACTCGCCGAGACCCCCGCCGAAATCCTCTCTATGGCCATAGCGGAGGTAGGGCGCAGGTTCAACCGCACCTTCGGCGAGATAATACTTCCGTTCGAACCAGACGTGGAATTCGAGGGTGTGCGCTTCATCATACCGAAGCGGGGCGACAAGAAGAAGATACTCGACGTGGGTATGAAGAACGTGCGCCAATACATGGCCGACAAAGAGAAGATGGCCGAGAAACTGAATCCCGAGAGGAGCGTGGAGCAACTCATGGAGCAGATGAAAAGCGACTTCCGTCTTAACGTCCTGCCACGTCATATAGAGTGCTTCGACAACTCGAACATACAGGGCACGAACCCTGTGGCCAGCTGCGTGGTGTTCCGCAACGGGAAGCCCTCGAAAAAAGACTACCGCCATTTCTGCATCAAGACCGTGGTAGGAGCCGACGACTTCGCCTCGATGAAAGAGGTGCTCCACCGCCGTTACTCACGCATGATTGCCGAGGGGGAGGAACTGCCCCAGCTTGTGGTGGTGGATGGCGGCAAAGGGCAGCTCAGCGCAGCTGTCGAGGCCTTCGATGAAATGGGGATAAGGGGAGAGGTGGCCCTCGTAGGCATAGCGAAGAGGCTCGAGGAGATCTACTTCCCCGGCGACACCCTCCCGCTCTATATCGACAAGAAGAGCCGCAGCCTCCAGGTGGTGCAGCATCTCCGCGACGAGGCCCACCGCTTCGGTATCACCCACCACCGGCTGCGCCGGTCGAAGGGGCAGGTGAAGAGTGAGCTCGACAACATCAAGGGTATCGGTGAAGTGACAGCCCGTACCCTCATGAAAGAGTTCAAGAGTGTGAAACGCATCAGCGAGGCGTCGCTCGACGACCTTGCCGCAGCCGTAGGGGAGGCCAAGGCCAGAATCATTTCCGAATATTTCCATGCGAAGTGACGCGCGCCCGGAAATATCCGATTCTCGCGCGATATGATTTTTTCAGCATGAAATAAAGAATATTCATATCAACGCGCGTTATGTTAATAACAACAAGTGTCACGAAAAGAAAATATATACATATGAAGAGCAACGATACCCAGGGAGCCACGGCTCCAAGAATGAAAAAGAAGGCCCTTCTGGAGAAGGTTACTAAATTTCTCGAGAAGGAGAGCCGGCAGTCATTCAACTATAAACAGATTGCCTTTGCGGTGGGAGCCACCCATCCCTCCAACCGCATGGATGTGATAAACCTGCTCGATGAACTCGCCGCCGCCGACATAATCCAGGAGGTGAGCCTCGGAAAATATAAAGCCAATACAAACCGTGGCACGGAGAACGTAGGTCTCTTCGTGCGCCGCAGCAATGGCCGCAACGGAGTCATGATCGACGACGAGATGATTCTCGTGGCCGAGCGCAACTCAATGCACGCCCTCAACGGCGACAAGGTGAAAGTGGAGATTTCGGCACGCCGCAAGGGTCAGGAGCCCGAGGCTAAGGTAATCGAGATTATCGAGCCGAAGGAACAGGTATTCATCGGCACACTCCAGGTGGAGAAAGACTACGCCGCCCTCGTCACCGATTCCAAATTCCTCGCCGCCGACATCATCATACCCCGTTCGAAACTCAAAGGTGGAAAGACCGGCGACAAGGCCATAGCACGCATCGTGCAATGGCGCGACGAGGAGATGAATCCGCGTGGAGAGGTGGTAGACATCTTAGGTAAGAAAGGGGAGAACACCGCCGAGATGCACGCCATACTCGCCGAGTTCGGACTCCCTTACAAATATCCCGAGAATGTCGAGAAAGCAGCCAACAGAATCGACGCCGGAATCACCCCCGAGGAGGTGGCCAAGCGCGAGGACTTCCGTGGTGTGACAACATTCACCATCGACCCCCGCGACGCAAAAGACTTCGACGACGCACTCTCGATACGCCAGCTTGCCAACGGCAACTGGGAGGTGGGCGTGCATATCGCCGACGTAACCCATTACGTCACCCCCAACTCAGTAATCGACCGCGAGGCGCAGCAGCGCGCCACCAGCGTATATCTCGTTGACCGAACCATCCCGATGCTCCCCGAGCGTCTCTCAAACGGGATATGCTCACTGCGTCCCGATGAGGAGAAGCTTACCTTCTCAGCCATATTCGAGCTTGACGCGAAGGCCAACGTGATCAACTACCGCATAGGGCGCACGGTCATAAAATCCGACCGCCGCTTCACCTACGAGGAGGCCCAGAAGATTATCGAGACAGGGGAGGGTGACTTCTGCAAGGAGGTGCTCACGCTCGACAAACTGGCCAAGGAACTTCGCCGCCGCCGCTACGACAACGGCGCCCTGGAGTTCGACCGCGCCGAGGTGCGTTTCGAGATTGACAAGGATGGACACCCCATCGACGTCTATTTCAAAGAGTCGAAAGATGCCAACAAACTCATCGAGGAGTTCATGCTCCTCGCCAACCTCACAGTGGCCGAGAGCATCGGCAAGGTGCCCAAGGGTAAGAAGGCGAAATCATTCGTCTACCGTGTGCACGACAATCCCGATCCCGAGAAGATAACCAACTTCAGCCAGATCGCCCTCCGCTTCGGCCACAGGGTCAAGACCGAGGGCTCGGCCAAAGAGGTCAACAAGAGCCTCAACCGTCTTCTCAAGGATGTGAAGGGTAGAGGCGAGGAGAATATGCTCGCGATGCTCGCCATCCGCAGTATGGCGAAGGCCGTCTACACCACCGACAACGTCGGCCACTACGGACTCGCCCTCGACTACTACACCCACTTCACATCCCCCATCCGGCGCTACCCCGACATGATGGTGCACCGTCTCCTCGCCAAATATGCCGACGGAGCCCGCAGCACCGACAAGCTCAAGCTCGAGGACCAGTGCAAGCACTCCTCAGATATGGAGCAGCTGGCCGCCAACGCCGAGCGCGCCTCCATACGCTACAAGCAGGTGGAGTATATGAAAGACCGTCTCGGCGAGATATACACCGGCGTGATCTCCGGCGTGACAGAATGGGGCTTCTATGTGGAGCTTGACGAGAGCAAGTGCGAGGGACTCGTGCCCGTGCGCGACCTGGCCGACGACTATTACGACTACGACGAGAAGAACTACTGCCTCATAGGTCGCAAGTATCACAACAAATACACCCTCGGCGATATCGTGAGGGTGCAGGTGGCACGCGCCGACCTCGACCGCAAGCAGCTCGATTTCGCCCTGATCACCGATGAGGGTAATCCCAACAAACCCCTCCCCGATAACAAAGGGAGCAAGAACCCCCGTCATAATCCCAAGGATAAATCCAAGAACAAGACCCGCTCCCGCCGTCGTCAGGGGAAGGGTAAGAAGCAATCAAGTTCAAACTGACAACCATAGATGAAACCGAAAAGATTCGCAACTTTATTAGGTGGCGTCGCCCTCTTCTCAGGGGCGGCCGCCACCTTTGCCGCTACCGGCGACCTGGTGGTGGCGACAGATGCCTACTCCTGGAGAGGCGACACCCTCTATCAGGATGAGTTCAAGGCATGGGCCGTATCGCCCGAAGAGATCCATTCAACCTACAAGGGTCGCCCCGGCTACTTCATGCCCATAGAGCAGACCTGGAAGCGTAAGAACGACCTCTCGGCCTATCCCGTGCTGACAGGGGGGAACCCCCTGATGCAGGCCGTCTACAACATGGGCCTCGACGAGATGGTAAATGCCGTGGAACCCGACACCACACTCCGCACAGGCAAGGAGTGGGCCGGCGTGTGGACCCGCGACGTGAGCTACTCCATCATCCTCTCCATGGCCGCCCTGCAGCCCGAGGCGTCGATGATATCACTCCTCAAGAAGGTCAATCCCGAGGGACAGATTATCCAGGACACAGGCTCAGGCGGTGCATGGCCAATCTCGACCGACCGCATGATCTGGACACTCGCCGCCTGGGAGATCTACAAAGTCACCGGCGACAAGAAATGGCTTGAGAAGGTATACCCCGTTGTGGTGAACTCCCTGGCCAAGGATAAGGCCACGGTGATGAGCGCGAACGGTCTGGTGAAGGGTGAGACCTCCTTCATAGACTGGCGCGAGCAGAGCTATCCCAAATGGATGCAGACCGTCGATATCTCGCAGAGTGAGGCCATGGGCACCAACGTGCTCTATGCGGCAGCCCTCGGGGCAGCCTCAGAGATGGCCTCAGTGCTCGGCAAAAAGAAGGAGGCGGCCCAATACAAGGTGGAGGCCTCCGCGCTCTCACAGGCCATCGACAAGACCTTCTGGATGCCCGACAAGGGGTACTACGGAATGTACACCTATGGGCGCGACAACAAGATTCTGAACCCGCGCGCCGAGACCCTCGGCGAGGCGCTCGCCATACTCTACGATGTGGCTCCCGCCGAGCGTCAGAAATCAATCTCGCAGAACAACCCCACCACCAAGTTCGGTCCGGCCATATTCTATCCCCAGATAGCCGACATGCCAAACTATCACAACAACGCCCTCTGGCCTTTCGTGGCCTCCTACTGGGCGCTGGCACAGGCCAAGGCCGGCAATGAGCAGGGTGCCCTCGAAGGGATCGGAAGTGTGATACGCCCGGCAGCTCTCTTCGCCACCAACAAGGAGAATTTCAACCTTGACAACGGCGATATCTTCACCGAACTCAACTCCTCGAACATGCTCTGGAGTCTGGCCGGAAACCTCGCGCTGACCAACCGTATGCTCTTCGGAATAAACTTCGAGAAGAACGGCATACGCTTCGCCCCCTTCATCCCCGAGGCATTGGCAGGTGAGCGCACACTCTCCAACTTCCCCTACAGAGGGGCGCGCCTCAACATCACCGTCAACGGTTTCGGCAACCGTATGAAGTCGATCACCATCAACGGCAAGTCATATTATCCCGAGACAGGGAAGGGGTATCCCGCCAAACTATTCAAGGGTGACGTTGACATACGCATAGAGATGGACAACGAACCGATCCCCCCGATGCAGGTGAACCATGTGGCCAACTCCAAGGCACCCCTCACCCCAATTGCATGGATTGCTGCAGTGGATGCCCCCGGCGCACTCGTGTCCTCACCCAAGAATATTCTGGAATGGAACCCCATCGAATATATAGCTGAATACATCGTGCTCCGTGATGGCAAAGAGGTGGCCCGTACAAGAGAGACCTCCTATCTCTTGGATGCCGAGGGTGAGTGGCAGGTGATAGGTGTGGCCGGCGACGGCACCCTGAGCTTCGCGTCAGAACCCCGCAGCAACCGCACACGCCGCGTATGGGAGATGAACGGTGAGAAGAAAGCCATGACCTCGTCAGAGGTAAGCTACCAGCCCAAGGGAGCTGTCGAGGGATGGCACGGCGGCGGCTTCGCCGAGGCCGACCAGACAGCCGGGGCTGTGACAGCAACGATCGACACACCGGCTGATGCGATGCCGGAAGGTGAATACACCATCTCATTCCGTTATGCCAATGGCAACGGTCCCGTCAACACCGAGAACAAGGCGGCCATACGCAGTCTCTACGTCGACGGTGAGGATGTTGGCACAATCGTAATGCCACAGCGTGGCGTTGCTAACTGGAACGACTGGGGCACCACCAACACGGTCCGTGTCAATCTCGCCCCCGGCCGTCATGAGGTGCGCCTTGTGATGAATCCGGAAGACAAGAACATGAATCTTAAGACCAATCACGCCATAATCGACCGCATCATCGTAGAGAAAGTGAGTGATTGAATGCTCCCGCCAAGCGGGTGACCCTGAAACAGCCCTCGAAATTTGGGAAAATGGCCCCGGATTTCGAGGGCACTGAAAAAGATGCTAAAATTTGCATCGGCTTTCTAAAGGCTATAAAA